>CALGOA010000203.1 GCA_937958015.1 uncultured Acidimicrobiales bacterium | reverse complement strand
CGCGCCGAAGGAAACGACCGAAGACACAGTGCCCTCGCGCACTTCGCCGACTTTGAGGTTCGTGAGAAATTGGTCGCGAGTCTCTTTTTGGTTCTCTTCTAGGTAGGCCCGACGAGAGAGAACTACATTGTTACGGTTTTTGTCGAGCTCGATGATCTTCGCGTGAACCTGTGTGCCGATATAGGGCGCAAGGTCCCGAACGCGACGGAGCTCAACGAGCGATGCTGGCAGGAAGCCGCGCAAACCGATGTCGACAATGAGGCCACCCTTGACTACTTCAATGACTGGACCGGAGACGACTTCGTCAGCCTCTTTCTTGGCCTCGATGTCACCCCAGGCGCGCTCGTACTGAGCACGCTTCTTCGACAGAAGGAGGCGACCCTCTTTGTCCTCCATCGTGAGCACGAGGGCTTCAACGATCTCGCCCATCGAGACTACTTCGCTGGGGTCGACGTCGTTACGGATGCTGAGCTCACGGCTCGGGATCACACCCTCGCTCTTATATCCTATGTCGAGCAGGACTTCGTCCTTGTCAACACGGACAACGGTTCCCTTGACCATCTGTCCATCGTCGATCGACACCATCGAGGTGGTGTAGGCCTCGTCGAGGGTGTCGGCGAGATCGTTGAATACGATCTGACGGGGGACGTAGGCGCCGGCTTCGGCGTCGGTCACGGGGGCTTCGGGTTCTTGAATATCGGTCACGGAACTAGGCAGTACTTTCTTCAGGCCTCGCACAAACCACATGCGGGGCGTCGGGGCGGTCCCGACAATCTTTCAACGATAACGGCGCAGATCGGCCGTTCATCAGCCAAACAGCCACCGGCCTGTCGGCCGGTGGCTGTTGGCTCAGAGGGTTCGATCAGCTCGAGCGGCCGAGCTGATTATTGGCGCCAGACCTCGACGTCGTAGTTGGCCGACCCGGAACGGGACCACACCGCCAACTGAAGCCGCTGGCCGGCGGTGACCGTGGCCGTGTACGTGCTCGGGTTCTGCTCCGACACGTTGGCCCCGAGCCAGCTGTTGTTGGACGAGCGACGCAGGTCGGTGCGGAGCCTGGCTGAGCCATTCCACTTCACCACGATGCGGTACTTCCCGCTGGTCGAGGGCGTGAAGTAGTGGGCTCGCCAACCGCCCGAGTTGACCGAACCGTTGAAGATGTTGGTCAACTTGCCGGCCGGCGGTGGTTCCTCCGGTGGGGGCGGGTTGTCGCCGCCACCACCGGCGTTGGCGCCTCCGAACGCTGCGTCGTTCTGCATGCGCCGCAGTGCTGCCATCGAGTCGGCGTTGCCCCGGGGATCCCACTTGCAGTTCGGGAAGGCCCCGTCGAAGCTGGCGAAATAGGAGATTCCCGCCATCTGGGACCATTCGGATCGCTTGAGAGTCTCACGGGTTCCATCGATGAATCCGGCCTGGGTTCCAAAGTTGCGGTTGAGTGTGCTGCCCCACTCGCCCAGCACGAGCTTCTTGTTGGGGTGCGCCCTCGAGAAGGTGAGGAAGTACTGCAGGAGGTCCGACATGGGGCGGTTGATTACCGCGTTGTCGGCCCGGCAGTTGGACCAGTCGTAGGGATCTGAGCCGATCATGTCGACAACATCGTCGCCCGGGTACCACTGCTTGGCGGCGCGACGATCGCCGGGTTTCTTGACCTGCAGTTCGTAGGAGTAGCTGGACATAACCCACGCGTGTTGGACATTGGTAGCGCCCCGCTGGTCGAAGATCTGGTGGATCTTGCGATAGGCGGCGCGGTACTGCGCCGGTGAGCCCTGACCGTCATTCTCCCGAATCTCGGGTTCGTGATTGAACGTGAACCACACGTCGCCGTTGAGGGTTTTCAGATAATCGGCCCACTTGATGATCTCGTTGTGAATCTGCGAGCCCGGATTGGCATTCGCGATGGAACTCCAGGACATCTTGGTGCCGTTACGGCGCTTGGCCCGGACCGAGACGTGCATGGTGCGGCCACCGTCGATGATTTCCCGGTGGTAGTCCCGCTGTTGGGCCGACTCGTCCCAACGCATGAATACTCGAACCAAACCCAACTTGTTCCCAAGCTGCTGTTCGATGCGCTGGAGCGACTGGCTCTTGTTGCCATTCGCCGGCGGATTGAACCCGAACAGGATCTGCTGCTGCTGAGCATCAGCAGCCTGCACGGGCAGTGCGACGGTGGCGACTAGACAGAGAAAGAGGGTGAGCGCCGCTAGGCGCGATTTTCTCGGACGCGCCGCAGCGGTCGTCGTAGTTGAATCAGACATGAATTCCCGGCCTTAATGTTGCGATTGCGTAACGGCCGAGGACACTAGCGGGCTGATCGCGTAGGTCAAACGACTCACACAACCTTTCTGAGTGGCCGTTCGTCACAATCCGGTGCCAGATACATGCTGACGTTCTGACAAAACCCCTGCTCAGTGTGGTGTCAGTTCACTCCCAGAGACCATGTGACGGTTGTGCATCAGCCCACCTTTTTGCTACGAGATTTTCAGCTCCACCCGGTCAAAACCTCGCAAAACAAACGTTGGCAGGATTGTTGGAACGCCCGCCAGGCGGACCTGTGGCATCTGTTTGGCCAGCCCATCGAGCGCGATCGAAAGCTCCAAACGAGCGAGTGGTGCACCGACGCAGAAGTGGATTCCACCACCAAATCCCACGTGGGAAGGATCGTTCCTGCCGATGTCGAAACTCGTCGGGTCGGCGAATCGCCGAGGGTCGCGCTGGGCTGACCCGAACAGCATTGCGACCTGCTCCCCCACCTTCATTTCACGATCACCCACGCGGACTCCCGGTTCCAGGACCCATCGGGCGAACAGTTGGAGCGGCGGATCCCATCGCAGCAGCTCCTCGACCGCGATGGCGGCATCGACCTCCCCTGCGGTCAGCCTGGCCCATTGATCCCGTTGGTGCATCAACGCGACCACACCGTTGCCCAGCGTGTTTACCGACGCTTCGTGCCCGGCTTCCAGCAGAACCATCGTTGTACAGATGATCTCGTGATCGCTGAGACGATCACCCTCGTCCGAAACGCCGACCAGCGCCGAGACCAAGAGGTCATCGGGAGTCTGGCGCTTCTGCGAAATGAGATCGGCGATGTACTCCATGAAGTCGGCCGCGGCCTGATTGGCCAACACCCGACTGTCGTCGGTGGCGTTGAGCTCATACATCTTCACTATTGCGTGAGACCAGGCGAGCAACCGTGGGCCGTCGATGGTCGGGACGCCCAACATCGAACAGATCACATCAACCGACAACGGTTGGGCGAAATCTGACAGCAGGTCGAATGTTGCCGCCTCCCGGCAGTCTGCGAGGAGGCGGTCGCTCGTTGCTCGAATCGTTGATTCGAGCCCGGCGACGGCTCTGGGTGTGAAAACCTTGGAGACCAGACGACGGAGCCGGGTGTGAACTGGTGACTCCAACCCGAGAAGAGACCAGCGTTCGTGATCGTGGAAACTACCCCACCGCGGATCCGGTTCTGGCTGTCCCATCTCTTCGTGACTGAATCGGTGGGTGTACACCCGCCCGAGTCGTCGGTCTCGCAACAGCCGGGCTACGTCGTCGAAGCGGGTAACCATCCACTGGTGGGTCGGTTCGTTCCAGAAGATCGGCGTCGACTCGCGCAGTTCGGTCAACGTCGAGTACGGATCTGCGAGGAAGGACGGGTCGTCGACCGGAAGATGCACCCTGCCTTTCCTAGCCCGCTATCGGCCAGCCCGATGGGACCGGCCACGGCGAACAATCGAGTCCACCCAGCCGCCAATCGCTTCGCACCGAAAGAGCGGCAGCAATGCGAAGCCGAGACCCTGGTAGGGAAACCAGACCATCATCGTCAGCGCTGTGGCGGTATGGAACGTGATGACGCTGAGAACCCAGTATCGGCGCCAACGACCACCGAACAGACCCAGCGGCGCCAACAGTTCGACAAACAATCCTCCGACGGCCATCGGCCCCAGAATCCAACCGAAGCGCAGAACCATCGGAGCCAACGGTGGAACGAAACCTCCCAGTACTTCCATGCGGGTCGCTGAGTAACCGATGTGATTTCCGAGCGTCGAGCCATCCAGCCAGGCGGCGCCACCGATCCTGAGCTTCGCCAGTCCGGCGATCACGTAGGTGGACACGGTGATGATGGCCATGATGCGAACTGGCCACCCAAAACGAGCGGATGGCAATTCGTCGGAGGGACCCGCTCCCGCCACCAACGCTACGGCGGACGGAGAGAACCCAAGCACCAATAGGTGAAGCGTGAACAGGTGCTCGAAGTGGAGCATCTGACCCCAGGAGCTGTGATAGCTGGACCAGAGAAGGACCAGAACC
>CALGOA010000202.1 GCA_937958015.1 uncultured Acidimicrobiales bacterium | reverse complement strand
TTTGCGAAGAATGTGGGTGGGGCACGAAGTTTGGGGTGGTTGTTAGCTGGTGATGGCGTCGGTCATGGCTGCCATCTGCGTTCGCCAGCCGAGGGTTTCGAGCCGTGCCAATGCGCCGGCGGCGTCGCGTTCGCGACGTTCAGGATCGTTGGCAAGTTCGATGAAAGCCTCGGCCATAGCGGCGGCGTCCTCGGAGTCGACGTAGGTGATCTCGGTTGGGAAGAGCGCCTCGGTGGCGCGCAGGCGGGTGGCGATCACGGGGACGGCTGCTTCCATGAAGTCGAACATCTTGGTGGTGTGGACCAGGTGCGAGTACGGGTTGGCAACCTGAGCAACGACGCCGACGTCGGAGTCGGCAAGAAGTTGGGCCAGTTCATCATCCGATAACCATCCGTCCAGGGACACAACATCGTCGAGGCCCATCTCGTTGATTCGGGCTGCCAGCCGTTCAGCCCCGGCGCCCCGGCCGGGGAGATGCACCCGTAGACCGGGCAGGTATCGAACCGCTGCGGCGGCGGCGTCGATAATGGTGTCGTGGCCCCAGCGATCTTCGATCGTGCCGTGGCAGACGACCACGAACCGTCCATCGTCAGCGGGACGACTGCGGGATGCCTTTGGGAACGGTGGCATCGAGTTGAGAACGACCGTCAGTTTGGATGGATCGACGCCGCGTTCGAGGTACGTGGCCCGATGTTCGTCGGTGACACAGAACCCGATGTCGGCGAAGTCGATCGAACGATGGGCCAGCCAACCCATCAAGCTCGAGATGCGAGGTGAACCCCAGAGCGCCCCGTACAACTCGGCGGTGGGTTCCTTTAGGAACAAGCCGATGCGAGCTCCGAACAGCTTTGGCACGATCGCGCTAAACACCTGATGGTCCGGAAGGCTGTCGACCTGAACATAGTCAAAACGATTCCGAACCGTTTCCTTCGAGAGCCACGCCCAGCAGCAGATGAACCAGAGACTCCAATCGATGACGTAGCTGAGTGCCGAACCCCGTCGCTTCGAAAGCGGCATACGTATATATCGAATGCCGTTGATGACTTCCGATGGGGGTTGCGAGCGCGCGCCCCGGAGCTCGATGACGTCGACCTGAAACCCAGCGTCAGCCAAAGCCGCGGCCTCACGACGCACCGCCTTGTCATCGGCTTGATGTCTCACGATGCAGGCGCGTCGGCGTTTGTCGCCCCCGATTGTCATACCAACGCCTCGCCTTCGTGCCGCTGGTCCAAATCCTAGTGTCACGGCCCATCCCGCAACTCAGGGTGAGATTGCCTTACGACCAGTGAAAAGAGGTATCGGTTTAGCGCTCTTCCCGCCTGTACGCACGTCCAATCGCAGCCGGGGCGACGCTGGGCCGACGCCGGGACTGGATTGAGAAGATGATCAGAACCCCAATCGTCAGGACATACGGCAGCATGCTCACCAGAATCGGACTGATGTTCACACCGAAGGTCTGCAGTCGGGGTTCCAGAGCCAGCAATCCACCAAAGAGCAGTGCTCCCACCGCGGTCCGGCCGGGGCGCCATGCTCCAAAGATCACCAAGGCGACTGCGATCCAACCCCGTCCGGCCGTCACGCCCTCGGACCAGCCTTTGGCCAGATTCAGCGTCAGGTAGGCGCCTGCAAAACCGGCCAGAATGCCGCCGACGCCAACGGCGATCACCCGGGTGCGGACCACCGAGCGCCCGGCTGTGTCGGCGGTTGCTGCGCTCTCCCCGACGGCGCGCAGGCCCAGACCGATACTCGTTCGCTCCAGAACGAACCACGTGCCGAGTCCGAGCACAACCGCAAACCAGGCCAGCCAGGACTGATTGAACACAACCGGGCCAATGATTCGAAGCTCCCGGAGCGGACCCAGTGGCAGTGCTCCGAACTGGGGCACTGCGGGGAGACTGACGTAGTCCTTGCCTGCGAACGCGGCGAGTCCCAGACCGAAAATGGTCAGCGCCAGGCCGCTCACCACCTGGTCACCTCCCAATACGACGGCAACCAGAGCGTGGATCAGCGACAGCAAGCCACCAGCGATGCCGGCGATGATCAGCCCGATGACGGGCGATCCGAACTCGGTGCCGGACCAGAAAGCTGCCACGCCCCCGACGGCCATCATCCCCTCGACGCCGAGGTTCAGAACCCCCGCCTTTTCCGCAATCAACTCCCCAAGCGCAGCGAGGTACAACATCAGGCCAAAGGCCACCACGTCGACCAGAAGGCCGACCACCGTCACTTCGTTCATCGCGCGCTCACGCTGCCGCCGCCGTGACCGACGATGTGGTTCTGGTCCGAACGGGACGGTACTGCCCGAACACCCCGGCGATGAGGGCTCCGAACAGGATCAGAGCCTGCAGGATGTTGGCGATGGATGCTGGAACCCCACTGACCTGGATCGCAAGGCCGCCTACCTGAACCGCACCGAAGGCGATGGCGACGGCCGCCACTCCCGACGGGCGCATAAGGGCCAGCGCAGCCACGATGATGCCTGCAAAACCCCATCCGTTGGCGACCCCTTCCACCAAACGACTGGATGAGCCAGTCAGCTCGATTCCACCGGCCAGACCGGCGATCGCGCCCGACAGGGTCAGCACCGTGAGGATCTTACGGCGCAGTGAAATTCCTGCGTACTCGGCTGTTTTCTCCGACGAGCCGGCGAGACGAAGTTCGTAGCCCCACTTGCTTCGACTGGCATAGAAACCGAAGCCGGCCAGAACACCTGCGGCGATGAGAACGCCGATGTTGGCGCGGCCAAACAACGTGGGCAGCGCGGCTTGCGCCGGCAGTGGTGGAGCCTGCGGGAAGCCAGCGCTATTGGGATCCTTCCACGGGCCGTTGACCAGATAACGGACCACGCGGATGATGATCTCGTTCAGCATCAGTGTTGTGATGATCTCGTTGACACCAAGGCGGGCGCGGGTGATGGCCGGTATCAAAGCCAGCAGGCCACCGCCCAGTACCGACCCGATCAACATGACGGTGATGAGCACGAATCCGTTGGCGTCAGGTAGCAACCGGGCCACCCAGGCACCGAAGATCGCTCCGGCAATGATCTGCCCTTCCGCTCCGATATTCCAGAGTCCCATGGAACCGGCAACCGCCACGGCGAGTCCTGCCAGTCCCAGAGGAACCGCCCGCCCCAACGTCGTGGACCAACCCCGACTGGATCCAAAGGCCGCATCGGCCATGGTGGTGTACACGTCCAGCGGATTCTCACCGCTGAGGACTAGAAGGAATGCGCCAGCGACGAGTGCCAGGAGCATGCCCGTCGCGACGGCGCGGGTCTGGCCGCCCCTCAGGGGTTGCTCACGTCGAGCCAGGTGCCAACCGAGCATCATGCCCCTCCGGTCATGGCTTGGCCCACGAGAGCTCGGGTGGCCTCCTCGCCCGGAAACTCGGCAACGATGCGCCCCTCGACCATCACCACGATCCGGTCGCTCAATGCGAGGAGTTCATCGAGGTCTTCGGAGATCAGCAGGATGCCGACTCCGCTTTCGGCCTGATCGATCAGAACATCCTGGATGGCTCGTACGCCCTGCACATCAAGGCCCCTCGTGGGCTGGGCTGCAATGATCACGGCGGGGTCGGTGGCAAGCTCACGCCCGACGAGCAGCCGTTGGAGGTTGCCGCCCGACAATCCAGCGATCGCGTGGTGTAGGCCGCCCACCTTCACGCGGTATCGGTCGACCAGTTCGGTGCACTGAGCGTCGGCTGCAGCCCGATCGATAAGCGGTCCGCGACCGACCGACGCATAACTTCGCATCATCGAATTCTCTGTCACCGACAACTTGGGAGCCAGCCCTACGCCGAGACGGTCCTCAGGCACGTAGGACAGGCCGGCTGCGATTCGATCCTTGGGACCAACCGCACTTACATCGGTTGCGGCGACGACCACCGACCCCTCCTCACTGTCGACCAGACCGGCGATCGCATCGGCGAGAGGACGTTGACCGTTGCCAGCAACACCGGCGACGCCGACAACTTCGCCGGTGCCGATCGACAGTGAAACGCCATCGACGCTTGTGATCCCGTGGCTGTCGAGGACCCGCATATCAGCAACGGTCAAGACCGGTGTGTCGAGATCGGCCGGGTGCACCCGGGCCCGACGTTGTGACACCTCGGTGTTCTCGCCGACCATCAGTTCCGCCAAGTTGGCCGCATCGAGATGCTCGACGGCCATGCTGCTGGCGACGGTCGCACCACCCCGAAGGACGGTGGCGGTGTCGCAGAATCGAGTGACCTCTCCCAGTTTGTGACTGATGAAGATGATCGACCGACCGTCCTCGGCCATCGTGGCCACGATTCGGCCCAGTTCGTCGGCCTCATCGGGGGTCAGGACCGCAGTCGGTTCATCGAGGATCAGCACTCGAGCGTCACGCCACAGTGCCTTGAGGATCTCGACTCGTTGTCGCTCGCCCATCGAGAGATTCCAGACCTCTCGGTTCGCTGTTGTCTGCAATCCGAACCGATCGGCCAGTTCGCTGACCTGCTGCTCGATCTCGCGCTTTCGAACCAGAACCGGCGACGATCCCAGCGCGACGTTCTCCGCCACGGTGAACGTGGGGATCAGCCGGAATTCCTGATGCACCATCGCAACACCGGCAGCGAGCGCATCGGCTGGTGAGTTGAAGTTCTGCTCGATTCCGTTCAGGCGGACGGTCCCCTCGTCCGGGCGATACACCCCAGCGAGGACGTTCATCAACGTCGTCTTCCCGGCACCGTTCTCGCCCAGAACCGCATGCACCGATCCGGGTCGAACGTGAAGTTCAGCCCCCGCGTTGGCGATGACGCCCGGGAACCGTTTCCAGATGTTCTCCAGGTGCACCCCATCACCACCGACCTCGCCTGGTGCCGCGCCGGTGGTGATGGACATCTGCTGCGTCGCTCAGCCGTCGGTGGAGCCGATGACGCCAGCAACGAAGTCGGACATGCCGAGCATCGAACCGTCGTCCATCTTCTCGCCGTCGGCGACCATGACGTCGCCGCTCTGGGTCAGGATCTCACCCTCGAAGACATCGAATTCGCCGGCGATGATCTGGTCCTTGACCGCCTGCATCTCCGAGGCGACCGGTGATGAGGTCGGAATCTCGATGTCGACCACGCCGTCTGCCATGCCGCCCCACCAGGACTCGGGGGTGTATTCGCCGTTCGCAGCGGCGTTGATTACATCTGCGTATCGATCACCCCAGTCCCAAACGGGGGCGGTGAGGTAGGCGTCCACCTGGCTGCTCATATCGCTGTGGTATCCGATGAAGGTCGCTCCGGCGTCGGTGGCGGCCTGGCCGGTTGCGGTGGAGTCCTGGTGCATGGTGAGCACGTCGGCGCCAGCATCCAGAAGCGCCTGGGCGGTGTTGCCCTCAACCGTGGGATCAAACCATGTGGCGGTCCATGCCACCTCCACCTCGACATCGGGGTTCACCCGCTGGGCTCCCAGGGTGAAGGCGTTGATACCGCGGATGACCTCGGGGATGGGGAAGGCAGCCACGTAGCCGATCTTGTTGGTCTCGGTGGCGGCACCGGCGGCCATGCCGGCGATGTAGCGGGGCTGGTACATACGCCCGAAGGTGTTGCCAAAGTTGGTGTCGTTCATCTTGAAGCCCGAGATGTGCTCGAAGACGACGTCGGGGTTCTCGTTGGCAAACTTCTCGGTGGCGTCCATGTAACCGAACGACGTTGAGAAGATCACTGTGTATCCGTCGTCGATGAACTGCTGAACGGCGGTGTCAAATTCGGCTCCGCCCTCCGGAATGGCTTCGACGAAGGCGGTCTCGACGCCGGTGGCGGCCTCGGCAGCCAAACGACCCTCGTTATGCATGAAGTTCCAACCGGCGTCGCCGACCGGGGCGACCATCACGAAGGCGGCTTTGGTATCGGAACCACCGGCGTCGTCGGATCCACCGCACGCGGCGGCCAGAAGTCCGAGCGTGGCGATGAGGGCGGTCAGGGTGCGTAGGGTGCGGGTCATTTCTTCATCCTTTGATTGTCCCGGCAACTTCCTACCGGAATCCAAAGGGGAGGTAAACCCGAACCCGAAGAAAACCCGAACTGTTGATATCGCGGGTCGATGTCATACTCGTAGTTATGCGGGCCGAGGAATTACGCACCAAGAGAGAAACACTCTCCGCGTTCTCCCGAGCCGGATCAGCGCGCATCATTGCGGCCACCCTGTTGGCCACTCTTGTTGCTCGAGCAATCTATGGTCGTTTTGGTTGGCTGGACCTTTTTCTACTGGCCGCGTCGCTCGCATTGGTGGGCGTGGTCGAGTGGGTGATCCATCTCTTTCTGCTGCACGCGCCGGCATCGTCGTTCCGAATGCGAACCTTGAAGACCGGAACGGGGCATCGGGAACATCATCTAGATCCGGGACATCTCGGCTGGTTATTGCTCGGTCCGATCGATGCTGCGGTCTTTGTGGTCATGATCGCCGCCGGGTCGTTCGGATGGACCTATCCGATAGCGGTCGCCGGGGGGATGTGGTTCGACGACGCCTCGTGGATCGGACTGGGGCTCACCGCGACCGCGGCGGCGATCGCACTGATGGGGCACTACGAATGGACCCATCTCCTGGTACACACCAGGTACCGCCCGAGGAGTCGTTACTACAAACGCCTGGCTCGAAATCACCGTCGCCACCACTACCGCAATGAGCGCTACTGGTTGGGCGTTACGTCGAACCTTGGCGACCGCCTGCTCGGTTCCTATCCGGCGCAGACGTCTGACGTAGAACGTTCCGCCACCGCTCGAACCCTGTCCTCATAGCGCAGAGGTTTTGGGGAGAGGGGACCTCGGACTGGGCCGAGCGGTGAAGGACGGGCCGATCAGAAGCTGCTACTCGGCTCGCTTCGAATCATGTTCATGGCGACCTTGGCGAGGTGGTAGAAGATGACCAGCAACAGGATGAAGCTGATCAGACCACCGATCAGGGGAAGACCGCCCAGAACGACCCGGGCGAGAAAGGCGATCAGGGCCACACCAAGGTGTCCGCTGTTGGGGGCTGTCAGTAGTCGGTTCATGTCCTAAGTGTGGATGCCGAAGTGTTCCTACGGCATCGGGGGGAACCCTGATTACACCCTGATCCACTCGGGGTCGACCGCGTTGGGACGAGGCACAACCTTTACGCAGGCAGACGATCTACCGCCGCAACCACCGCATTGAATCGCTGTTCCAGACCGGACAGGTCGGTGTCGTTCTCCTCGGCGGTCATGCGGGTGTTCGACCGTTTCAACAACCGCATTTTTGCCCCGGCGATGTAGCCGCCAACCACCGCAGCTACCAGAACGATCAGGCCGATCCCGAAGGACCACTGCCACCACGACCCGATGAACAGAATCATCCACCACATGGGATAGAGCACCACGCCTGCGAGCACTTTGGCGGTCGCCTGGAAGTTGTAGTCGTTTCGCTTCGCCAGCAAATCGACTGCGGAGTAGGGCGGATAGTTGAGCACGTGGCCAATGATCGTCGGGACCGCCCACAGGATTGCTCGCAGATGCGACGAGCGAGCCATGGTGCCGAGATTTGCTGGCTCCTCGACCACATGATCGAGCGGAATGTCGAGATGTTCGCACTCGTCGAGCAGATCCTTTGCCGCGTTGAGTACGTCTGCGGCTGCGGGGTCATTGCGATCCACCGCACGGTTGATTCGATTTTGCACCGCACCCTGTTCGGTGGACTCTCGGGTCGCTACCACCTTGGCCGCAGCTGCAGCAGCCATCTGGTCCTCTTCTCGTTCCCAGGTTGGTGCGACCGTCCTCATGGCCTCGGTTAGTTGGGCGGTCAGCGCCTGCACGCCGACGCGATCCTCGTCACCGCCGACCGAACCGTTGACAATGATTGGTTCGCCGACCTCGATCGTGACCGTCGACCGGTAGGTCGGACGGTCCGGATACACGATGCCGATGGGGACCAGCGACACCTCCGCCGGCGTACCCATCGCGATTCGAGCCGGTCCGGTCCGGAGATCCTTGAGCCCGGCGGTGTCGTGGGAAACTCCCTCCCCAAAGACGGCGATGACCCCGCCGTCCGACAACACATCCCGTGTGCTCGAGAACATGCTCGAGTTGTCGCCGCCTCCGTCCTTCACGCGATGTACCGGAACCGCTCGAGCCATTCGGAGAAACGGATGAAGAGGTAGGTACTTCCACGTCCACAACACCGCTTTTGCCATGAAGCGCGGCGTCCGGTCCAATACCGCCAGCAGCACCATCGGATCGATCAACGCCGAGTGGTGGTTCGCCACAAGAACCACGGCGCCGGTGGACGGAATGAGTTCCTGATTCAACACTCGCACCCGGGAGAAGAAGACATGGCACAGGAACCGACTGAGTCGCACGATCGCCACGGCGTCCATCATCTCGCAACAACGAAGCCGAGGCGTGGCAATCGGTTGTCAGCAGTGACCTACAGCCAGCTGTTGAGCGCCTCGCCGATTTCGGCGGCGCTGTCTTCCTGGATGAAATGAATCCCGGGCACGGTCACTTCGGTCTGGTTCGGCCACGTCCGGCAGAACTCACGCTGATCCCCGATCAGAATGGTCCCCGGATCTGCGTTGATGAACAACTTCTTCACGTCGCTCTGAGCCAGCCAGGCGCCATAGTCGGCGACGATGGCAACGACGTCCTCGGGTTCGCCCGCCAGTGGGATCTGCCGCGGCCAGGTGAGCGTGGGTCGCCGGTCCTCCCCCGGTTCGGCGAACGGACGGCGGTACTCGGCCATCTCCGCATCGTCCAGAGTTCGGATGATTGAGGCCGGCAGGATCGCTTCGACGAAGAGGTTCTTGGTCAGCACCATTTCCTCTCCCGCCTCACTGCGCATAGAGGAGAAGATTCCCCGGGCGGCCTCTGGCCACTGCTCCCACTCGACCGGCTGCACGATCGCTTCCATATAACAGATGCCCGCGACGCGGTCCCGGTGACGGTTGGCCCAGTCGAATCCCAGCGCCGAACCCCAGTCGTGAATCACCAGCGTTACCGAGTCCCCGATATCCAGCTGGTCGAGCAAGCCATCCAGATACGAGCGATGTTCCATAAACGTGTAGCGGTCGGGGCCGGAGTCATCGAGTTTGTCCGAATCGCCCTGTCCGATCAGATCAGGCACCACGCAGCGAGCCTGAGCGGAAACGTGCGGCACGATGTCACGCCATAGGTACGACGATGTTGGGTTGCCGTGAAGGAACACCACCGTGGAACCAGAATCGGCACTGGCTCCGATGTCGTGATATGCCATCTGCTTGCCATTGACCGTCTTGTACTGCTTGCTCAGGGGCTCGATGCTCATGCAGCCGAGTGTTGTTGTGTGCCGTGGATCTGTCCAATTTCGCGACCGACGCGTAGCGCAAAAGCTTGACCAGACCCCCTGGCCTAATGGGGTCAGACCCCTTCCGATCCGAAGGGGTCTGACCCC
>CALGOA010000201.1 GCA_937958015.1 uncultured Acidimicrobiales bacterium | reverse complement strand
GAGTGCGTGCTGGTCTTCGGTCAGGAGGGGCCAGGCCTCAGCGAACGAATCCACCCGTACCTGGATCAGTGCCGTTCGATCCCGCAGTTCGGTTCAACCCGCAGCATCAACGCCGGTGTTGCCGCCGGCATCGCCATGCACACCTGGATCCGGACCTACGCCGGGGTCTGAGTGCGCTTGCCTCGTTTGGACTGACTGCGCCAGATCTGCTCGATCACCCCGGCCAACACCAACGCACCCAGCAGAATGGCCACCCAACGGGCGACGCGCCATACGAACGGCGGCACCTCCGTCGGGGCTTCGGTGGTCAGTTCGGTCAGGAACAGTGCCGAAATCTCCTCGGTCGTCCCGTCTGCGGCGCGGACCGCCCGCAGCGAGCTCAGCAGTTCAGAGTCCAACACCTCGCTGGTCTCGGCCTCGATTTCGCCCTCGTTTCCGAATCCGATCACGATGTCGAATTCGCCGCCCTCCTGCACCCGGAGCACGAAGGATCGAAGGTCCGGCAGCGGATCGAGCGGAACGATGATCCCCATCTTGTAGCCGAGCCGTTCAGCGTCGAGGACCACCTGGGCCAGCGCGTCACGGTCGAGATCGTTATCGCGACGATTGTGCAGAAACAGGCCGTCGCGGCGCATCGCAGTGATCACCGGCGTCGGCTGTTCGGCCGAGACCGGAGTGGGCGAACCGACGAACGCTTGCGGAGCGGTCAACGACAGGATCATCAGCGCCGAGGCGGCGGCGAGGACGCGTCGAAGGTTGCTCACTTCGAGATTGTTTCACACCGTCCCGCCCCAACGGGGTAGCCGGTGGTGGATTCGGCGGGGTGGAGCCCGGCGTCGTCAGCTACCGGTCAGTGGCTCTGCGACATGAACCACTCGCGGCTCTTGTCGTGGTCTTCTTCGGCCGAGATGAACGCCTTGAACGCATCCTCGTCGGTCGTGCCGTCCCGGGGTGCCCAGTGGGAAATCTCTTCCCGATGCTGGGGCGGGGTGGGCGTGGCCGACTTGGAAGTGGATGCACCTGCAGCGGCGCGAGCCCGGGCGACCAGGTCAACCTCGGCGGCGGTGGATGCGTGGGGAAGAACCTGGGCTCGAAGAGCCATGAGCTCCACCTTCTCGGCCCGCAGGCCTTCCAGTTCGGTCTTCAGTGCGGTGAGATACACCTCGAGTTGACGTCGCTGGTCCAGCAGCCGTTTGGTTTCGGTCCGGACGCTGTTGAGCTCTCGGAGAACCGATCCCACGTGACCGGCGAGGTCGTCGCTGGAACGACGACGCTCCTCGGCGAGCTTGGTTGATGATTCCTTGGTGATCAGCATCTTCCCTCATTCAGTACCGCATCAACAGATCGCCCATCGGTCTGCTGCATTGCTCTATCGGCAGGACGGGGCGGGGATTAACGATGTGGGGATCTGACCTCAACCGTCGGTTGAGTGCGCCGGGTACGCCACGCTTGCGAGGCGATGTATTTCGATTCGTGATACAATCGAGGAATGAGTACTGCGATCTCGGTCCGTTTGGATGACGAGGCGCTCGGCGCACTTACCAAACTGGAGGCTTCCGGCCTCACGCGGTCCGAGGCGATACGGACGGCCCTGGTCCGTTCGGCCGACGAGTTAGCACGACGCGATCGTCTTCGTGCCGAAGTTGACGCACTAGAAGCCGACGCAGCCGACATCGAGGAGATGAAGGCCGTCGCTTCGATGATGGAGCAGCTTCGTGCAGAGGGGTGAGGTCTACCGTTTCCGACTTCCAAAGGGCGTCGGTCACGAGCAGGCAGGCGAGCGCTACGGGGTAGTCGTCCAGACCGATGCGATGTTGCCTCGATCCGTTGTGTTGGTCGCCCCAACCTCGCGAAATGCGCGGCCAGCGTCGTTTCGGCCTGAGATCGACGTAGATGGCGCAGGGACGCGAGTCTTGGTTGAACAGGTGGGTGCGGTTGACCTTGGACGGTTGGGTGAGCGAGCCGGGGTGTTAACAGCGCAGGAACTATGGGGAGTCGACGAAGCGCTGAGGACCGTGCTCGACCTGAGGTGACGCCCCCGGAACGAAACTCAGCACCACGACCGACTGGGGTGGTGACCGGCTCCCCCACCTACGCTGAAGACATGTCTTCGCTGGTATTCCGACAGCTGCTCTCAGGCCGTGACTTCGCCAAGGGTGATCCGATGGCGGGCCAAATGGTCAACTTTGCGTACCTGATCGGCGATCGGGACAGTGGTGAGGCGATGCTGGTCGACCCCGCCTACGACGTCGAAGGACTGCTCGAAATCGTCGACGAGGAGGGTCTACGCCTCACCGGTGTGATCGGCACGCACTACCACGCCGACCATGTGGGCGGAAAGATGATGGGGTTCGATGTGATCGGAATCTCCGACCTGTTGGCCACCCACGACGTCCCCATTCACCTGCAGAAGCCTGAAACCGAGTTCGTCACCAAGGTCACCGGTGTCGGCGACGATCAACTCGTCGGCCACGACGGCGGCGACGTGCTCCATGTGGGCGACATCCCGATCAACCTGATCCACACGCCCGGCCACACCCCCGGTTCCCAGTGTGTGCTGGTGGAGGATCGGCTGGTCTCGGGCGACACGCTCTTCCTCGATGGGTGCGGACGCACGGACCTACCCGGTGGCGATGCGGCGACGCTGTATCACAGTCTCAACTCGGGTCTGGCCGGTGTCGCCGACGACGTGATTTTGTGCCCCGGGCATCAGTACAGCCCGAAACCCACCCAGACGATGGGCGAAACCCGGGCCAACAACATCGTGTACCGGCCCGACACCGTCGAGCAGTGGTTACAACTGTTCAGCTAACGAGGCTCTGACGGCGAGCCTTGGCCGCTTCGTGAACTAACCCAACGCCAAAGCGAACGCCAGGAAGACCCTGTCGGACTCGGCCGCTTGCAGCTGGTCACGCTGGTCTTGGATCTCCGAGGCGAACCGATCCTCGATGGCAAGGGCCAGATCCTCTTGGCTCTGAGACTGCAGCGCCAACTGGCCGGCCGCGTCCCAACGTTCCAGGCACACCTCGAAGAACGGACTGCCCGATCCTTCCAGTTCCCCGAGGTCTTCCTCGGCGAAACCGAACTCTTCCCGACACCGTTCGAACGATGCATCCTTCGCTGCCTGGGGCGAGTCCGGGCCGGTGTCGTCGTCGACGACCGACTGAACCGCTCGTCTGAGGTCCCAGACCGACGGGATGGCTCCCCAGTAGTTCGCCTCACAACCGGACTGGCCGAAACCGGCTTCGCCGGAAGCTGCGGCCTCCGCGGCGGTGATGCCGTAGCGGGCCAGCCACCATTCGTCGCCGATGCGTTTCGCCTCGTCATCGTTCCACTTCCCGGCATCGACAGGGCTCATGTTGAACCGCTGAACCGATCCATCCGATGCCAGGAGGACCGGGCCTTCGATCTGCATGCGTTCGAGGTCGGTTTGCACCGGTTCCAGATCGGTTGCGGTAGGAGCGGCCCGGAGCAATGCGGTCATCGGAAAGAGCCCGGAAAAGTACGGTGCGTAGGCAACTTCGTTCTCGGCCATGCACCGGTGGAGAACGACTTCGCGTTGGTAGGCCTGATAAGTAGCGAGGAACATGTCGCGGTCACTGGCCGCAGGAGACCGGCCGAGACCGGGAATCCGGTCCAGCGGGTAGGTCGGGTCAACCGATGGTTCCGGCGGGGCCAGTGTTGTGGTGGTGACCGGCAGCTCTGTGGTTGAGGTCGACGCCGGTGTTTCCGCGTTGGCCGTCGTGGTCAGGTCGTCGGTGCCAGTCTCGGAAACGATCACCTCAACCGATGACGAGCAGCCCGCAGTGATGGCCAGGCAAACCAGGAGTGCAGACCGCTTCATACCAACTAAGACGCACGGCGGCGCATCCTGGTTCCAAATAGGACGGCTGAACTAACCCATCTGGTTGCGGAGCTGATCCATCCAGACCGATGCTTCATCCCATGCTTCGGTGTTGCGGAAGCGAGTCTCGTCCGACCCGTTACCGGCGGTCGGGTAACTACCGAGGAACTTCACCGACGCGTGTTTTGCGCGGATGTTCTTTAGGCAGTCGGCCACCACGTCGTCACCGATGTGACCATCCAGATCCACGATGAATGCGTAGTCACCAACGGTTTTCTTGTCGGGTCGTGAAGTGAGCCGGGACAGGTTGATGTTCCGGGCTGCAAATTCCTGCAGGATCGCAACCAGCGAGCCGGGATGGTCGTGTTTCTGGCTCAGGACCACCGTGGTCTTGTCGTGCCCGGAAGGGGCCGGGACGCCGGTGGGGGCTACGACGAGAAAACGGGTCTGGTTACCTTTGCGATCGGCAACATCGGAAACGACCGTGTCGAGGCCATAGTGCTCGCCGGCGATCTTGGGGCCGAGGGCTGCGAACCCCGATGACTCCGATGCGATGCGGGCGCCGTCGGCAGTCGAGTTCGCCGGTTGAACCGTGACGTCGGGAAGTTCTCGACGAAGGAAGTCGCGGCATTGCGCATTGGCCACCGGATGGGAAGCGACGACCTTGATGTCGGTCAGCTTCGTCCCGGGCTGGGCCATCAACTCCATGGTGATGTCGAGCACGACTTCACGTTGAATGAGCAGGTTCGTATCGAAGGCCAGGGTGTCCATGGTGACGTTGACCGTGCCCTCGATGGCGTTCTCAATTGCGACGAAACCGAGATCGACCTCGCCATCACGAGTGGAGTGCAACACGTCGACAAACGTGCGCATCGGCACGAGTTCCTGGCCGGCCAAGTCGGGTTGGCTGATCAGGGCCTGTTCTGTGAAGGTCCCCTGAGGACCCAGATATGCAACGCTCACCGGGTCAGCCTAGGACCGCAATCATTGGGCAGGCGGGGTTCATGACAGCGCGCCACGGACCATGGCCGAAACCTTCTTGCCGTCAGCGTCGCCACCGACAGCAGCCATGACCGCTTTCATGGCCTGACCCATTTGCGACATCTCGGTGAAGCCTCCCTCGGCCAGCGCCGAAGTGACCTTGGCCTGCAGTTCCTCATCCGACATGGCAGCCGGTAGGTACTCGGCAATGATCAGCGCCTCCGCCTCTTCGGCCGCGGCTTGTTCGTCTCGACCGCCAGCTTTGAAGGCCTCGATCGACTCGCTTCGTTGTTTCAGCTGGCGCTTCAGAACCGCCTGTACGCCGGCGTCGTCCAGTTCCACCGCAGTATCGCCGGCCTTCTCTTCGGCCATGACCGCAGCCATCAGAAGCCGGAGCGTGCCGGTGCGGTCCTTGTCGCCCGCCTTCATCGAAGCGGTCATGTCGGAACGGAGCTGTGCCTTGAGGGCGGAATCGGCCATGTCTTCAGTGTGGCGTGATCACGACAGAGTCGCGAGGAATTCCAGCACGGACTGTGTGAAGACGTCGTTCACATCGCCAGCGACCATGTGCGCCGCATCGGCCACGTTGACGTGGTGTGCGTGGGGAACCATCTGCATGAACTCGGCCACTTCGTCGTCGGTCACGAGATCACTCTTGCGACCACGAATGAGGAGGGTTGGACAGGTGATGGTGCGTAGCGCGCGTTCAAGATCTGCGTGGGCCTCGGCCCGAACGGTTCGATCCGAACTCCGTCGGTTCATGAAGGCCGGATCCCAGTGCCATCGCCATCGACCGTCGTCACCCAACGTCAGGTTCTTCTTCAGCCCGTTCAGGTTCTTGGGTCGGTCACGGTTGGGTTGATAGGCCGCCACGGCGTCCGCCGCTTCCTCCAGACTTGCGAAACCGGTTCGGCTGGTCTCGGCCATGAATCCGAGGACTCGATCAACCCCGTCGACGGCGGGCCGGGCGGTGATGTCGACCAACACCAGAGCTGCGATGAGGTCGGGGCGGGCCTCGGCGGCGAGCATGCCGGCCATGCCTCCCAACGACGCTCCCACCCACACAGACGGGGCGCCGAGCTGCGACAGGATCTGGCTCGCGTCGCTCCCGAAATCGGCAAAGCTGTAACCGGCGTGGGGATCCCACTGACTGTCGCCATGGCCTCGCT
>CALGOA010000200.1 GCA_937958015.1 uncultured Acidimicrobiales bacterium | reverse complement strand
GCCTCTCGATAGCGGCTGTCACGAGAGCGGCGTTCGCCCAACGGCACACCGCACCCTGGCTACGAACCGGGATCCCCAGTCCTCAGAATCTCGGTCCCGAGGTCGTCAGCCTGGTAACCACGTTGGCGGCTGATGCGCGCCGGATCGACCGGGAATGGGCCGAGACGGCGATATCTCAAGTCGGTGAGCGCCCCTACGTAGAACTGGTCGCGCTCGTGGCAACGATGGCGATCATCGACGCCTTCGCCGAAGCGATCGGACTGGCTCCCATCGCTCTCCCCGGCAGCGGCTCCGATGCCGAGCCGGTCGAGATCGCGCTCGACTACGAAGTCGGCGACATCGGCGGGTATGTCGCCATGCGGACGCCGTGGACCGATGCGAACGTCGGCCGAGCGCTGACCGCTAGCCCGAGTGGCAACTCGCTTTATCGCGACCTTGCCGCCGCCTGTTATCACGATGGCCAGTTCTACGACCTCGAATGGGACCGACCGCTCAGCCGACCCCAGACCGAAGTGCTTGCCACCGCAGTATCGGCCGCCAACGAGTGCTTCTATTGAACGACGTGGCACGCCACGTTGCTCCGTGCGAGCACCGACGAAAGCAAGGACGCCAGCCCCCGCCACGCATCGGAACTGGAGGCGTTCGCTACCGCAGTGGCCACGGGCGATGAAGCACTACGCGAGCGGCGGGACGATCTCCTGAACGCGATCGGTGCCGAGCGATTCGTCGAGGCGGCTGCGGTCACCGCTGCCTTTCACGGCTATGTCCGAGTTGCCGACGGCACCGGCATCCCGGTCGACGAAATGGTTGTGGCCACCTCGGGTCAACTCCGTGAGGAGATGGGCATCAACAGCTACGCCGGCAGTAGCAACTCCCGGCTTGAGGTCGCCGAGCGGCCAGCTGCCGAGTTCAATCCTCGCCTGGTCGACTGAGCACGCACCTGCGTCACCCGGGTCTCGCACGAGTGGTTTCCGCTCGGCGGGAACGTCTCGTGCGAGACAGCGATGGCTCTAACGCTGCACGGCGACCTCTCGGTTCGAGAGGCGCAGGACCCGCTCTCGCATCAGATCCAGTCCTGTCTGGGCCGGGCACGGTTCGACCGCCGACACCGGCCGGTTGAAAACCATGTGCACCGGTTCATCCGGGTCATAGGTCGGCCAGTCGACCCTGCCGGGAGAGTTCGGCTCTCCGGTGGCGGCGAAGGCAAACCAGCGATCTCCCATCTCCCGCACGAGGAGATGAGCGTCTGCGGCGGGCGGAACCAATGGGAGGGCTGTGTCGAACACATACATGACCTCGGCTGCGTGAAAAGCGCCGATCGTTTGATCGGGTGACGCCGGCAGGGCTCGCCAGTGGTATCGGTAGGTCGGATGCCCCGATGCGCTGTGACACCGACTGATGTGGTCGACGTGCACGCCGAACATGTGATCACCGGCATGTTCCGAAAGCGCCGCGGGATCTAGCGCCTCCAAGCCCGGATAGGCGGCGAACAGGGCATCGACCGCCTCTTTTGAACCGTAGGAGTGTTCGAAGGCCTCCCGCGCTTCGGCCGGGCTGACTTCACCCGGCTCCCTCATGCCGAACTCTGCACCGGCGGGATGCATGAACGACCACAGCAGCGAACCCTCATCGGAGTTGTACCCGATCATGAGCGGCACCGGCGCAGTCCGGCCGTTGCTGAACGCCGACATGGGCGCCTCGGGCAGGAGGTAGCCGTCGATACAGGGGAAGAAGTGTCGGGCCGATTCCAGGTCCTCCCGATAGGCCTCGTACAGATCCTCGGGCTCCATCGCACGAAGACGATCGATCTGCCCCTCACCCCCGCCAACTAGGGAACGAGCGAAGTCCTCACCAGCCTCGACCGCAGGGCGTAAACCAACGCTGGGTGTGTCGAGCGCAAGCCACCGGCCGCTGTCGCTTGGGCTCTGGAGGATCGCCTTGTGGAACAGTCCCCGAGCCGCAGGGCTCGTCAACAGGTTCATCACCGCCGCGCCGCCGGCTGACTCGCCGAAGATCGTGACGTTGCCGGGATCGCCTCCGAATGCCGCGGCGTTGTCCCTCACCCACTCCAGAGCTGCGATCTGGTCCATGAGTCCGTAGTTGCCGGAGACACCGTCGGCTGACTCGGCACTGAGTTCGGGGTGAGCGAGGAACCCCATGAGTCCGAGTCGGTAGTTGATCGTGACGAGCACACAACCCCGCTCGGACAACGTGTTGCTGTCGTAGAACGGTTCGCTTCCAGCACCATCGGTGTGATCTCCGCCGTGAATCCACACCATCACCGGCAGGTTCGACGCACCGGTAGGCGTGCGCACATTGAGCGAAAGGCAGTCTTCGCCCTCGTTCGGTCGCACCAGTTTCACCGCCGCCAGCAGCGAACGTCCTCTGACCGCACTGATTCCAAGACCCGTCACGATGTTGTTCATGAACTGGTCGATGGCCTGACGGCGCTGATACGCCGTTGGTCCTGGCTTGGCGCAGGTGCGAACCGACGTCCATGATGCGGGTGGCTGGGGCGGAGCCCAGCGGAGTTTCCCAACCGGAGGAGCGGCGTACGGAATGCCAGCGAACGATGAGATCCGCCCCTTGTTCTTGTACTTCCCGGCCACCGGGCCTGATGTTGTGGTGGCTTCGGGCCGGTTAGAGGGCAGCGGCATCTTCATAGAGGGACACTAGTTGGCCGCCCGCATACGCCGAAACCGTCGCTCTCACACCAGTTCGGCTGGTCCCAGCTTCGGTCATGACCCCGCAATCGGGCTCGAAGCGACGAACGATGGGCATCGGGTGGTTCACGATGTCGCGGTACTCGCAGTGATCAGACGATTCCGTCGAGGCGAACCCGTCTTACTAGGTTTGTGACCTACGCCACAGACATGCGAGGAGCTCGGAATGAAAGATCAATTGGACGCCATTCTGCAGGCGGGTGTTGACCGGGCCGCAGCGGCCGGCGTCACCGCCGTCGTCGTCGATGCCAGCGGAGTGCTCTACGAAGGAGCATTCGGCGAACGTGTCATCGGCAGTGGAATCCCGATGGAAAACGACACGGTCGGTGCGATCTTCTCCATGACGAAGGCACTTACGGCTGCGTGCGCAATGCAGTTGGTCGAGCAGGGCAAGGTCGACCTGGACGCGCCGGCCGGTGACGTGTGCCCCACGATCGCCGAGGCCCAGGTGCTCGACGGGTTCGACGATGACGGACAGCCAATCACCAGGCCACCGTCGACCCCGGTGACCCTCCGCCATCTCCTCACCCACACCTCTGGTTACGTCTACACGATCTGGAACGAGAACAGCACCCGATGGCACGAGGTGACCGGAGTTCCCGACATTCTTTCGCTAGAGAAAGTGTCGCTCACCGAACCGCTGGCGTTCGATCCCGGCACCCAATGGCAGTACGGCATCGGACTGGACTGGGTCGGCCAGATGATCGAGGCGATCTCCGGCATGACCCTCGGTGAGTACATGACGACTAACCTGCTGACGCCGCTAGGCATGACCGACACTGCCTTCGCTCACTCGGCTTCGATGCTCGAGCGAGCATCCGGAGTTCATGCCCGTATGCCCGACGGTTCGCTCGCCCCCATCGACGTTCCCGGACCCGAGAATCCGGAGTTCGAGATGGGCGGAGGTGGGCTTCACGGAACGATGCGGGACTACGCCCGTTTCCTTCGCATGATGCTCAACGATGGTGAACTGGACGGCGTCCGCGTTCTGCAGGCGGAAACGGTTCAGACGATGTCGACCAACCACATCGGCGATCTTCGGGTGACCGAACTCAAAACCCAGTCTCCGGGCTTCAGCACCGACGCCGAGTTCTTCCCGGGCGACCCCAAGACCTGGGGCCTGAGTTTCCAGATCAACGAGGTTCCCGGATCGACCGGTCGACCAGCCGGAACTCTGATGTGGGCCGGACTCGCCAACAGCTTCTACTGGATCGACCGTGAGAACCAGATCGCGGGCTGCTACCTCAGCCAGATGCTCCCGTTCGGCGACGAAGGAACCGTCGGCCTGTTCATGGAGATGGAGAAAGCCGTCTACGAAAGCCGATAACCACTAGAGGTGCGAGTGCCTCGAACTCGTCGGGACCACGCCCCTACGTTGGAACCTTCGGTTTCGGCTTCATCAAGATCCCCTGCGATCATCGGAGGATGGAAGCCTCCGTTGCGGCCTGGTTCGCCGAATCGTCCAACCCCATGGTGCCGGTGATGAAGTTGGTACGAGACATCATCATGGATGACCCGGACATGACCGAGTGCATCAAGTACCGAGCCCCGGCGTTCGAGAGCGCTGACGGTCTTGTTTGTTACTTCAACTGGTCGTCGAAGAAGCGGGCCAGTCTCATCTTCCCGTCGGGTCGAACGATTCCCGGCGATCACCCGGACCTCGAGGACGGGACGAATCGACAACGCATGATGTACTTCGCCGACATCGACGAGGTTTCCGCCAAGGACGAGGCGCTTCGCGAGGTGCTGGACGCGTTCCATGCGTCTCGCTAATCACCTTCGGAACTCCCGTAGTAGAGACCGAGGCGATCGGTAGGAGTCCTACGATCAGGGGATGAAGAAGCGCACACTCTTGCTTGGGGCCGCAATTGCGGCGGGCACCGCCAGCGTCGCGGCGAGCCGGCGCCTCGTCTCGCGCTGGGCGAAGAACCCCGATCCTCTAGGAGGAAAACCAGCGGCGTTCCCGGGCGGTGAGCAACGTTTCATCGAGCTACCCGACGGAGCTCGGATCTCGACCGTCACCATCGGCTCGGGTCCGACAATCGTTTGTGTCCATGGCCTGACGGCATCCCGGAACGACTGGGGACCTATGGCACCAGCGCTGCTGGACGCAGGCTTTCGATTGATCGCAGTGGAACAACGCGGTCACGGCGACTCGACCAGCGGGTCCGCCGGCTACGGGTCAGCCCAACTCGGTCAGGATCTCAGCATTGTTCTCCAGCAGTTGGACATCCATGCCGCCGCCCTGATGGGCCACTCCATGGGTGGAATGGCGGCGATGGCGTACGCAGTCGACGACCCCGAGCAGTTCAACGAGCGCGTCGACCGCCTGATATTGATCGGTACGGCAGCCTCGCTGGTCATCCCGGGATCGGCGGTCGGCTTCAAGCTCAGCGGGATCGCCATTCCGGACTGGCTCAAACCATCCAACCGGAGGTTACGGGTCGGCGCAGGACTCTCGGTGTTCGGGAAGAACCCGAGCCTGAACATGGTCGATCAGGCCGTCGAGTCGGCATCGAAGTTGCCCGAAGACGTGAGGGCATTGGCAACGTCTGCGCTCGGCGCTCACAATGTGCTGGATCGGGTTGGACAGATCTCAAAACCCACTCTGGTCATCGGGGGAACTCGGGATCTACTGATCCGCCCCTCCCAGGTTCGAGAGTTGGCCGAATCGATTCCGAACGCCGAACTCCACATGTTGCCCGACGCTGGCCACATGCTCATCTGGGAACGCCACCCGACCATTACCGACTTGGTGACAAGCTTCATTGGACCGGTGCTCGAAGCAGCGCCGTCGCCGGAACCAAAGAGTGGCTAACGACTGATCCAGTCGTCTATCAGCGCCCGGGCGATGCTGGCCCGGGGAGGGATCGTGGGAAGGGCATCGCGGGCGAACCAGTGCGCATCTGCAATTTCGCCGGGCGCAGGAGTGAGCTCGCCTTCGGTGTAGGTGGCGAAGAAACCCAGCATCAAAGAGTTGGGGAAGGGCCAGGGTTGACTGTCGAAGTAGCGAAGGTCGGTGACCGACACGCCGACCTCCTCCTGAATTTCGCGGTGAATGCAGTCCTCAAGCGACTCCCCCGGCTCGACGAATCCGGCCAGCGTTGAATACATCGGATTCGGCCCAGCCCATGCAACGTTCGACGCCAGCAGCGCTCGACCGTCGGGATGTTCCACCAGCACGATCACCGCCGGCGACAGCCGCGGATACACCGTGAGCCCATCGACAGGACATCGCATGGCTCGCTCGGATGGATCCATTCCGTTTCGTGCCCCGCACCTCCCACAGAATTGATGGTCTCGAAACCAGTCGGCAATCTGGGTGGCTCGACCTGCGACGTTCCACACTTCGGGTGCCAACGTGCCGATCATGCACCGCAGGTCGGTGAGGATGAGCCCGTCGATCGGTGCTGCGGCGACGTCGAAGTCACCGGACAGCTGACCGGTCCACCAGTGGGCGGTTTCATCTTCAAATCGCCCCAACACCAGCGGTTGGGCAACGTGGTTGGTGATCAACTGGGCTTCAGGGGTAGAGAGCGGTCGAGGGCCCTCCCACTTGTCATCGACGAGCAGCACCTCGCTTCCTCGAGCGAAGAGCCACGAGTCGTCACCTTCGGGATCCTCCGGTAGAGCCGCGATGGGGACGAATGCTGATGCCATTGTTGCCAGCTTCGCCGGTCGGTTTGCTGGTCACAACGCCGATCCTCCAATGCTTGCGGGCCTGCTACTTGGTGTGCCGGATAAGACACCCCGGCCCCGCAGCATCGGTCCTAAGGTCAACTGATGGCAATCCGAACCGAGGTGGGTCCCGACACCGCACCTATCGAGTACCGGATGGGCCGTAAAGAACTTCTGGCTCTGGTGTCGGCGATCATGGCGTTCACCGCCATGGGCATCGACCTGATGCTCTCGGCCTTTGATGAGATGCGCGTGGAATTCGACCTCGGCGTGTCATCCACCGAGACCAGCCGGGTGGTCACGGTCTTCCTGCTCGGCCTGGCGTTCGGGCAGTTGTTCTACGGCCCGCTGGCCGATCGATTCGGTCGCAAGCGGGCACTCTATGCGGGTGCGACCATCTACATCATCGGTGCGATCGGCAGCGCGCTGGCTCCGACCTTTGATCTGTTGTTGGCCAGTCGGTTCGTGTGGGGCATCGGAGCGGCGGGGGCCCGGGTGGTTGCTACCTCGATCGTCCGGGATCGATTCGAAGGTGCCGCAATGGCCAGCGCCATGTCCAACGTCATGGCGGTCTTCGTGATCGTGCCGATCGTTGCGCCATCAGTCGGTGCCCTCATCGTCGCCGTCGCGCCGTGGCGAATGGTGTTCTGGTTCTGCGTGCTGTTCGCGATCGTGATCGTGGTGTGGAGCCTTCGTATGCGCGAGTCACTCAATCCGGCGAACCGGAGGCCCTTGCGCGCCGGCGTGCTCGTCCAGGGTTATGCGCAGGTGGCGCGAACTCCGGTCACCTTTGGATACACGATGGCCACGGTTTTCATTCAGGCATCGTTCACCACCTACCTCGCAAGTTCCGAGATCCTGACCGCCCAGGTGTTCGACCGGGAGGCTCAGTTCCCGGTGATCTTCGGCGTGGTTGCGATTCTGTTCGGCGCCGCGGCGATCGTGAACGGACGTGTGGTGGAACGGCTGGGAATCGACCGGGTTGTGAACCGCGGGTTCTTGACGATCGGCATTTGCCTCACCGCTCTTGTACTTCTCACCGTTCTGAGCGATGGCACGCCCAACTTCTGGCTCTTCATGCCATTGATCGGTATGACCCTGTCATCGTTCATGTTCCTCATGCCAAACCTCAACTCCGCAGCAATGACCCCTCTTGGCGAAATCGCCGGTTCGGGTTCGGCGCTCACCGGCGCCGTTCGTGTTGGTGCGGGCGCAGTGCTGGGCGGATACTTCAGCGAACAGGTCGCCACGTCGGTGACGCCACTTGTGGTGGGGATTACCCTGATGACGGCGCTGGCGGCGCTGTCGGTTTGGCTCGTGCGGATGGGTGGGTTACGGGAGCTACTGGTCAGCGGATCGCAGCGGTCACCCGTGAGCAGCCACCTCCGGTAGCTCCTCCCGAGCACCATCGATCGTTTTGGGGTCGGAGCGGTTCGGGTTGATCACAACCTGAGGCCATGCGGCAAGTGCGGTTGGAGACGCAGATGCCATGCCCATATTCAGGATGAAACCCTGAGCTTCGTCGCAACCAATCTCTCGCAGGAATCGACGCTGACCTTCGCGCTCCACGCCCTCGGCCACCGGGGTCAAACCGAGACTCTTGCTCAACGCCACAATCGCGCGCACATTTCTACGGTTGGCGTCGAACTCCGCGTCGTTATCGTCCAAACCAGCGATCAACGACTCGTCGATCTTGAGTCGATGAAGCGGAAGGCTGGCCAGATCGGCGATCGATGACCCCGCCGTGCCATAGTCGTCGATCGAACATCGCACGCCGATCTCGCCGACCGACTGCAGCTTCGAGACGCTGGCCTCAAGGTCACTCATCAGTGCATGTTCGGACAGTTCGAGTTCGAGAAGTTCGGGCGGCAGGTCATATCGCTCCAGGGCGTCGACCACCTGAGCCGCAATGTCGGCCTCTTGAAGGCGCTTCACCGACATGTTCACGCTCACCGGCATGGGGTGCCCGGCATCAGCCCAGACCCTCGCCTGCCGACAGGCCCGATCCAAGGAGAATGCGTCGATGGCGGAGATCAGGCCATTCCGTTCCGCAACCACCACAAAACGTTCCGGCAACCGATCGGCCTCGGAGACATCACCACTCGGATTCCATCGCAGTAGTGCTTCAAACGCTTTCACCCGGCCGGTCTTCAGACACATTCGAGGCTGGAATTCGAGCCCGAACTCGTCATTGGCCAGACCAACCCGAAGGGCCTCTCGAAGTTCAACTTCACTCTCGTTCTCCATTGCGAGACCGTCGGCGTAATGTGCATAGTTGCTCTTACCGGACGCCTTCGCGGCGTACATGGCGGCGTCGGCATTGCGAATCAGCTCGTCGGTGGTGACGCCGTCGCTGGGATAGTGGGCGATACCAAGGCTGGCGGTCACGTTTGTCTTTCGGCCGCTAATCAAACAGGTCTGTCCGATCGCCTCCAGGGTTGCCCTGGCGATCTCCACTGGACGGTCCGACCCCTTGTCGTGCCGCAGAATGATGATGAACTCGTCACCGCCCAAACGAGCCAGCGTGTCTTCGGTGTCCAAGACGTCATTGACGCGGTTCGACACGATGCGCAGGAGGTGATCGCCGGCCTCGTGCCCGAGAGTGTCGTTGATCAGTTTGAACCCGTCGAGGTCGAAGAAGAGGATCGTGACTTCCTCGTCGGAGTCGACCGAGTCGATCTGCTGCTCTAGTCGTTCGAGGAACAGCTTTCGATTGGCCAGGCCGGTTAACGAGTCACGGCGGGCGAGATGGTCGAGCGCCTCGTTGGCGAGACGCAAACGCGATGCCTGGTGTTCGAGATCACCCACCTGCTCAACGTGGCGTAGGACCTGAGCCACGCCCGAGGCGATCGCCTCCAGTTCCAGCAGATACTCACCTCGCGGTTCGAGCACCATGTAGCCGATGTCGCTGTCGCCCGCTCTCAGAGGCACCAGCACGTGTACATCCTGCTCCAACTCCGTTGAGAATCGTTCGGGCAGCACGTTTGAACGTAGAAAACGCTCGGGGGTCGGCAGCGACTGATCGCCAAGACTGAAGACGAGCCGCATCCACGGGCCGTCCTCTTCGTTCCCGGAACTGTCACCGTCCTCGATTGCTACCCAGGCCTGATCCAGGCCGAAGGATCGGAGACCCGAGTCGAGTGTTTCCCACAACGTCGACTTGTCCGAGCACGTGGCCAGCCGCATGACCAGTCGTTCCTGCAGCTGTCGATGGGCGTGTCGCTGGGTGGCGACGAGCCGGTCAGCCGGGTAGAGCCATTCATCGATCGCCATGAGCTGCTCACCCATCGCACGACGTCCCGCTGGCGGGAGCCAATCGACGAAGGTTACCCGGTAGATCTGACGAAGTCTTCGGACCGCCTGCCGCATCCACACGACATCGGCGGGATCGATATCGACCGGCAACGTTCGAAACGAACGCCGGCATGCGAGCGCAAACGACTGGTCGCCGGTAAGCATCGTCCGGGCGGCAGCCGCGCTGAGGTCGTCCACGTCGAAGTGTGCAGGGGCCCGATGTTTCTCCCACCGGTCAACGATCCAACGGTGGAGGTCAGACTCGAAACCCTCCGGCGGCGAGGTGGAACGATCGGTGGGGTCCGGCAGCGATTCTGGTTTCGTCGATTCTCGGATGATCAGGCCGCTGTCGATCTGAATCTCAAGGTCGGAAGGAAGTTGCATGTCCCGTTCGATCGCATGAACGATCAGATTGGCCGTCGCCTCGGTGAGGGCCTTTGTGTTGAGCTGTGCGGTAGTGAGTGGCGGCTCCGACGTGAACGCAGCCAACGAGTCGTCGAAGCCGGAGACGACCACGTCCTCGGGTACTCGCTTCCCGGCCTCGTGCAACGCTGAAATCGCTCCCACCGCCATGTCATCGTTCGCCGCCACCAACGCGTCGAACTCAATCCCCTGCTGCAGCATCTGCGCCACTGAGTTGCGGGCATCGGCCACCGAGTAGTTTCCGCTCACGACCAGTCGCTCGTCGACCTCGATACCAGCGCGTTCAAGCCCGGCTCGAAAGCCCGCCTCTCGCATCTCCGAGTGTGGATCGCCGGCGAACCCTCTCACGAACACGTACCGAGACCGGCCCCGAAGTGACGTCATGTGATCCATCAACTGGACGATGGCGTCCGCCCAACCGATGGTCACGCTCGGCACGCCGGGAAGAACGATTCCCAGGCTGACTACCGGGCCATCACACAGTCGGTCTGCGTATTCTGCGATCGCTGCGTCGGACATCTGTGGTGGGGTTGCGCCACACACCACGATTGCGCCGCGCACGTCGAGGTGCGTGCCGAATTCGCCGAACCGGCCGTCCAAGTCGCCGGTCTCAGCGATCAGACGATCGGTCCGAACGTCGCGACCGGTTACTGCGAGGAGGCCGTATCCGGCGGCGGCGAAATGGGGCCGGAGACCCTCAACGACCTCGCGATGAAAGGGCGCGAAGGCGTCGGTAACGACCGCGATGACCCTTTTCGCTTGACCAGGCATTTCCGTCTACCTCCGGCGAGAGTTCGTTCGCCAGATGTAGTCTTCGGCACCTGATGCAACAAGCTTCACCTATTTTGTAGACACATTCGCCTAGATGTAGCCGGGGTACGGGTCGCGGCCGAACAGCAATGCTCCTGCGTTCCGGTACGTGATCTCCCCCATGAACGCATGTTGGGTGGGAAGATGGACGTCACGGAAGCAGCGGGAGAGCTCGTTGTGGTTGTAGGCGGCTTCCATGCCCGACACCGCATAGGCGGCTCGAACGGCCTCAGCGCACTCACGAACGAGGTGGGTCGAGGAGAGCCGGAGCATGCTGCGCACCTCGCTGTCGAGTTCATCACCGCGCACCAGAAGGGCCCACGCATCCTCGATCGATGAGTAGAAGAACAGGCGGGACGCCCGCAACTTGGCCTCGGCCTTCGCCATCTCGATCTGTACGTATTCTCGATCACCGAGGTTGGGGGCACCGGTAGGTGAGACCCGACCCCCGGCCGAGTCGAGCACCAGATTCATAGCGTGGCGGGCAACCCCCAACGCAGTGATGGCCAGAACCTGGGTCGCAATTGCGATCGTCGGATACTGGAAGAACGGTCCTTCGGGCGTCAGCGCCCCGCCCCGCACGAAGGTTTTGGAGATCGGTACCCGAACCTCGTCGAGCAGAACGTCGAAGCTGCCGCTACCGGTCATGCCGTGAACATCCCACGACCCGGTATCGAATGTGGCTACCTCAGCGGGCATCACCGCCATCCGGGGCAGCGCTCCCTCCTCGTCGGGAAGAATTCCGACGCCGATCCGGTCCGCCGACATACAGCCGCTGGCCCACTTCCAGCGCCCACTCAGGACGTAGTGGTCGCCATCGACCTGGGCTTTCTGCAGGGGGAACATCGCCCCTGCGAAGACGGCGTCGGGGTCCTCCCAGATCGCCTCGACCTCTTCGATCGGCAGTCCGGCGAGATAGGACTCGCAGACTCCGAAGCTGGCAACCCAGCCCGCGGAACCGTCGGCCTCCGAGATCGCTTCGATCGCCAGGAGGAAGTCGACCGGCGATCGTTCGTCACCGCCGAACTCCTTCGGCACGAACGCTCGGTAGATCCCAAGATCACGGAATTTTTGCACGATGTCATCCGAGACATAGTGCTGATCGTGGAACTCTGAGGCTCGATCTCGAATCTCCTCGAGCAGTCGGTCGAAATCACCCGGAACTCCCCAGGTGTCCTTGTCCAGTTGGTACTTCATGGGTTTCCTCTCATCGTTCATTTCTGTTCCTGCGTTCCACTTGCCAGCTGCGAGGCCAGCACCTCGGCGAAGGCCGGCGCGGTATGTTCCAGCGCCACTCGCCCATGCTCGATTCGATCGATCTGGGCACCAAAGGCCGACGCAACCGCATCGGTGTGCCGGGTCGAGAACGGGTCGGCCGAGTGTTCTATGACGGTCACCGGGCAACGAACCAACCGAGCCCGATCCTCCATTCGGTACCGACCGACGGCCAGGTGTCCCGTAGCTGGGTCGTCTGCTCGAAGTGCATCGGCGACGAACCGATCGAGCAGCTGGTGACCTTCGG
>CALGOA010000199.1 GCA_937958015.1 uncultured Acidimicrobiales bacterium | reverse complement strand
GCGAGCCCCGATTTCTCCGAACTTGTTCGGATGTTTCAGGAAGTCGACGACCTCAGTGATTTCACGCTTCACACCGGCGTAGCCGGCGACGTCGTTAAACGTGGTGGCGGGTCGTTCGGTGGTGTAGGTCTTGGCCTTGGAGCGACCGACGGACATGATGCCGCCCATCTGGCTCTGCTGGCGACGACTGATCCACCAGAAGAACAGGATGATCAGGCCGAGCGGCAGGAACAGCGGCAGGATCGTGTTGGTGAACACGTTGCCGGTGTTGGTGAAGGGACTGACCTTGACGCCCTGGGAGATCAACGAATCGAGGGTGTCGTCGGCGATCTCGCGGGGGCTGTAGGTGGTGAGGGTGGGCTCGTCTTCGGCTCGAGGAATGATCTCGATCTCGAAGGTGGCGTTGTTGAACTTGATCTCTTCGACCTCACCGTTCTCGGCCTTGGCCAGGAACTCGTCGTAGGAGATTTCGTTTGCGGGATTGGAGGCTCCGCCGCTTACGGCCACCACCAGGAGGGTGATGACGACTGCGCTGACGAGGAGGATCGCCCAACGGGGCATGCTTCCTTCACCCTTCGCACCAGGGAGTCGAGGGTTGCGGCCGTTTTGAGGGGGAGGCAGATTCGGGCCTTGGTCTGACATGAGTCCAGTCTAGAGGTAGAGGAGGCTTCGATGACGGTCGGGCGGCGGGTGAACGACGCCTGTCACAGGTACCGTCGGCGCATGCTGTCCGAGAGTGAGAACGCAACGGCAGAAACCGTGCCGTGGACTCCGCTCGTCGCATTTGCACTGTGGGTACTTGCGTTTGCGTCCTCAGCGGTCTGGGTCGGAGTCCTCAGTGGTCTGGCTGGCGGCTTCGACGAGCTGCAGGGGAAGGTGTGGTTGCTCTTCGTCGGACAGCTCGCTCTATGGGCGGTGTACGGAATCGGCCCGTTGGTACTGGCCCGCTCGGCCGAGGCGCACGATCCCAGCACATCGGTCGCGGATGTGCTCAAGCTCCACTTTGATCCGGTTCAGGTGGCGGTTGGTGCGGTCCTGGGCGTGCTTATTCAGTTCGTCGTTATCCCGCTGGTGTATCTGCCGTTGCAGGGACTGTTGGACGAAGACGAGGTCGGTGAGGTGGCCGAGAACCTCATCGAAACCGCAGGGACACCGCTCGACATCGCGCTGCTGTTTGTGATGATCGTGATCATGGCGCCGATCGTGGAGGAGCTGTTCTTCCGGGGAGTGGTGCTTCCCTCGCTGGTGGGCTGGATCGGAATGGTTCCCGGCGTTCTACTGAGTTCGTTGTGGTTCGCAGGGAGTCACCTTCAGGGCCTGCAGTTCCCCGGCCTTTTGGCCGTCGGCCTGGCGTTGGGGGTGATTCGGGTGAAGACGAAGAGCCTGCTACCCGCTATCTCCATGCATATGGCGTTCAACGGCATCACCTTCGGTGTGCTCGTTAGCCAACTCGAACTCGGATGACCGGTCTACTTTGCGGCCCCAGGGCCGGGGTCACCGGTTAGACAGAGGCCCGACGGCGACGACCGGCATGGGTCCCGACGTGCTCCAACGCATCCTCGAGGTCGATCTCCGAGCCGGCCAACGCCCAGGTTCGGGTGTCGCAGGTCTGACATGACCGCATGATCAGATCGTGACCGTCGACGTTGATGGTGAGCGTGACCAGTTCCGAGGTGCAGGTCGGGCATGGTTGAGCAGCGGGTAGCGCCATTGTCGTGTTCCTCTTTGAATCGCCAGTTTCTTCACCGTTTCTTTCGGGTGTTGCTCACGTTCTGTGAGTGTCGACCACTGAATTGGGCCTTCTTGCCCATTCGCTGGTCAGTGTGGGCCTCTGACGCCCTTCGAGGCCCGCCAACTGCAACAATTGGTCCGCTGTGTTGACACTCTCCGATCCCCCCGCCGACGCCGAACCAGCGCCGGCTTCTCCGGCCGACTCCAGAAGCGGTTCGGCGGCATTCCTCCGGGCGTCGCTGGACCGATGGGGCACATGGGTAAGCCTCGCCGTCGCCATCGCATGTGCGATCTTCGTGATGTTGCAGTTGCGCCCGGATCTCCTGCTCAGCGACACCACGCCGTCGGGTGGGGACATGGGGGCCCACGTATGGGGCCCCGCCTACATGCGCGACCATCTCCTAACCGAGGGTCGGCTCACCGGCTGGACGCCGGACTGGTACGCCGGTTTCCCGGCCTACCACTACTACATGATCGCCCCACCGCTCGCGATCATCGCAGTGAACTCGGGTCTGAACCCCCTGATCGGACTGCCGCTGGCGGCGCTGTTCATGTTCGGCTCGTTGGCGGTGTCCCGGCACGAACGGGTTCGGACCAGCGGATTCGCCGCTCTGGTTAGAGCGGTCGGCATCATCGCCGCCATTGCGGTCATCTTCGTCCCCTACGGCACCGCCTTTAAGCTGGTCTCGGTCGCTGGCCTCATCACCATGCCGCTGGCGGGTTGGATGATGGCTCGACTGGCCCGAGCGGTCGAACCGATTCCCGCTCTGGTGGCCGTGGCCGTCACGGTTTTCCTGTTCGATACGAACTTCACGATCTACGGCGGCAACATCGCCAGCACCCTGGCCGGCGAGTTTGCGTTCTCGATCAGTCTTTCGCTCGCTCTCCTCACGATCGGATGGTTGTTCCGGACCCTCGACACGGGCCGCTGGCGGGCCTCGTCTGCGGTGCTCCTGGCCCTCGTTGCGCTCACCCACGTGATCCCGTTGATCTTCGTGATGTTCGTTTCGATCCTGCTCGTCGTGTTTGCCAAAGATGCACCTCGATGGTGGATTCTGATCACCGGTGCTGCCGCTGCGCTCATCCCGATCGGTCTCTCCGAAGGGCTCAGCAGCGGCCGCCAGATCGCGGCTCTGGCGACCCTTCCAATCGTTCTCGTGGCGCTGGCTTCGATATCGCCCGAATTGCTGGGCCGGATCAAGCTGATGGCAACGGTTGGCCCCGTCGGTGCGTTGATCTCTGCGATCTGGCTCTTCCCGTTCTACATGCGGAGCGACTACTTCAACGACATGGGTTGGGAGCGACTCGACGACTACTGGCCCGATCTTGTGAACGGCCCGATGCAGATCGCACTGCCGGTCGCTGCGGTGGGCGGCTTGTTGGCGTTCGCGTTCCGCGACCGCGTCGGCATGTTGTTCTTCTCGGTGGCGGTGGCGTGTGCGCTGGGTGTCGCGAACCTGCCCGACGGAAAACTCTGGAACGCCAGAATTCTGCCGTTCTACTACCTCTCGGTCTACATCACCGCCGCCGTTGGTCTTGCGATCCTGGCGCGGGTGATCGGGGCGGCTGTTTCGGAACGATTGAACGGGCCCGATTCGATCGTTACCTACTCGCTCACCGGTGTCGCTTTGGGCGCCGCCCTGATCGGTGTCAGCTTCACCCTCCAGTCGTTCCCGTCACCGTTCGAGTCCCAGAACGAGTCCGGCCAGTACACGGTGCTCGGCATCGAAGGTGGCGAGCGCAGTTTCATTCCCAGTTGGGTTACCTGGAACTACAGCGGCTACGAGGAGAAACGAAGTTACGCCGAATACGCCTCGGTCGTCGATGCCATGACCGAGGTCGGCGAGACCCAGGGTTGTGGTCGGGCGATGTGGGAGTACAGCCGCGAACTCGAGCGATACGGCACACCGATGGCTCTGATGCTTTTACCCCACTGGACCGACGGCTGCATCGGATCGATGGAGGGCTTGTACTTCGAGTCCTCCGCGTCCACGCCGTTCCACTTCCTCAACCAGAGCATGTTGTCCAGCGCACCGTCGCGGGCGCAACGGGACCTGCCGTATCAGAACTTCGATATCGATCGGGGCGTTGCTCAGCTGCAGACCGTCGGCGTGCGGTATTACATGGCCCAGTCCGATGAAGCCATCGCCGCCGCCGAGGGACATCCCTATCTGGTGCAGGTTGCCGAGGCCCAACCGTTCGTGATCTTCCAGGTGGTCGACTCTGCTCTGGTGCAGGCGCTCGATTTCGAGCCCGTGATCACCAGCGGTCCGACCGAGGCCAACATCACCGAGATCAGCACCCGTTTCGACATCGGCTGGGAAAGCCAGGCCGTCGCCCACTACAACAATCCCGACGGTTTTCAGGCGCTGCCAGCCGAGGACGGGCCCGATTCATGGGAGCGGGTGACCACCCTCGCCGGGTTCGATGGGCGTCGGACCGAGCCGGTCGAGGTGTCCGACATCGAAGTAGGTCGTTCCTCGATCTCGTTCTCGGTCGATCAGGTCGGAACGCCGGTTCTGGTGAAGATGAGCTACTTCCCCAATTGGAAGGTGTCGGGCGCCGACGGTCCGTATCGGGCCGGCCCCAACCTGATGGTCGTCGTGCCGACCGACACCGATGTCGAGTTGACCTACGGCAACACGATGGTCGAGTACCTCTCGTTCCTGCTGTTTGCCCTCGGCTGTGGCGGTGCAGCCGTTCTGGCCCGAGACGGCGCTCGCCAGCGTGCCGCCCTGGCCGAAGCTGGCATGTTGCCCGAACGCGACGAGGACTCGATCTTCGGCGACACCCAGGAACCCGAGACCGAGGCAGAGATGGAGGAACGACTCCAACCTGACCTGTTTGCGCAACTCCTCGCCGAGTCCGACACCGTTCCCGATCCGGGAATCCGCCAGGCCGACCCGCCGGTCGAGCCGATCCCGGCCGACGTCTCGGATGAGCCCCAGGTAGGGATTGCGGAGCGAATGTTGGGGGCACTGGAGACCGACACGTGAGGAGTCGGTTACGGCGCTTCGCCCTCGTGGGACTGATCGCTACGGCGATCGACATCGGCGTCGTCCTGCTGGGTTCAGCTCGTACGTCCGACTCGCTGTTGTGGGCGGTAAACATCGTTGCCCTCACCGCAGCGTCGATCTTCGCCTACTTCGGAAATCGGTTCTTCACCTTCGGCGCCGACCGCAACGCTCGCTGGGTCCGCCAGCCCGCCCTGTTCTTCGCCACCGCCACCTTTGCCGCCGCGCTCGACTCGTTGGTCCTGTTGCTTGGGAACGAGGTCGTCAACGAATTGCTGATCGCCAAGATCCTCGCGGTCGGTGCGGCGGCCGTGGTTCGCTGGGGTGTCTATCGGTGGATCCTGTTCGGCGTGGTGCGACGGGAAATGTCGTCCCGGGTCGATCGGCCGGTATCTCCCGGATCCCACCGGCTGTCCGTCGTCGTCCCCGCCTACAACGAAGGCGAACGCATCACCCAGTCCATTGCGGCACTGGTCGAAGCGATCGAACCGGTGGTCGGCGCTGACGAACTTCAGATTCTCGTGGTCGACGATGGGTCGACCGACGACACGGTGGCTCAGGCCATGGCGGCGGGTGCCGACGTCCTGATTCAGCCGAAGAATCGAGGCAAGGGTGCTGCGGTTCGAGCCGGAGTGATTGCCGCCGACGGCCGCGCTGTCGTCTTCACCGACGCCGATCTCGCCTACCCACCGGCGCTCGTGCTCAACATCCTGAACGAGATCGAAGCGGGATGGGACGTGGTGGTGGGCAGCCGCCGGCATGAGGACACCACCACGCTGGTGAAGGCCCGGTGGTTCCGCGAACTTGGCGGCCGCTTCGTCAACTGGTTGACCCACATCGTGCTGCTGGGACATTTCCGTGACACCCAGTGCGGAATCAAGGGTTTTCGGGGCGACATCGGCCGGGTCATCTTTGAACGGTGCCGAATCGACGGGTTTGCCTTCGACGTCGAGGTGTTCCTGATCGCTGAACAGGATCGCCTCTCGCTCACCGAGATTCCGGTATCGGTAGAGAACCGTCAGGGGTCCACCGTCCGACTGGTTCAGGACACCGTGAAGCTCTTCGGCGACCTGGTGAAGGTTCGTCGTGCGGTTGGATGGGGCTGGTACCGGCCGAACCCGGCTCAGCAGGAGGTTCTCCTGCAACGGGCGCCGCGGCCCCAGAGTGGGTCCAATGAACCATCACCTGCACCGCTTCGTGCGCCGTAGATTATTGGTGTGCAGGATCTTTCCGTAATCGTCAAGGCCTACGACGTTCGAGGTATCTACCCCGAGCAGATCGATGCGGCTACCTGTGAAGCGTTGGGGGTCGGATTCGCCGAGTTCATCCGGTCGGCTGAACCCGAGACGACCGAGGTGATGATCGCCCACGACATGCGACCCTCGGGCCCCGAACTGGTGGATGCGTTTACCCGCGGGCTTAACCGGCAGGGTCTGAACGTGGTCAACATCGGTCTGGCGTCCACCGACATGATGTACTTCGCAAGCGGCTCCGAGAACAAGCCCGGCGTGATGTTCACCGCATCACACAACCCCGCCCAGTACAACGGCATCAAGGTGTGCAAGTCCGGGGCAGCCCCCGTTGGGCAGGACACCGGACTGGGCACCATGCGGTCGGTGGCCGAGGCGTTCCACCGTGGTGAAGTTCCCGCCGCCGAGGTGACCGGTACGTCATCCACAGCCCAGATGCTCGACGCGTTCGCACAACACGTTCTGAGCTTCATCGAACCCGAAGGTCTCCGCCCACTAAAAGTCGTTGCCGATACCGCCAACGGCATGGGTGGGTATGTGGTGCCCGAGGTGTTCAAGCACCTGCCGTTCGACCTCGAGGTGATGTACCCCGAACTGGATGGCACGTTTCCGAACCACCCCGCCGATCCGATTCAGATCGAGAACCTTGCCGACCTTCGGGCCCGGGTCTCCGAGGTTGGGGCCGACATCGGTCTGGCCTTCGACGGCGACGCCGACCGGGTGTTTCTCGTTGACGAGACCGGCGCCCCGGTAAGCGGCTCGCTCACCACGGCGCTGCTCGCCAAGGCCACTCTGGCGACCACACCCGGGGCCAAGATCATCTACAACCTCATCTGCTCCGACGTGGTTCCCGAGGTGGTGGCTGAAAACGGTGGCACCTCGATCCGCAGCCGGGTTGGACATTCGTTCATCAAGCAGATCATGGCCGATGAGGGTGCCGAATTCGGCGGTGAACACAGTGCTCACTACTACTTCGCCCGCAACTGGCGGGCCGACAGTGGGTTGATCGCCGCGGTCATGGTTCTCGCCGAGCTCAGCGCCAGCGGCGGCACGCTCAGCGAGCTGTTGGCCCCGCTGAAGCGGTACAGCGCGTCGGGTGAGATCAACACCCGTGTCGACGATGCCCAGACGGTCATCGCCAAGGTCAAGGCGCAGTACGCCGACAGCGAACAGGACGAATTGGACGGCCTCACCGTGCGGAACGATGGTTGGTGGTTCAACCTTCGGGCCTCCAACACCGAACCCCTCCTGCGTCTGAACCTCGAGGCTGCAACCGAGGATGCTGTCGCCCAGCGGGTCGCCGAGGTGCAGGCGATCATGACCTCGGCCTGACCGCAGTCCCATGGAACTTCTCAGCTGCACGGTTCAGGAATACGCCTGGGGTGACTCTCAGTCCATCCCTCACCTGCTCGGTGAGCAGCCCGACGGCAAACCCAAGGCGGAACTGTGGATGGGCGCCCACCCCCGGGCCTGCTCAAACCTGCCCGACGGTCGTTCGCTCGCTGACGAGATCAGCGACAACGCAAACGCGACGTTGGGTACCGAGCTGAGCGACCGGTTCGGGCAGTTGCCGTTCCTCTTTAAGGTGCTGGCGGCTCGTGAACCGCTATCGATCCAATCCCATCCCACCCTGGAGCAGGCGATCGAGGGATTCGCTCGCGAGAACCTCGAAGGCATTCCGTTGGATGCCCCTCACCGCGTCTACCGGGATGCGAATCACAAGCCCGAGTTGATTGCGGCCCTTACTCCCTTCCACGCCAAGTGCGGCTTTCGGCCTCTACCTGAAAGCAGGAAGCTGTTCAGTCAGCTGGCCTCGATGCCGGGCGGGGAAGCGCTCGAGCCGATCGCCGAGACGCTGTTCGAAAGCCACGAACCATCCGAGGTGTACCAGAACGTTATGGCGTACATCCT
>CALGOA010000198.1 GCA_937958015.1 uncultured Acidimicrobiales bacterium | reverse complement strand
ATCGACCTTCGTCCAGTCGACGGAAGCTAGTGATTCCTGCAGGGACGTCGTAACCGACGTTCGGTCGAAAGCACTACCCTTGTCGGCAACGTAGCGCTGGAATCGCGCTGCAGCTGTCCAGATACTTGTTGCGGCGAGCTGACTAATCACATCAACTGCCGTCGGATCGCTGAATAGGCTCACGCGAACATACTAGCGACACAGATTGTGGCGTAAGTCCTTGGAACTTGTGAGCCCCAAGATCAATGTGAACTCCGTATTCGCTGATGAGAGATTTCGTTTTGCGGAGCCAGAGGTCTCTGTGAGCAGGCGTTTGCTAGTTGATGGCGACACGAGGTCAATCGCTCCCTCCTAACCCATCGATGCCGGTGGCTCGTGGCATCGATCCGGCGTGGTCCTGGATCGCGATGAACTGACGCTGGTCGTCGAACGCCTGCTGGCCCACGCCGGTCGCAAGGTGGATCGCCTGCATCCACTTGTGGATGCCCGCCTCGACGACGGGAGCCGGATCAATGTCGCCGTTGCACCCGCAGCGATCGGCGGTCCGCTCGTCACCATTCGACGCTTCCGGTCCAGTCGTTTGACGCTCGAAGACTTTGCCACGCCGGAGCAGGCGGTCACATTGCGCACGCACCTTCGGGACGGATCGAACATCCTGGTGAGCGGAGCCACCGGTGCCGGGAAGACGTCATTGGTGGGGGCGCTGATGGCAGAGCTCCAACCCGATGAGCGTGTCGTTCTGATCGAGGACACAGCGGAACTGCCGGGAGACCGCCACTCGGTGGTGCGACTCGAGGCTCAACCGGCGGCGGTTGCCGGCACACCGCCGGTCACCCTTCGAGATCTGGTGCGCAACGCTTTGCGGATGCGCCCGGATCGGCTGGTTTTGGGAGAAGTCCGCGGGCCCGAGGCGCTCGACCTGCTTCTGGCTCTCACAACCGGTCATCGAGGTTCGTTGTCCACCTGCCATGGCAATGGACCCGCCGAAGTACTGGAGCGGCTTGCGGTTCTCGCCCAGTTGAGCGGCCAGGCCGATCCTTCTGCGATCGAGTCGATGGTCGGTTCGGGTATCGACCTGGTGGTTCACGTTGAGCGATCCGGTTCGCATCGGTTCATCGACGCCATGCTCGGTGTCACCGATGACTGGCGGCAACCACGGTGATCCCCATCGTTCTTGGATTGCTCATGGGCCTTTGTGTTGCCCTGTTCGCCACCACGTCCGTCGGCCGAGTTCGGGCCGACACTCTCGGTCCCCGGCGATCGCTGTCGTTGGTCCTCGTGGCTCCAGTGGCCTTCGTATTGACCGGCTCGGTGGTACTTGTGCTCGTGGTCCCGCTGGCGCTGGCTTGTGTGCTGCACCTCGTTCGGACCGAGCGTGCCCAGCGAGCTGAAGCGGCGCTACTGCGAGGGCGTCCCGTCGTTCTGGAGTTGGTGGCGCGACGGTTGGAATTCGGAGCCGGTGTGGCCGAGGCGCTCAACGATCTCACCGACGATCAGCGAGCGCGGATAGGTCTCGACTCGGCTATCAGAAGGATTCGGTCGGGCGAACGAGCGGCTGATGCACTTGAGGCTGAACCCGGTCTTGTCGCTGCGGCATTGCTCTCCACCGAGCTGTCTGGAGCCCGCAGTGGCGATGGGCTCGTTCGGCTCGCCGATCGACTGCGTTCAACCGCTCTGGATGGGGACGCGGCTCGATCCCAGTCGGGCCAACAGCTCGCGTCGGCTGCGGTGATGTCGATCGTCCCACCGCTCGTCTCCGTGCTGTATGCCCTCAGCGACGAACGGGCAGCTCACTTCTACCTCCGTACGGTCATGGGTGGCATCGTGGTGCTCAGCTCACTTGCTCTGAGCGCCGCCAGTTGGCGGTGGATGCGTTACATCACCAGGCCGATCGCATGATCGCCGTGGTGGCAGGTCTTATCGTTGCGGGTGCAACTACGGCCGCTCTCTGGCGTTCGCATAAACGGGTTGGGCTCGGCACTGCGACGGCCTCGACGTTCCCTCCGGTTCTTGTCGCCAGCGTGGTCCCGGTCGTTTTCCTATTGGCGGGGTGGGTACTGATCGCAGCCGCTAGCGCAGCGACGCTGATCGGCGCGGGGCCGGTCCGTCGCCACGCCCTCATGCGACGAGACCGACGAGTTCGCGAAGTGGCTTGGCCTGAAGCGATAGAAGTGTTGGCTCTCGGGGTTGGCGCAGGGATGGGTTTGAACGCGCTGTTCGAGTTTGCGGGCCGGGTGGGTCCACTCCCGTTGCGGCAGGACTTCCGCAGCGCCGGTTCGGTTCTTGCCGCGGGAGGCAGTCGACGAGAGGCGCTGCGGACGTTGGGAGACCTTGCGGGAGCACCTGCAGTTGCGACGGTCGACGTCTTACTCGCCGCCGATCGTGACGGTGCGTCGATGGCACTCGTACTCGATCGATTGGCGGCTGAGGCGGCTCGCGCCCACCGGCTCGCGGCGGAACAACGCGCCCGACGGGCTCCGGTCCTCATGCTCGCACCGCTCACCCTCTGCAGTCTTCCGGCGGTGCTCATCGGCACGGTCGTTCCGTTCATCGTGATCACCTTTGGCCAAACCTCATTCTGAGGTTCGCCTACTCGCAGATCGATCTGCCGCATCAAGTTTCTATCTGAGAGGAGCCGTCATGGCCCTGTTCTATTTTCTGTTTCTCGTCCCCTATCTACAACCAGGCCTACGAGCCGAGCGTGGTCAGGCCACGGTCGAATACGTTGTCGTGGTGCTGGCGGCGTCGCTTCTTGCGGGCCTGTTCATCCGTTGGGTGAACGGCACTGGCAAGATCGGCGAGCTGCTCGACCGCGTCATCGACACCGTGATCGGCAGCGTCTGATGGACGGGAGGCCGCTTGGTTCGCTGCCACCACGGCCCAAGCGGCCTCCGGATCGAGCACCGACTCGCCAACGAGGTCAGGCGACGGTCGAGCTGACACTGGTTCTTCCGATCGTCGTGCTTCTGGCACTGTTGGTTGGGCAGGTCGCTGTGGTAGCCGTCGACGCTGTTCTCTTGCACCACGCCGCCCGGGAAGGAGCCCGTGCGGCTGCGGTGGACCCGAACCTGTCGACGGCGCTCGAGGCGGCCCAGGGTGCCGCCGGTCTTGACCCTGGAAGAATGTCGGCCCGGCTGACGGGTGGTCGGGCCGCCGGCGATTCGCTCACGGTCACGATCGACTACGTCTCGGCAACCGATCTTCCCCTCGTCGGAAGACTGATCGGCGACGTCTCGCTGTCCTCATCGGTCACGATCCGAGTGGAGTGATCGCCGAGTATCAGAATCCGTAGAGCACGGACGGGTTCTCTACCAACACCCGGTGGCGGAGCTCGTCGGTTGGAAGCCACTGCGAACGCAGGCGATCGAGATCAGCAGGGCTCGGCGGATCCGACTGTCCCGGGTGAGGCCAATTGGAGGCCCACAACATCCGATCGGGTCGCCGGCGGATCAGTTCGATCGCCAGTTCGCCAACCTTTTCGTATCGATGGGTAGGGTCTGGCGCCGATTCGTAGGGTGCTGAGAGCTTCACCCAGGCACCAGCGTCGACCAGACCGAAGAGGGTCTGGACATTGGGGTCCGACAGCGTTGTTGGTGGCATGAAACGACCGACATGATCGATGACCAGCGGGGTCGGCAGCGATCTCAAGTCTGCCGCATGCGTAGCCAGGTCGTGGCCGTTCATCTGAAGCTGGACGTGCCAACCGAACGGGGCGATCCGCTCGGCCACCGGCCCCAGTTGATCCCAATCCACCGCCCCGCCGGGCAACATGTGGAACCGAGCGCCTCGGACGCCCAGGGCATCGAGCTCCTCGATCCGTTCGGTTGTCACGCTGCCATCGATCACCACGACCGCTCGGGCGTCGGGTCCCAGCGCAGCCAGGTTTGACAGCTGACAGGAGTTGTCCAGTCCGTAGGTGGTTGGCTGCACAACCACCACCCGTTCCAGTCTCAACTCCGACTGCAGCTGTCGGTACTGGTCGATCAGTGCGTTCGGGGGGAACAACGTGGCTCCCGACGACGCAGGAAACCGGTCGTCGTAGAAATGCATGTGGGTGTCACACGCACCCGCTGGAATCAGCACGGGCTGACCGCGGTCACTGCGACTCCAGCAGGCGGCGAAGCCGGGTCGCATGGTTGGGGTTGACGCTGCGGCGCGGGATCTCGCCCGCCACGATGTCGCGCACCTGATCGACTGCGCTCATCGCCTGGGCATCCGCGTTCTCGGGCGTGAGCCCGCCGAGGTGTGGCGTGGCGATAACACCCGGCAGCTGAGCGAATTCCGGTGCCGGTCGTTGGTCGGGGTAGGACCCGACATCGATCCCGACACCACGCAGTCGGCCGCTGGCGAGGGCCTCGGCGACGGCCGCTTCATCGAGCAGCTCACCCCGGGAGACGTTGATGAGGGTGGCGCCCTCCTTCATCTGACCCAGTGTCGTCGGGTTGATCAGATGTGTGGTGTCAGCGCCCCCGGGCGCGAGGGGGAAAACCACGTCTGAGGCGGCGAGCATCTGCGATAACTCGTCGTACTGGGTGAAGCCCGCAACCTCGACGAACGGGTCGAACACCAGCACCTCCATGCCAACGGCGGCAAGAAGGTTGGCGAGATAGGAGCCGATCGAGCCGAAGCCGATGATGCCCGCCGTCTGTCCCCGGAGCTGCCGGCCGGGTCGCTGTGCAGGATTGGCGACTCCATTGCGATAGTCGACCGTCGATTCGGACACAGCCCGCATCGAGTCCAGGAGAAGCCCCAACGCCAACTCTGCGGTGGATGCCACGAAGCTCTTGTCGGCGTGTGCGACGAGGACACCGTTCGCCGAGGCCGCATCCACGTCGATCGTGCTGATGTCCACTGCGGTTCTGAACATGGCGACCAACGCCGGTGTGGCGGCGAAGAGTTCGGGTTCACCGGGCGTCGAGCGGTGCGCAATGATCACGTGGTGATCCGCAGCGCATTCGATCAGTTCCGCGGTGTTCAGGTCACGGTCGAGCGGGTTGACGGTGACCGTGGCAATGTCCTGCAGCTCTGGTAACGCTCGACCGAAATAGGCCTTGAGATCTTCCGGGTTGTGGGTGACAAATACCTTCATTCGGCCGCTTGGTACACACCCAGAATGTTGCCACTGGGGTCGGTGAAGTGAAAGCGGGACCCGCCGGGGTAGGTGTAGGGCGGCGACGCGATGTCACCGCCGGCGCTACGGACCGCAGCCTCGACGGCGGCAAGATCGTCGGTCTGAAAGAGGACGAAGGGGCCGATGGCGTTTTCGGAACGTGGGGCATGGGGCGGGCCGACGGTCGCCTGGCCGTTGAGCGCAATTTCGATGCCGGTGCTTGTGGACGACGCATAGGTGGGGCCGTAGTCAATCCACTCCCACCCAAAGACCGAGGTGTAGAAGGATTTGGTGAGCTGCACGTCGGTTGCGGGCAGTTCGATGTAGTCGATGGCCGTCATGGTCCGACTCTATGCGCCGTCTGCGCACCGATCCCAGCCGGTCCGCGACCGCGGTCCGAACACCTGACCCTCACCCGGGGGTATCTCAGGGGTCGTTCAGGGTCTTCCCCGATGGCCGGCGTGCGTGGTCACGGTCAAGCTGTTCCCCAACGGCCCGCGAATACGCCCAGCTCAGCGCTGAGTGGCGGACTTTTCGTAACGCGATGGAAATCATGCTCCATTGGCCACTAGCTTTTAGGGGAGAGGTACATCCGATGGTTGACACGATCTCAGGGCAGCGGCGACGAGCTCATCATCCCCTCCACGACGTCGCACGTAACGTCGTGTTCCTCGGCATGCTCTGGTACCTGTATGGCACCACCCGCGAGGTTGCACTACGGGGCGTAGGCGATGCCTTCGAGAACGCCGCCACGGTTCGTGAAGTGCAGCGGACCCTGGGCCTCGATATCGAGGCCGGTGTTCAGGCGGTCGTTGCGTTCGACTCGCTCTTCAAAGTGGCCAACTGGTACTACCTGATTCACTTCCCGCTGACCCTCGCAGTTCTGGCGGGTGCCTACATCGCCAGCCGTCACTACTGGTTTGTACGTTTCCGCAACTCGCTGATCGGTATCACGTCGGTCGCCCTTCTTGTGCACGTGCGGTACCCGCTGGCACCACCGCGGATGCTCGAGGGGTATCTCGATACCGCTGCGGTGTTCGGACCCAACCCGTACGCCCTGCCGGGCGGTTCGAGCGCCAACCAGTTCGCCGCGATGCCCTCGATGCATGTCGGCTGGGCGGTCCTGGTCGGCCTTCTGCTGTGGTCGTGCACCACCAACGTTTGGGTTCGGTTGGCGGGAGCGTCACATGTACTGCTCACCTCGACCGTCGTTGTTGTCACCGCCAATCACTACATGCTCGACGTGTTGATCGGGGCTGGCCTTGCATTCCTCGGCTGGTGGATCGTGGGACTTTTCAAGCCCCTTTCAGAACGGATCAGAATCTCCGAGCGTCGCCCGCAGCAGCCCCAACGCACCCCAGCGGTCGAGTGGTTCGTTGCCGTTCCCACACTTCGGACTCTGAACACAGCTCGGGCACCCCGCCGTGCAGTCACATCCTTCAAGCAGGTCAGCAGTAGCGAGGAGCAGTTCTTCAGCGCGGCCGAAGGCCAGGTCGGATACACCGGCGCCTCCGGGATATCCGTCATAGATGAACACGGTTGGCAGACCGGTGCGGGGAAACTCGGCGATCGAAACGCCGCCGACGTCCCACCGGTCACAGATGGCGAACAGGGGCAGCATGCCGATCGCAGCGTGTTCGGCTGCATGCAGTGACCCAGGAACGGCAAAGTCTCGAATCCCGGCCTGGGTAAGGACCGCCGGGTCCCACTCCCACCACACCGATGTGGTCCGTAGGGTCTGCGGCGGATAGTCCAGTTCAACAACTTCGCCTTTGCGACGATCCTCGACGGGCCCGGAGTTCTGGAACTCCTGGTATCCCGTGACGGTCGTCGTTACGTCGACCATCCCGAAGTGGACATGGGATCGACCCAGCTGCCGACGCTCCCGAATCTCGACGGTGTCGATATCGACCGACGATCGGGCGCTGGTCCAACGTCCCGACTCGTCAGGCTCGACCACCGCCTGTCGAGTGTCAAGGTTCAGCTCGACGACGCGGAAACTCTTGCCCCGATGCATGTACATCGCTCCCTCGTGCACCAACGACGGTGCCCGGGAGAGTTCGACCGTGCCCACCGGCGAACCGACCGCATCGACGATCTTCGCCTCACCGCCCGATGCCGAACGAAGACCGATGCGGCTGAAGGGAACACCGCGTCCGTCCCAGAACGCCTGCGGTAGCCGGGAGCGATCGGACCGGATTCCCAGCTGATCGGCCTGAACCATTCGCCGGATGCCCTCGTCGAGGTTCTCCCAGCGGTCGACATCGGTTGGCCCAAGCGGGATCTCGTAGGCGGCACAACAGAGGTGAGGATCGAGAATGTGGGGGTTGGTCACGTTGACAACGGCCGGTTCCGGGGGTCGATCGAACAGCTGACCGGGATTGCGAACGAACCACTGATCCATCTGGTTGTCGCCTGCGATGATCACGGCCAGCGATTCGTCGGCCGCCCGCCCGGCTCGGCCGATCTGTTGCCACAACGAGGCGATGGTTCCCGGAAATCCACAGAGGACGGTGGCGTCGAGGCCGCCGATATCAACGCCCAGTTCCAGTGCGCTGGTGGCAACCACGATGCGAACCTGACCGGTCGCCAACTCTTCTTCGATCTCCCGACGTTCGCTGGCCAGGTAACCGCTTCGGTAGGAACGGATGGTTTGGGCCAGGTCCGGCTCAACCGCTCGAACGATCCCTGCGGCAACCCGCTCGGTCATCGCCCGGCTGGGGCAGAACACGATGGCCCGGCGCCCGGCGGCTGCGATCTCTGCTCCCAGCCGAATCGCCTCGGTCGTCGGACTCTGGCGCCGGCCCTTTTCGACATCGATGGTGGCCGGCTGGACCAGGGCCACCGTTCTGGGTCCTCGTGGCGAATAGTCGGTGGAGACTTCATGAACGTCGACACCGGTGAGTTCACGGGCGAGCGCTGCGGGTTCACCGATCGTTGCGCTGGTGAAGATGAACTTCGGGTCTGCGCCGTAGTGGTTGGCAACCCGGCGCAGGCGGCGCAGGAGATGGGCGACATGGGTGCCGAAGATTCCCCGAAGCACATGAAGTTCATCGATGACGATGAACTCCAGCCGTTTGAAGAATGTGGCCCACCGGCGGTGTTGGGGGACGATCCCGTTGTGAAGCATTTCGGGGTTGGTGAGAATGACGTTCGCGTTGTTCTTCACCCATCGACGCTGGTCGGTGTCGGTATCGCCGTCGTAGGTCGACGCTACGAGCCCCGGAACCTGCAGGTCGACCATCGCCCGCAGCTGATCCTGGGCGAGCGCCTTGGTGGGATAGAGCAGAAGTGACGTGGATGAGCGCAGTCCGGTCACGATCGACTCGGCGATCGGGACCTGATAACAGAGCGACTTGCCGCTGGCCGTGCCGGTGGCGATGGCGACGCTGTGTCCGGAGCGACTGAGGTCGATCGCTTCGGCCTGGTGTTGCCACAGCCCCTTAGCGGGGAGGCAGTGTTCGATCTTTTTGGGGAGTGGACTCTGAAGCTCTTGAACCGTGCCCGGCCGTTCCACCACGATGGTGTGGTGCACAAGCCGGCCGTCTGCGTCGAGCGCCGTCACGATGTCCGACAGTGGCTTGGCCCCCGGGATCGGTTGCACAACCGGCGCCGGAGCGGCCTCCGGTACGACCGTAAGGTTCGAGCGGCGGCGACGCTTTGGACGCGCCCGATAGGTGGCCTCAAGCTCTCCGGGAGCGAACGGGAGCGGCTCCATGCGCACGATCCAAGGATACGACGGCGCTGTGACGAATTCGGCCGCAGCTCCGGCCGTCGACCCCTCGGCTGCGCTCAGCGCAATCCCGCTCGGCGATAGTGTCACAGGGTGCGACAAGAGTGGAACGATGCAGCAGACACTGAGTCCTGAAGAACAGTCGGTACTGATCGCCAAGGTCGAACGGCTGTGGCGCAAAGCACGTTCCAGCACGTTTCCTGCTGAAGCCCAGGCGTACGAAGAAAAGGCCATGTATCTCATGGCACGGGCCCGAATCACCCAGGCGATGCTCGATCTCGACTCCCAGGCCGACGGCATCGTCGATGTGAAGATCGGAAGCGAACTCAACGGTGGCTACCGCATCCCGGCGGAGACCATCTTCAGCGCGGTCTGCAAGGCGTTCGGGTGCCGGGCCTACCTCTACGTCAGCGGGCGCCGGAGCCAGCCTGCAGCGGTCGGTTTCGCGTCCGACATCGATCGAGTGAAATTCTTGTGGCCGCTGCTTCACAACGATGCGCTGGCATCCTCGGCCCAGCTCCGTGGATCGACAGCCGCGCATACGTCCGCATTGCGGCGTTCTTCCATGTACGGCTATGCCGAGGCGATCACCGAACGGTTCGATGCGATCAACCGGTTGGCATCCGACGACGCCGACAACAACGTCGATCAGAGCGACGGTGATGACGGGCTCACCATCGATGCGAATCGGGTGCGTTCCGAGGCCGGCTCCGCTCTGGTGCTGCGGGACCGGGAAGAGCTGGTGAACGAACACTTCGCGGGGCTTGGCGTCAGCCGTCGCGCTCGACGCGCCAGCGGTGGCTACGGGGGACGTGACCACGGTCGGGCCGCCGGCATGCGGGCCGACCTCACGGGCGGATCCCGAAGCGTCCGCGGCGGCGGTCGAGCCCTCAGCTCATGATTGGATGTCGGGGCCACTAGTGGGGAGGGACCACGAACGTCAGCAGGTGTACACCGCCGAGGATCTGTCCGGTGAACACACGGTGCTCGTGGATCCCCGCGAGATCGTCGAACTACGGCAGATCCTCGGCCAACTGCAGGCTCAACCGTGGTGGACCGGGAACTTCTCGGCTGAGCCGATCACCCTTGTGGCCAACCGGAGCACTCAACAAAGTTCGTTCGACCCCGTCCAGCGGCGCATCTCGCTGAGCCCGGCCGCTACCGATCTCAATACGTTGGCCCACGAGGTAACCCACGCCGCTGTCCACGACCGGAACTATCGCGAGGCTCCGCACGGTCCCCGATTTCGCGCACTGCACGTGATGGTCCGGGCGGCCATTCTTGGTCCCGAGTCTGGTGTCGACCTCGCCGAGCAATATCGCCGATTTGGGCTTGCGCTCGGCCGTCTGCCCGGCGTCGAGACGCCGGGCGAATCAGTGTTCAATGAGGCCGTCTATCGCAACCAACACATCGCCGGTTGGCCCGGGATGAATACCCCCGCCCATCGGGGCCCGATCGCCCTGTAGTTCCCCGTCGTCGGTCATGATGGAGGCTTGATGTCGACCTCCCATCCCGCCCCGCCAGCAGGCCGAGAAGCTGCTGTGGCCTACGTTTCTGATCAGCTGGCTGGTCTGTATTCGGGTGATGCTGCGGGGTCCGATGCGTACTCGGGTGGGCAGGGTGCTGCCGACGCTGCCCTGGCCACATTCACCGCCGAGGGATACGCCGCCAATCGCAACGAGGTCTGGCCCGCGCCCCGCCGGGGTGCGTCCGGTCTTTCGCCCTACATCCGACACGGATTGCTGACGCTTCCGCAGGTGTGGTCCCACGTAAAGGGCACCGGTTCGGCCCGGGACGTACAGAAATTCCGTGACGAACTGGCGTGGCAGGAATTCGCCCGGCACTGGTATGCCCGACTGGGAAGCACCACCCGGCGTTCCACGCGACATGATCTTCCGGACACCGCAACCGGAAGCGGCGCCTGGGACACCTCGATGGCCTGCCTCGAGGTGTGCGTCGACGAGTTGGAGGATGACGGCTGGCTCGTCAACCAGACCCGGATGTGGATGGCGTCCCACTGGACTCTGCGTCAGGGCGGCCGATGGCAAGACGGTGAGGATCACTTCTTTCGTCACCTTCTCGATGGGTCCCGGGCGGCCAATCGACTTGGGTGGCAATGGACAACCGGCGCCGGTTCGTCGAAGCCATACGGATTCAGTCGTTGGCAGGTCGAGAAACGAGCCCCGGGGTTATGTGGCCAGTGTGACCGTTCCGCCGACTGCCCCATCGAGTACTGGCCCGACGATCCCGTGCTCGTGAAGCTCGAACCCGACAGTCGGCTGCGTCGGGCCGCCGATCCCACCGCAGACGCGGGCCCCGGCCAGGTCGAAAGATTCGAGGATCCCGACTCGGTCTGGCTTACCGCCGAGTCGTTGGGATCATCCGATCCTGCGTTGGTCGCCCATCCCGACGCTCCGGTGCTGTTCGTGTTCGACGAGCCGCTGCTCGCTTCCCTGCAACTGTCGGCCAAACGACTGATCTTCCTGGTCGAGACCTTGGCTGAACTGGGTCAGCATCGCGATGTTCGTCTCTTCCGCGGACGACCGATCGAAGTTCTGGCGTCCCATCGACCTGCGGTAACGTTCGCAGCAGTGCCAGGGTTTCAACGAATCTCCAATGCGGTGTCGGTGGCTGAACTCCACCCGTACCCCTGGCTGCGACGCCCCGGCGGTGGAAGCGTCTCGTCCTTCTCGGCGTGGCGAAAGTCGGTGAACATCTAGATGCGGCAGCCGGCGATCACAATTGAGATTCCGTCGGCTGTCGAACTCGTCAATGTGGTGCGTATGACCGTGATGAACGCAGTCGAGTCGAGCGGTGCACTTTCGGGTTCCCGCCTCGACGACCTGCGCCTCGCAACGTCCGAGGCGGTGACCAACGCGATCCAGGCCAACCTCGAACGTGACCCTTCCATGCCGGTCAAGATCCGTTGCGTGATCGACGACGGTTTGGTGAAATTAGAGGTTACTGATTTTGGGTATGGGATGCCGTTGCCCCGGGATCTTCCCCCGCTTACGGACCCGGCTCGACTTCGGAACGAAGGTGGCTTTGGCGTGCCATTAATGAAGGCTCTGAGTCACGATCGGTTCGAATTCGAAACGAGTTCGGATGGCACAACGGTGCGGATCTGGATGGAACAGTAGGCGACCACTGCCGGTGGTCGCAGCCGGGCACAACGTCCCGTTCCGATGTCGCCGGGCGTACTGGCCGACTACTCTGATTTGTCGTACCCATGCGTCCCGGTCCGCCTATTGCGGGACTGCGGTGCTTGCTCCCGAACAAAAGAGACGTAGATGGCAGCTCACAACAGTCTTCCAATCCGGGACGAGGCGTTTTCGGGCAGTGATCATGCGCTCGCTCGAACCGTCGTTCGTCCGGTAGCCACCTTCCTAGGCCGCGAGACCGCGGCGGGTGTCCTCCTCATCATCTCCACTGCGGTTGCGCTTATTTGGGCCAACGTAGACATCGACAGCTACCACCACTTCTGGGAAACCGAAATCGCCTTCGAGGTTGGAAGTTTCCGCCTGACTGAACCCCTTGAGGCGTGGGTGAACGATGCGCTCATGGCGCTGTTCTTCTTCGTCGTGGGCATGGAGATCAAGTCCGAACTGGTGCTTGGTGATCTTCGAAATCCTCGAATAGCTGCGCTGCCCGCCGTCGGAGCGCTGGGCGGAATGATCGTGCCGGCCGGCCTCTATCTGGCATTCAACCGGTCCGGCGGTGCGGTCGACGGGTGGGGCATTCCCATGGCTACCGACATCGCTTTTGCGGTGGGCGTGCTGGCGCTGGTGGGAAACAAGGTGCCGAAGCAGCTGTCGCTCTTCCTCCTCACGCTTGCGATCGTCGACGACATCGGTGCGATCGCGGTCATTGCGATCTTCTATACCAGCGACCTGCATCTGGACTGGTTGGGCTGGGCTGTGGCCGGTCTTCTGCTCGTCTTCGCCCTCCAGAAGATGCGGGTGTGGTTCACGCCCGTCTATGCAATCCTCGGTGGCTTCGTGTGGTTCGCCACCTTCGAGTCCGGCATTCACGCCACCATCGCCGGCGTTGCGCTGGGCCTCCTCTGCCCGGCGAAACCGCTGATCGGCAAACAGGCCCTCGGGTCGATCTTCAGCAGCGATGATCTGGAAGTTGAACAGATTGGTGCGGCGGCCGCCCGCAACGTTCAGTTCCAGGTCCGAGAACGGGTGGGTGTGACATCGAGGCTCATCAAATTGCTCAGCCCCTTCACCAGCTACTTGATCATTCCCATCTTTGCGTTGGCCAACGCCGGAATCGTGCTCGGTGGCGGTGTCATCGGCGATGCACTCACCAGTTCGGTCACCCTCGGCATCGTGGTCGGGCTTGTGATCGGTAAGCCACTCGGCATCTACGTGTTCAGCATGGCGGCCCTCGCCAGCGGCGTGGCGACGCTTCCGGCCGCGATGCGGAAGATCCACATCCTTGCCGTCGGCGCCGTGGCCGGCATCGGGTTCACCGTTGCTCTGTTCATCGGCGGATTGGCCTTCGAGGACCAACCCGAACTGCAGGATCAGGCGACGATCGGTGTGCTTCTGGCCAGCCTTCTGGCCACGATCGCCGGCTTTGCGATCATCCGGGCCACCCATACCGACCAGGACGCCACTCCCGAGGGTGACTCCAAAGCCGGAATGGTGGATTCCGACGCCGATGGCGAACCGGACCTCGTTCCCGCCAACTGAATTCGACCGGGTGGAAACCCTGCTCAGATGGCTTTCCTGCAAAAGGCTGCCACAAATCGATGTCCGTAGTCCCTACAGTCTGCTGTCGTGGCCCGCTCTCTCGTCATTGTCGAATCCCCAGCCAAGGCCAAGAAGATTGGTGAGTACCTCGATGCGATGTCGAAGGGCTCCGGATCTGATTATGTGGTCGAATCCTCTATCGGACACGTCCGTGACCTGCCCCGGAACGCGGCCGATGTGCCGGCCGCATACGCCACCGAGAAGTGGGCCCGGCTCGGTATCGATGTCGATAGTGACTTCAAGGCCCTCTACATCACGAGCCCGGAGAAGAAGGGTCACGTACGGCATCTGAAGTCGCTACTGAAGGACGCCGACGAACTCGTTCTGGCCACGGATAAGGATCGCGAAGGGGAGGCCATCGCCTGGCATCTCCTCGAGATTCTGAATCCGCCGTCCACGATTCCGGTGAAACGGATCGTCTTCAACGAGGTCACCAAAGAGGCGATTCAGCGAGCGTTGGACGACCCGGGCGAGCTGAACATGCGGGTGGTTGAGGCCCAGGAGACCCGTCGGCTTCTCGATCGTTTGTACGGGTACGAGGTGTCACCGGTCCTGTGGCGCAAGATCCAGCCCAAGCTGTCCGCGGGCCGGGTGCAGTCGGTTGCCACCAGGATCGTCGTCGAACGCGAACGGGAGCGGATGTCTTTCGTTTCGGCGAACTACTGGGACCTTTCCGCCACCTTCACCGCCGATGGCGCCGAGCGGCCGTTTGGAGCGAAGGTTCTGGAGGTCGACGGAGCCAGGATCGCCAGCGGCAAGGACTTCACCGAGAAGGGTCTACTGAAGGCGGCCAAGGCCGACGTGTTGCACCTGGATGAGGCTGCGGCTGCGTCGTTGGTCGCCGGTGTTGAAGGTCGGGACGCCTCGGTCGAGAGCCGCGAGGCCAAGCCCTATCGACGCCGACCGGCACCCCCCTTCATCACCTCCACCTATCAGCAGGAGGCCGGCCGCAAGCTCCGGATGTCGTCGGCGCAGGCCATGCGAGTGGCGCAGGGGCTGTACGAGCGGGGCTTCATCACCTACATGCGAACCGACAGCCCCACGTTGTCCGGAGAGGCCATCAGCGCGGCTCGCAGTCAGATCACCGAACGTTACGGCAACGACTTCCTCCATCCCGAGCCCCGTGTCTACAAGGGCAAGTCGAAGAACGCCCAGGAGGCTCACGAAGCGATCCGTCCCGCCGGTGATCGCTTTCGGACGCCCGAAGAGGTGTCGAGCGAGCTGTCGACCCAGGACCTACGCGTCTATGAACTGATCTGGCAACGAACCGTTGCGTCACAGATGACCGATGCCACCGGCGAGACGGTCACCCTGAGGCTCGGAGTCGATGCCACCGATGGTCGCCACGTCGTCTTCTCCACCAGCGGAACCGTCATCAAGCACCCCGGGTTCCTGAAGGTCTACCGCGAAGACGTGGACGAAGAGGAAGAGACCGACGAACCCAAGGAACAGCAGTTGCCGCCGCTGGAGGAGGGCGACAAGGCCAAGGTTGTGTCCGCCGAGGCCGATGGTCACGACACCCAACCCCCGGCTCGGTACACCGAAGCTTCGCTGGTGAAGAAGCTGGAAGAGCTCGATGTCGGCCGCCCCTCCACCTACGCCAGCATCATGCGGACGATCCAGGATCGCGAGTACGTGTGGAAGAAGGGCAGCGCGCTCGTTCCCAGCTTCAAGGCGTTCGCCGTGGTGACGTTGATGGAAGGGCATTTCCCCGACCTGATCGACTACAAGTTCACCGCTCAGATGGAAGACGATCTCGACTCCATCGCCGAGGGTGGGCAGGAACGGATCCCCTATCTCAACAAGTTCTACTTTGGCTCCGGAAACGATCCCGGTCTGAAGGCAAAGGTGTCGGATCGCCTCGAAGACATCGATGCCAAAGCGGTCAACACCATTCCGCTCGGCGTCGACGCCGATGGACAGGCGGTCGAAGCGCGGGTTGGCCGTTACGGCCCGTATCTCCAGCGCGGCGAGGATCGCACCTCGGTTCCCAACGACATCCTCCCCGACGAATTGACGTTGGAGCGGGCGATCCAGTTGATCGAGGCCCCGCAGGGCGACAAGGAACTGGGTGTGCACCCCGAGACCCAGCAGCCGATCTTCATCAAGAACGGTCGCTTCGGCCCCTATGTGCAACTTGGCGAACGCGACGAGGAGGCGGGCACCAAGCCGCAGATGGAGTCGTTGTTCAAGACCATGGAGCCTGAGGAGGTCACCCTCGAACAGGCGATCCAGTTGCTGTCGTTGCCCCGGGTTGTTGGCAAGGATGAACACGGTCAGGAAATCCTGGCTCGGAACGGTCGCTACGGGCCCTACATATCTCGCATGCTCGTCGACGAGGACGGCAAGGAGAAGAACGACAGCCGCAGCCTCGAGACCGAAGAGCAACTCTTCACCCTCACCGAGGCCGAGGCGTTGGAGGTGTTGGCCCAGCCCAAACGTCGTCGTGGTCAGGCTGCACCCAAGGCGGGAACACCGGTCGGCGTGGATCCTGCAACCGACAAGAATGTCGAGTTGAAGGACGGTCGCTTCGGACCCTACGTCACCGACGGTGAAACGAACGCCAGCCTGCGCAAGGGCGACGACCCCGAAACCATCACCATCGAGCGGGCTTCAGAACTTCTCGCCGATCGACGGGCTGCGGGTCCGGCGAAGAAACGCAAGAAGGCGGCCAAAAAGAAGAAGGCCGCCAAGAAGAAGAAATCCGCGGCGAAGAAGAAGGCGACGAAGAAGAAGGCCGTCGGAACCAAGAAGAAGGCTGCGGCCAAGTCCTCAGCCGCGAAGAAGGCTGCCGCCAAAGCCGAGGTGGAAGAGGACCCGTTCTGAGCCTCTACATAGCGCTCGAAGGGGGAGAGGGCTCGGGCAAGAGCTCTCAGGCCAAGGTTCTGGCTCGCCGGCTTGACGCGGTGCGGACCCGCGAACCCGGCGGCACTCCGCTCGGGGCAGAGCTGCGCAATCTGCTGCTGTCCCCTCAGACCCCCGACGTCAGTCCGCGGGCCGAAGCGCTGATGATGGCCGCTGATCGAGCCGAACACATGGAACTGGTCGTCGAGCCAGCTCTGGCCAGTGGTCGCCACGTAGTGTCCGATCGGTCGGTGTATTCGTCGCTGGCGTACCAGGGCGGGGCTCGCGGGCTCGGAATCGAACCGATTCGCCACATCAACGAGTTCGCCCTCGCCGGCCGGTTTCCGGATCTGGTGGTGCTGCTCGAAGCCAGTCCCGAGGTGGCCCGCTCTCGTATGAAGTCATTGCCCGACAAGCTCGAGGCGGCGGGCCAACGATTCCACGAAATCGTTGCCGAGACATACCGCCAGCTCAGCGAAGCCGAACCCGATCGGTTTGTGATCGTTTCCGCCGACGACACATTCAAAGCCGTGGAAAGTGCGATCTGGGCGGTGGTCGAGCCGAGGATCCTGGCAGACTCGGTTTGATGAGTAGTGCCGAGGCTGAGGTGACGATCGACCCCTACGCCGCGGTTGTAGGTCAGGACGATCCCGTGGCGCGACTTCAGGCTGCGGCCCGACAACCGGTCCATGCCTATCTGCTCATCGGCGTCCCGGGGTCGGGTCCGTTGGCAGCGGCCCACGGCTTTGCGGCCGAGCTCCTGACCGCCGGTCTGACCGGTGACGCCGCAGCCCGTTCGACCGAGCTTGCCTTGGCCGGAACCCATCCCGATCTCGTCACCGTCGAAGCTGAAGGTGCTGCGCTGCGGGTTCCCGAGGCCGAGTTCATCATCGCCAGTGCGTCGACCTCGCCGGTCGAACACCTACGCAAGGTCGTCCTGATTCGCCGAATCGATGTGATCGAGGAAGAGGCGGTGGGCAAGCTGCTCAAGATCATCGAGGAGCCACCCGACAGCACGATCTTCGTTGCGCTGGCGTCGGAGTTGACCCCAGAGCTCACCACCATCGCCAGCCGCTGTGTGAATATCGAATTCGGTCCGTTGTCAGCGACCGTGATCGAACGCCAGCTGCTCGCCGAGGGCGTAGATGCGGAGAAGGCGGAACTGGCGTCGTCGGCGGCCGGTGGTGATCTGGACCGAGCTCGGTTGTTGGCGACCGACGCCGCAATCGCTAACCGAGCGGAGCTCTGGCGCTCGATTCCGACCCGCCTCGACGGATCCGGGCATGCGGCCTGGGACTACACCCAGCGGATCCGATCGGCGCTGGATGAGGCCGCTGAGCCGCTGGAGCGCCGTCATGGGGTCGAGATCGAAGAGCTGGACCGACAGGCCGAAGAGTTGGGCGAGCGCGGTCTCGGCCGAGCCCGCATCGTCGCTTCGCACAAACGAGAGCTCCGCAAGCTCCGGACCGACGAGCTCCGGTTCGGGCTGGCGACGTTGAGCCGGGTCTATCGAGATCGGCTTCTGGAAGGTTCAAACCCGGACGCCATCGCAGCGATCGAACGCACGCAGTTCACGTCGGAGGAACTGATCCGCAATCCCAACGAGGCCCTTCTCCTACAATCCCTCCTGCTCGACCTCTCTCCAAATTCCTGATGGGGACCACATCTCACGGTGTTTCCAAGGGGTAGAACGCACCCGATGTAGCTGCCATCAGGCAGAACGCAACGGCTGGTGTGTGCTGTCGAGGTTGCCCGGGTCTGATCTCGTCCGACGCTGAACTTGGTGGAGGAACCGCCGACAGGTTGTTAGCCTTCTAGGCCCGCCCGAATAGCTCAGTTGGTAGAGCGACGCTCTCGTAAAGCGTAGGTCACGAGTTCAATTCTCGTTTCGGGCTCTGCTTCTTGCCGTTGCCCGCCCCTGACGCAGTGTTCGCTCGCATTCGAGGTCCTGAAGTTGTCGGTCTTCGACGAAGCCTGCTCGGTCACGAGTCTCGTGCAGGAGTGACCTCGGCCTTGCTCGATCGTTCTGCCTGATGGCAGCTACATCGGGTGGGTTCTATCCCTTGGAAACACCGTGAGATGTAGTCCCCATCAGGAATTTGCAGACGAGCAGAAGGTGGGGGCGGGTTATGCGCAGTCGTCGGCGATGGCGGCGCGAATGCGAGCCGCAAGGTCGGTGGGGACTTCGGTCTTGAGCCGGTCGGCCACCACCACTCGAAGCTCCGACTCGAAGTCGAACGCCTTCATACACGGAGGACAGTCGTCGAGGTGAGCCTGAATGCGAGCGCGTTTCTCGGGCGTGATCTCACCGTCGAGGAAAAAATGCAGTTCATGAACTGTTTCTGAGCAATCGTTCTTCATTGGTTTTTCCGTTGTTCGAGCTATTCGGCAGCGACCGAAACGATTCCTCGTTCAAGCGCTACGTCGTACAACGCCTTCTGCAGTGCATTTCTTCCACGGTGCAGTCGACTCATCACCGTGCCGATCGGAATGTCGAGAATCTCGGCGATTTCCTTGTACGCAAAACCCTCGACATCGGCCAAGAGAACCGGCATTCGATAGTGATCGGGCAACGCGGCCACGGCGTCGGTCACCGCAGGTTCGGTGAGGTGTTTCATCAGGTCATCTTCAGCGCTGGGGCTGATTCCTGCGTCCCCCACCCGCTGGTAGAGGTACAGATTGTCGACGTCGTCGAGTTCTGTTTCCTGAGGCCGACGGGACTTGGTGCGATAGCGGTTGATGTGGGTGTTGGTCAGGATCCGGAAGAGCCACGCCCGAAGGTTCGTGCCCTCCTTGAACGACGCGTAGGCGCGGAACGCCTTCAGGTACGTCTCCTGGACCAAGTCTTCAGCATCGGCCCGGTTGCTCGTGAGCCGCATGGCGGTTCCGAACAGCGCGCCCATGAACGGCTCGGTGTCTTCGGTAAAGGTTGCCTGGTCGGCCACCCGGTCAGGATAGGTACTGAATGGGCTCGTTGCCTGCCCGTCTCGGGTGATAGCCCTCGGTGGAGGTAGGCTGACACGATGTTCGCAGTTATCTGGACGTTCTGGATCGGGGTCCTTCTGACCATAGGTTCGATCGGCGCCATCCTTGGGCTCGTAGTCGGCTACATCGTCAAGGTGAAGCGGATCCAGTACCCCCGGGACAACTAGTGGTTGCCACGGTCGACTGGGACGTCGCCCGATCGGTGGCGTCCAAAGTTGCGAAAGACGACGGTTTCGACACCACCTACAAGGCTCAGGCCCTCCGCGAAGACATGGTGGAGCTCACGCCGCAGGCGGAGCGGTTGGTGCAGGAAGAAACCGGCTTGATCTCCCTGTCCGGCGATGCCAAGGCCAAGGTCGTGGATCGTGCGGCCTGGGTAGACGCCAACCTCGCCAGCTTCGATCGGCTGATGCGCCCGTTGCTCGCCAAACTTGAACGCAAGTCCGAAGAGGTACAGGGCGAACCGTCGAAGGCCGCTCAGATCCTGGCTCCGGTTGGCAATGTGCTCAACATGGCAGCCGGCAAGGTCGGCCCCAAGATCACCGGCGGCGAACTTGGTGTACTGCTGGGTTGGATGAGCGGGCGAGTGATCGGCCAATACGATCTGCTGGTCATCGAAGACGAACGGCCCGAAGACCAGGACTGGGTCTACTACGTGGGGCCCAACATGCTGGCGCTCGAAGAGCGATACGGCTTCCCGCCCGAAGAGTTCCGCCTCTGGGTCGCAATTCACGAGTGCACCCACCGGGCCCAGTTCACTGCCGTTCCCTGGCTCCGACCCTATTTCCTGGGTCTCGTGAACGAACTCATCGATGCCGTCGACCCCGACCCGAAACAGTTCGTCGAGACGGTCAAGAAACTGGCCGAACAGAAGAAGAACGGCGAAGCGGTCATCGACAAGGGCGGCATTTCGGCGATGTTCGCCTCCGAGGAGCAGAAGGCGATCATGGATCGCATGACCGGCCTCATGAGTTTGCTCGAGGGCCATGGCGACATCGTCATGGACCGCGCCGGCAAGGATCTGATCCCCAGTCAGCCCCGGTTCCATCGGGTCTTCAGCAACCGTCGGTCGAAGTCCTCCGGTGCCGCGAAGGTGATGCAGCGCCTGATGGGCATGGAAGCCAAGATGGCCCAGTACGCCGAGGGCGAGAAGTTCGTCGAAGCGGCCGAAGCCGCAGGCGGGCCCGAGCTGTTTGCTCGAGTTTGGGAAAAGTCTGAACATCTGCCGACCGGAGCCGAGATCAAGGACCCGTCGCTGTGGGTTCAGCGGATGAGCTAACCCCGCAACTTTCAACGTTCCTCGACCGTTGCACCTTTGCACCCGAGGGCACCGCGGTCCGATGTGGTGTCTCCGGCGGCGCCGACTCGATCGCTCTTCTGATTCTGGCCGTATCGGCCGGGCTGAATGCAACCGCAGTTCATGTGGATCACGGCCTTCGGGACGGGAGTGCAACAGAAGCCCATCTAGTCAAGGCGGTCGCGGATCGGTTCGGGGCCAAATTCGAGTCGGTTCAGATCATCGTGGAAGAGGGCTCGAACCTGGAGGAGCGGGCTCGGATCGCTCGGCGTCAAGTGCTTGGTGCCGACGCGCTCACCGGCCACACCGCCGATGATCAGGCCGAAACCGTGCTACTCCAACTGATCCGAGGGGCCGGCCCGTCCGGGCTTTCGGGTATGGCGGCCGGACCGTCCAAACCCCTACTTTCGCTCCGTCGAGCCGACACCGAAGCGGTCTGCGGGATCGCCGACGTTCAGTGGTTCGAAGACCCCTCCAATCGGGATCCCCGCCATCGACGCAATCGAGTCCGGCACGAGTTGATGCCCCTGATGGCCGATGTCGCCGACCGCGACATAGTCCCACTGCTCAACAGAACCGCCCGCCACTCCCGGTCGAGCGAGGCGGTCATCGATCAGCTCCTTCCCGAGGGAGATCCAACCGACACCCGCTGGCTGCAGCAACTTCCCGAACCGGTGGCAGCCCTCGTTGTGCGGCGTTGGTTGGCGGGCGAGATCGGACGCCCTGTGAGCACCGATGCAACGATGCGGGTCCTGCAGGTGGTCCATCACGAACGTTCCGCAACCGAACTCGATGGTGGCTGGCGACTGGACCGCTCCGAGGGTCGGTTGCGTCTCGCTCCAATCGCGGGAGCGCGACGCCAGGACGCCTGATTCCTGAGGTTCCCGGCAGCCGGAGCCAGATCCCGTCTCGCCCGTCGCTGATCTATCGGTAGGGTGAAACCAATGCGTCCGCTCGTCATGGGCATTCTGAATGTCACGCCTGATTCGTTCTCCGACGGAGGACAATTCAGCGACCCCGCAGAGGCGGTCGAGCGTGCCTACCAGATGATCGAGGAGGGTGCCGACGTCGTAGATGTCGGTGGCGAGTCCACCCGCCCCGGCGCCGCCCGAGTGCCGGTAGCGGCCGAACTGGATCGAGTGATCCCGGTTATCGAAGCGATGGACGGGTCGGCCCGGGTCTCGATCGACACGCGATACGAAGAGGTGGCCCGGGCTGCGGTCGCAGCGGGTGCCACCATCATCAACGACGTCTCGGCCTCGCTCGGCACCGTCGCCGCAGAACTTGGCGTCGGTTTCGTCGCCATGCACATGCAGGGTGACCCGCGAACCATGCAGGACGAACCCGCGTACGACGATGTCGTCGAGGACGTCAACGAGTTTCTGATGGACCGGGCTGACGCCGCTTCTGCGGCCGGATGCCCCGAGGTGTGGGTCGATCCCGGCTTCGGATTCGGAAAGACCGAGGACCACAATCTGGCATTGCTGGCGAACCTGAATCGGTTCACCGATGGGCCCTACCCCGTGGTTGTCGGACTGAGCCGGAAACGGTGGATCGGAGCGCTTCACCAGAGATCGGACCAACGGGTTTCACCGATTCCGGTAGGAACGATCGACACCGACGACCGACTCGAAGGGTCGGTCGCCACCGCAACCCACGCCATGGTGCTGGGAGCGAAAATGATTCGAGTACACGACGTTAAGGCCGGGTGGCAAGCAGCCACGGTGGTGGCGGGAACCACCGAACCGGTCCAGATCACCGCCTCAGGAGGCAGGTAAATGGCAAAGGGTAAGTGGGCGCAGGGCATTCCTCCGCGTGACTTCAAGTGGGTCATCAAGGACAAGTTCGCCATCGCTGAGAAGCTCGGTGGTTACGGCGATCAGCACCGGGCGGTCCGACGACAGGAAGAGGTCATCTGGGTCCGGGAACGACGTTTCCGGTATGTCATCAGCCTGCAGCCCGGAGACGATCTGTCCGGGTATGACGAGCTGGGTGTCCGTTGGAAACACTGGCCGTTGTCGCCAGCCGGCGAGCTCGAGGCTTCGCTTTCGGTGATCTACAACGAGCTGCAGCGGCTGATCCGCAGCGACTCGCCGATCCTGATCCATATGGAAGAGGTCAGCGACCGGCTGGCCGGGTTCATCGGTGGTTACCTCGTCTACACCGGCATGGTGCCCGAGATCTCGGAATCGATTCAGCTGACCGAGAAGTTGATGGAACGACCGCTGGGTCCGGCCGGCCGCCAGATGGTCACCACCGCCCACAAGATCGCTGCGGAAGAGGCCGAGTCGGCGTGAACGACAGCATCCAGATCCGCAACTTCAAACTGCTGCTGTTCTGTGGTGTGCTGCCCGAGGAGAAAGTGCGGCGTCAACCGTTCCGGCTCGACATCAACATCGAGGTCGACCTCGAGGCTCCATCGATCACCGACGAACTGACCGACACGGTCAACTACGGCGATGTTCTCCTGATGCTGGAGCGCACGTTGGAGGCCGAACGATTCGAACTGCTCGAACGACTGGCGGGCCGCACCGCCGAGCTGATCCTTGAGAATCCGTTGGTGAATGCGGTGAGCGTGAAGGTCCACAAACTTCGGCCCCCCGTCTCGCAGAACATCGAAAGCACCGGCGTCCAGATTCGCAGGACCCGATAGGCGTTATGGAATCCGGTCCCTCGACCGTGCGGGCCTTCCTCTCGTTGGGGTCGAACATCGGAGACAAGCGTCGCTACCTGCGCGATGCGGTTGCTTCCATGGACGACGTGAAGGCCGTCAGCCCGGTGTACGAGACCGATCCTGTGGGTGGAGTCGAACAGGACTCGTTCCTCAACATCGTCGTCGAGGTGCACACGATCCTTTCGCCATCGGCACTGCTCGGTCGGTGTCACGAGCTGGAACAGGCGGCCGAGAGGGTCCGCGAGGTTCGTTGGGGACCGCGCACGCTCGATGTTGACGTCGTCTGGATCGACGGCTTCACCTCCACCGATCCGGTCCTCACCGTGCCCCATCCCCGGGCCCACGAGCGCAACTTTGTGATGGTTCCGCTGCTCGACCTCGATCCCCAGTTGGAGATACCGGGCTACGACCGCGCAAAGGCGTTCGGCGAAGTACGCAACGTTGGGGTTCTGTAGGGCACACTCGTCAGTCAGCACTCTGATCGCCCTGTCGATCGCTACGCAAGGAACAAGATGTCAGCACTCGATCTCGTCGTTATCGGCAGCGGAGTATCCGGCCTGTCAGCAGCCGTTCGCGCCGCCAGTGCCCATCGTCTGAGGGTCGGCGTGATCACCAAGGGCCAACTTCACCAGACCACCACTCGGTGGGCCCAGGGTGGAGTGGCGGCCGTTCTTGGCGGCACCGACGATCCCGACTCAACCGACCTCCACCTGGCCGACACGCTTTCGGCCGGCGCGGGTCTGTGTGATCTCGATGCGGTGCGGGTGTTGGTCGACGAGGGTCCGGTCCGGGTCAGCGATCTCATCGCGATGGGCGCCATCTTCGACCGCGATCACGAGGGTGACTACCTGAAGGCGCGAGAAGGTGGACACAGCGAAGCTCGCATTCTTCACGCCCGCGGCGATGCCACCGGGGCCGAGATCGAGCGGGCGCTGGTCGTTGCGGTTCACGACACCGCGGCGTCGCTGGTCGAGCACGCCTTCGCCGACAGCCTGCTAATGGAGAACGGCCGCTGTGTCGGTGTCCGTTATCAGGACACCGACGGCACCATGCACGAGATGGAAGCGGCCAACGTGTTGCTCGCCGCCGGCGGTGCCGGTCAGCTCTATTCGGTGACCACCAACCCGGTCGAGGCCACCGGCGACGGAATCGCGATGGCGCTCGCTGCCGGCGCGGCACTTGGCGACGTGGAATTCGTCCAGTTCCATCCCACCGCTCTTCACCATGAAGCGATGCCCCGGCCGCTGCTGTCCGAGGCGCTTCGTGGCCACGGTGCTCTCCTTCGAGACACCAATCGTGAGCGGTTCGTGGAGGAACTCGAACCGCGCGATGTGGTCTCCCGGGCGATGATGCGCACGATGATCGAGCAGGAGGTCGACCACCTCTGGCTCGACGCCACCGAACTCGAAGACTTCGCCGTCCGGTTCCCGACCATTCATCGGTCGCTCGAGCTCGTCGGCCTCAACGCAACCACCGATCTCCTCCCGATCGCCCCCGCAGCGCACTACACATGCGGCGGCGTCATCACCGACCTTCGGGGTGCCACCACCCTGCCGGGCCTGTGGGCCGCGGGCGAGGTGGCATGCTCTGGAGTGCACGGTGCGAACCGACTCGCCTCCAACTCGCTACTGGAGGGAATGGTGTTCGGGCCCCGGGCGGTCGATGCGATCGCCGCAGGGGGAGATGGGCCCGAGGCCACTGGCGCGATGCGCACGGTGCTCACTCCCGACGACGCTCGGGTTGCCGGTCGTCGCCTCGACCCTCCGTCCGCCCCGCAATGGGGTTCGGTCGACACGGACCCGGCCGAACTTCGCCGCCGGGTTCAGAGCGCAATGACCCGTGGCGCAGGCGTGCTTCGCGATGCTGCGTCACTGGCCGAGACCGGACAGGTCCTCGACGATCTGGCGGGCCGAGTGCCGGCCATGGACAGCGATCCCGCCTGGCTGGAAATCCGAAACCTCATCACCCTCGGCCGTGCGGTCGTAGCAGCGGCGGCGAACCGGAAAGAGAGCCGGGGCGCCCACACGCGTGACGATTTCCCGGGATCCTCTGATGACTGGATGCTGCGCCAGGTGATGGCCAGTGCCTGAGGGCCACACCATTCACCGGGCCGCCCGGCTGCAGAACAAACGATTTCGAGGACACGAGGTCCAGTCCGAATCGCCGCAGGGACGATTCGCCACCGGCGCTGCGCAGGTCGATGGAATCGAACTCTCCAAGATCCACGCCAACGGCAAACATCTCTTCTACGAATTTGCAACCGGCGACATCGTGCACGTCCATCTCGGACTCTTCGGGAAGTTCCGCATCAGGTCGCTTCCCACCGACGACCCGATCTCGCCGAACTGCCGCTGGTTGTTCTCGACCGAAACCGATCGGCTCCATCTAGCCGGACCCACCGCCTGTGAGGTGATCGACGCCGACCAGATGGATTCGATTCGAGATCGACTTGGACCCGACCCATTGGTGAAGAAACACCCGGACGACCCGGTCGAGAAGTTGGCCCAACGACTCAGTCGACGAAGCATTCCCATCGGTGCGGCCATCCTCGACCAGAAGGTGATTGCGGGGCTCGGAAACGTCTACCGCGCTGAGATCCTCTACCTGATCGGACTCGATCCGTTTACCCCCGCCAAGGAGGTGGGCGAGGAGTATCTGGCCCAGATCTGGGCCGAGTCGGTGCGACTTCTGACGCTCGGTGAAAAAGCCGGCCGGATCGTAACCACCGAGCCCGGCGATGTCGGACGGCGACGGCGAAGCGATATCAAACGCAGCGAACGGCTCTATTGCTACAAACGCGACGGTCAACCGTGTCGGCGCTGCGGAGACATCATCCGCACCGCCGACATCGACGGTCGCAACATCTGGTGGTGCCCGACCGAGCAGTGATTCCCGTTCGGGTTCTACGTTGCTCGCCGCGGGCTCGCCGTAGAACCCTCTCTCCAGCTCCAACAGTTTCGATGTCCTCACTCTGATCCCCGTTCCGGTGGTACAGGCTCGCTAGGGCTCGCTGTACCACCGTCTCTCCAGCTCCAACAGTTTCGATGTCCTCACTCGCTGGCGCTCGCTTCATCGAAACTGGTCGCTGGTGTGAGTCCCGTTCCGGTGGTACAGGCTCGCTAGGGCTCGCTGTACCACCGTCTCTCCAGCTCCAACAGTTTCGATGTCCTCACTCTGATCCCCGTTCGGGTTCTACGTTGCTCGCCGCGGGCTCGCCGTAGAACCCTCTCTCCAGCTCCAACAGTTTCGATGTCCTCACTCGCTGGCGCTCGCTTCATCGAAACTGGTCGCTGGTCGCAGTGAAACTGTTTGAAATGTTTTATTGGAGCGGTTCGGGCTGGTCGCTGGTCGCGGTTCGAGGGGGTTGGGGTTAGCGGGCCACGGCTACGGCGATGGGAACCGTGAGCAACGAGAGTCCAGTGAGCGTGACCAGAGCGCTGGTCATTCGCTTCGGGGCCAGGTCGTGTTCGAGAGCGACGAGCATCGTGAAGACCGCCGGTGGCATCGACGCCTGAATGAGCACCACCCCGGTTTCGAGATCTCCGAGGCCGAAGAGGCCAGCTGCGGTGTAGGCGGCGATGGGAGCGACGATGAGTTTCGCCGGGGCGGATGCGATCGCACCGGGCTCGGGTCGGGTCACGTCGAGCAGTCGGAGCTGCAGACCCAGGGTCAGCAACATCACCGGGATGAGAGCATCGGCGATCAGACTGACCGGGCGGTCGAACCAGGTTGGCAGCGTGACGTTGAAGACGTTCACGGGGATGGCGAGTAGCGCACCGAGGGTCAGGGGAGTGGTGAGTCCGGTTCGCACTGCAGACCACACACTTCGGGTTCGGGAAGTCGCAAGTGCGACGCCCATCACAACACCGAGGGTGTTGACCACGACCATCACAACGATTGCGGCCGCCCGAATGCCGTCTCCCAGAGCGAACACACATATCGCGATGCCGGCATTGCCCACGTTTCCGTAGGTGGACGAAACGATGTCGGCCGAAAGTGCTTCGCCTCTGGAACCGATCGCTCGGGACAGGACAGCGCCAACAACTCCCGAAACGGCGAAACTCGCCGCGGCGGCTCCGACGAGGCCTGCAACGGTGTCACCCGGAAGGTCGGCGGTGGCCAATCCGTCGAACATGAAGGCGGGCCCAAGAATCCAGAACGCCAGCTTCGACAGCGTGGTGGTTTCGAGTTCGAGGCGGTGGCCGAGAATCGCGCCAACCGCCACGACGATGACGACCGGACCGATCACCGACGTCAAGATTTCCAGCACCCGACGAGGGTAGTGAACACACCACCCCTACTCCCAAGCCATCCACAATCACCGCCGCCCCAAACTGACATCTGAGCCCCCGATCCCGCCTGAAGTGCTCTATTTCGTCAGTTCGCAAGGATTCGAGGGGTGTGGTCTCGGTTCGGGGGGATTCAGGTGTCTGCGCCGCAGCTCGGGCGGGTTGGATTACTCGAGGTTGGCGAGTTGTTTGTGCATCCAGCGCACTTCGGCGTCGTTGTGGCAGAGAGCGATGGCCTGCCGGTAGGAGTCGGCCGCTTCGGTCGATCGACCGCACTTGTTCAGCAACGCTGCTCGGGCCGAGAAGAAGTACGGGTACTCCGACAGCTCATCCTCTAACGATTCGATCAACTCCAGACCGACCTCGGGTCCCTCGCTCCAGGATCGGGCGACGGCCTGGTTCAGCCGGAGCACCGGCGTGTCATTCAGCGCAATCAGAGCGCCATAGACCTCTGCAATCTCGACCCACGGAGTGGTGTCGATCGACCTGGACCTGGCGTGGAGTCCAGCGATCGAACCCATCAGGCGATACGGCCCGACCCCGGGCAGCTGGGCGCTTCGATGGAGCGCCGCCAGGCCTAAGGAGATCTTCCGTTGGTCCCACTTCGATCGGTCCTGATCCTCGAGCAGAATCGGCAGGCCGTCGGCGTCGGTGCGGGTCCAGCGCCGCGCGTCGGTCAGCAGAATGAGCCCCGACAACCCATGCACCTCCGCATCGCCCGGAACCAGACCGCAGAGCAATTCGGACAACCAGATGGCCTCATCGCACAGCGACCCTCGCACGAGGTCGGCGCCGGCCGTACTTGCGTACCCCTCGTTGAACACCGCATAGATCACCGCACAGATCGCTTCGACCCGGTCGTCTAACCGACTCTGCTCCGGCACCACGAACGGCACACCGGCGGAGGAGATCTTGGTCTTGGCCCTGGTGAGCCGCTTCTTCATCGTTTCGGTGGGGACGAGAAACGATCGAGCGATCTGCTCAGTCGTAAGTCCGCAGACATACCGCAGTGTCAACGCCACCTGTGCTTCGGTGTTCAGAGCCGGATGAGCACAACCTGCGATCAGAGCCAACTGGTCGTCACCAAGCTGCTCCTCGGGTTGGTCGGCGTTGCGTTCGATCTGCTCGGCGAGAAGCGGAATCCGATCGGTGAATCGCTGGTCTCGCCGAATGCGATCGATCGCCTTGCGCCGGGCCGTGGTGAGAAGCCACGCACCGGGCCGGCGAGGTGCACCGTCGGTTCGCCATCGAACCGACGCCTCAGCGAATGCCTCCGAAACTGAATCCTCCGCCAGCTCCAAGCTGCCCGTTTCCCGCACAAGTGTCGCGACCAGACTGGTCCACTCGGTGCGGAATGCATGGTCGACTGGCGAAGGACGCAGCGACATGTGGAATCAGTCGAACTCCATGATCGGTCGGAGCTCCACCGATCCGTAGCCGACCAACGGAACCTTCTCCGCCCACTCGATCGCTTCGTCGACGTTTTCGACATCGATGAGGTAGAAGCCGCCCAGTGCCTCTTTGGTTTCGGCGAACGGGCCATCGGCGGTGATGGTCTTGCCGTCGCGAATCTGCACGGTGGTGGCGGTTTGAGTAGGGGTGAGGGCTTCGCCGCCTAGGTGTTTGCCAGCCGCTTGAAGGTCAGCGGTGAATTGGAACCACTCAGCCATCTCGGCGTCCATTTCGGGTGTGCCGAACTCGGGAGCCTTGGCCGGGTCGTTGTAGAGGAGAACTGCGTACTTCATAGGAATCTTCCCTTTCGTAAGTGAATCGGGGGATGTCCCGATTCAACTACACGACGACGGGGATGTCCCGTGGGGGACACCATTTGGCAGAAGGATTCCGGCCGGACGGAATCCCCCTACTTCACGATCGCTTAATGTCCCGATCCGTAGTGTCGAAATGGTGCAGGTGGCGACGATTGTTCATTCCCGATTGCGGAGCGGGTCGCTCGTTCTCGCCTTGATCGTGACCGCCTGCGGATCCAGCCCGCCTGCCGCCGTGCCATCGGCTCTGGATTCAACAACCGCTCTGTCCGCTCAGGACGCCGACCAGAAGGTTGACGGCGAGACCGCTGGCGCCGAGACCGCTGGCGGGGGCTCGGACGATGGCTCCGAGTCGAGTGACAACGACGTAGCCCCGTCCCCGGCTCCATCCGTGGGATCACCAAATGCCAACTTCACGCCGATCCTGGTCGATCAGTTCGGCTACTTGCCGAGCGCCCGAAAGGTTGCCGTGCTGGTGGACCCGGGGCGAGGCCCGACCGAGGACCTCGCGTACACGCCGGGTGCAGAGTTGCAGGTCGTCGACGTGGACAGCGGTCAAGCGGTGTTCGCCGGTGCCCCCGAACCATGGAACGACGGTGCCGAAGACCCACAATCGGGCGACCGGGGATGGAGGTTTGACTTTTCGACCGTCACTCAGCCCGGCAGCTATCGCATCGATGATTCCGAGACGGGTTGGTCCAGCGCCGAGTTCGTGGTCTCCGATGATGCCTATCGGCTCCTGCTCGAGACCGCTCAGCGGGTGTTCTACTTCAATCGAGCCAACGTCGCCCACGACGAGTCTCTGGCTGGTGCGTGGTCAGGTCCCGCCGCCGTGGTCGGTGATGGGCAGGACACCGAGGCCTTATCCATCGATGACTCCAACGCTCCCCGACGAGACCTGTCCGGGGGCTGGTTCGATGCCGGTGACACCAACAAGTACGTCACGTTCGCCACGAGCCCGGTGCATCAGTTGCTTGCGGCGTTCGAGACTGCGCCGGAGCTGTTCGGCGACGACGCCGGTGTGCCGGAGTCGGACAACGGGATCTCCGACCTGCTGGATGAAGTGCGGGTAGAACTGGAATGGCTGGTTCGAATGCAGTCCGACGACGGGGGAGTGCTGACCAAGGTTGGTTTCTCCGGCTACGACGGTCCGGCCAACATCTACGACGATACGCGGCCCCGCTTCTTCGAAGAGGCTTGTTCATCATCGTCGATCGCAGCCGCCGGCATGTTCGCTCACGGTGCGGTCGCATTCGAGACTATCGATCCGGAGTTCGCCGCCGACCTCGCCGATCGGGCGGTACGGGCATTCGACTGGTTCGAGGCCAACCCACGGCGCGATGACTGTGACCCGCAGGTGATCAATGCCGGCGATGCCGATGTGGCGATCGATCAGCAGGGTCCACTTCGATTCGTCGCCTCGGTTTATCTCTTCGCTGTCACCGGTGACGACCGTTTCGATCGGATCGCAGCGGACGAGTTCGACGGCCGTCGTGTCTTTCCCGATGCCACCTTTGGGCGCTACAACCCCGAACGAGCGGAGGCGATCGAGTTCTATCTGCGCCTCGATGGTGCCGATCCGAATCTGAAGGAAGCGATGCGAGTCGTTGCAAACGAGATGAATCGGAACGTCGGGGCTCACGGCTACGACGACTCGGCCGGTCTGTATCGCAGCTACATGCCGGACGGCCAGTATCACTGGGGTTCGAACATGGTCATGGCCAACAGTGGCAACGGCAGCCTCGCCCTCGCCCGGCTGGGAATCGAGCCGGATCAGAATATTGAGCGAGCGTCGGCCCACCTCAACACGATCAACGGAATCAACCCGCTCGGCATCGTCTACCTCTCCAACATGAACAGCCTCGGCGCCGAGCGTTCGATCAACGAGATCTACCACTTCTGGTTCGCCGACGGCTCCGACTACGACCACGCCTGGAATAGCCCCATCGGGCCGGCTCCGGGGTACGTCGTGGGTGGTCCCAACGCCAGCTACTCCGGATCGGCGGACGTTCCCCGCTCGCCCATCTCGAAGGCGTACGGCGACTTCAACTCCAAGGATGGCGACACCCGACCATGGGAGCTCTCCGAGCCGGCCATCTACTACCAGGCCGCCTATGTGCGCCTTCTTTCGGGAGTCATCGCCGCTCACAGGTAGAACAGGTAGAGAGGAACGGCGGATCCTGTGAAGCGGTTGTCAAGATGTTGTGGAGTTCGCCTCCGACGACGTCCCAGGGCTCGTTGCGCGTGGCATGTTCTC
>CALGOA010000197.1 GCA_937958015.1 uncultured Acidimicrobiales bacterium | reverse complement strand
TCCTCGCTGGGATGACCCAATGCCTCCCACTCACCGACGGCGACGATGAGCTCCCGCTGGAAGTCGTCCAGAGTGAAGAGCCCACCTTCGTTGAGTGAGAGCATCATTCCGAACGCTCGGCTCTCCCATGGCTCAGCGAAGACAAGTTCGCCGTTCGATCGCGGGGGCGCTGCGGGCCCGTCGGTTCCCAGCCCGCCCAGCACAGCAGTGGATTCGCTCATGCCTGCACCACCGCAACGCCAACCATCGCCTCTCGCGTCACAAGTGCCGCCAACTGCTCCTCGTCGAGGTCTTCAGTTCCCGCTGGACGTTGCGGCAGGACGAAGTAGCGGTTCTCCGCACTGGAGTCCCATACGGTGATGTCCTTTTCGGGTGCCACGTCGAGGCCCATCTCGCCCAGCAACTTTCTAGGCTCGCGCACGACGCGGGATCGGTAGGCGGGATCCTTGTACCAGTTCGGTGGTAGCCCCAGCAGCGGCCATGGATAACACGAACAGAGCGTGCACACCACGACGTTGTGGGTGTCGTCGGAGTTTTCGACGACCACGATGTGTTCCCCCTGGGGGCCGGAGAATCCGAACTCGCCCACCGCCGCGGTGCCGTCGGACATCAGCCGTTCCTTGAACTCGGGATCAGCCCATGCCTTGGCAACAACCCGAGCCCCGTTCATCGGACCAACGTCGTTGACGAACCGATTGATGAGCCCGTCGATGCCACCAGCGTTAACGAGCCCTTTCTCGGTGAGGATGGCCTCGAGTGCCTCGGTGCGGATCGCAGCCGGGGCTCGGTTCTCGGGAAGGGGATTTGCAGTCATCGTGCCTCCATGTAGCTTTCGAAGAGATCGATCTTGAGCGTCGCCGGCTCGGCGTCGGGACCCCAGAGGGTCGTCGAGTCGAAGTCGACGGTGTAGACGTGTTGCGCGTCCTCGCCGGTGAAGTGTGCGGTGGCGTCGGGCAAGACCGCGGCGGGTCGAATCGCCGAAACGACACCGTCTCGGCCGCGGATGTAGGACGGCATCCTGGTATGGCCACTGACGTGCATATCCCGGGCTCGAACCTTGTCGCCCACGGCGAAGCCCGGGGCCGCGTCGATCTGGCGCAGGGAGCCGCCGCCGCCCCGTTCGTACTGTGGCTTGTTCTCCACTGCTTCGGTCGGTTCATCGACGTCATTGCCAAGCAACTTCTGGGCTCGAGCCTCGACCGCTCCAGCAGGGATGATGCCGCTGTCGACCAGCAACAGTTCCGCACACGCTAACCAGCGACCGTAGTAACCATCGATCAGGTACTCCATCGGGTGGAGACGCTCGAGCGCATGCCGGAAGGCGTCAAGGTTGGTTCCGGAGAGTCCACCGGACATCGCCCCCATGGCGAACGCCCGACCTTCCCACTCAGTTGCGAACACGGGTTCATCGGGATCGACGGCGACGGTTCCCCACCCCTGCTTTCCCCCCATGTCGTGCAGTCCATCCATCGTTGTTCCGACCTTTCGATGCTCGAGCTCTCGAGATGCCGAACCAAAGATCCGACGTCTGCTGCATTCTTGCCGCCCGTCGACTCGACTGTCAACTATCGGATACGATCGAGTCGGAAAGGATACGGATGCTCGTCCGATCACACCCTTGGGTCCGGCTCCCGAGCTATGGATCTCGCTACAATTTCGAGTGCTTCGGCCGACGCGAGCTGTACGTTTTCGATCGAATCGTCGAAGTCATCCCCTGTGACGGTTCGCCGTCGCAACAGCGAAGGAACGGTGTCACGTGGTCGCAAGATCGGCTCGCAAAGTCTCCAGTGAGTCAGGCTCGATGAGCCTCGGTAACGGCAGGACCAGCCAAGCCACCGAGACGACGGTCGCCGAGGTCGTGAACTCGATCGGGCCCAAGCTTCGGGATCTACGCTCCGTTCTCGGTCTTTCCCTGCAGCAACTCTCCGATCGCTCAGACGTGTCACCCGCCGCCATCCACAAGGTGGAGCAGGGAAACATGGTGCCCACCATCACCACCCTGCTCAAGCTGGCTGCGGCGTTGGACCGACCCGTGTCGTACTTCGTCGAGGAAGACGAAACGCCACCGAGTTATGTCGTCTACACGCCAGCGGGTGAGGAGCGTGAGGTCTACACCTCCCACACCGGCATCAACTTGTCATCGATCTCGGGACCCTACGGCCAGTACTTCGTGGCCGCCGCTCGAGCCGAGGTCCTTCCCGGGGCATCCAGTGGTGAGAACCCTCTGCGCCATCCGGGAGAGGAACTGATCCATCTCCTGTCCGGCACTCTCGAAGTTGATGTGGGTGACCGCACGGTGCGCCTCAAGGCCGGCGACTCGGTCCATTTCCGAACCGATCGAGACCATGCATGGAGAAATCCGACCCAACGCCCCGCAAAGGCGATCTGGATGGCACTACGCCCGGCCTAAACCGCCGTTTTGCGTTCGCTCCGACCGAACATCAGGACACCGCTGACCGATAGTCAGCGAGGTGAGAGATCAGGCGCAACTCGGGTTCTTCGGCCCGACGGGGCGCTAGCGAGACAAGCCCGATCACCATGTCGAAGACGCGTTCGAAATCGGACCAGCGATGGCTTTCGATGAACGGGATCCACTCGTCGGGTGGTACGAGAGGAGCACACTCGCAGTACTCCAGTTCGTGCCAGGTGGCAGCCAATTCGATCAGTTCGGTAACCACTTCGAACGTGCTGACCTCCAGACGGACCAGACGATCGTGATGATCGGGTGCGGTCTCTCGGAACCGGCAACTGGAGGCATCGCAGGATTCGAGGTCGGCAGCCATGCGGCGATACTCGTCGAGAGTGTTGCACCGGTGTTGCACAGGATTCGAAGCACGCGCAACGGTCCGGTCAGATCAGTTCCCGAGCGCGTTCGACCAGCGCCTGTTCGGCGGAGTCAAACTGGGCCAACCGGTTCGTTGCGATCGCTCGAAGCTCCCGAGCCTGAGCCGTCATGTCTTGGGCCATCGCGTCAACAACATGTGGTGCCGCACCGCCTGCGGCGGTCCGAGTGGCCACGATGTTCCTGGGTATCAACACCTGCGCCAACTGATCGGAATCGAGGCCGAGCGGAGCTCCGAGAATTTCGATTGCGGCTTCGTCCAACATCTCCGAGGTGATATCGATGCCGCGAAGACCGGCCGTGCTCGCCGCCCGCACTGCGTTGCCAACCAGTTGGTACGCACTTCGGTAGTCGACGCCGGCGACAAGCATCACGTACTCGGCCAGATCGGTGGCCTGGCTGAAGCCGCGATCGAGTTCTTCACTCATTCGGGTGCGATTGACCGTAAGGGTCTCGATCACCTCGGCCATCATCACGGTGATCTTCGACGACAGATCCAGTGCTCGGGGGATCTCACCGTAGGCGAAGATCAAGTTGTCGCTGCGCGCCGATGGACTCTTGACCACCGCCAGAAATCCCGACAACCGGCCGATGAGGACACCGCCCGCGCCTCGGACGATGGTGAGCGCGTACGGATTTCTCTTCTGCGGCATGAGAACAGAGGCCCGCGTGTAGGGACCAGCCAAGGTGACATAGTCGAATTCCTGACTGGCCCAGATCTCCAGGTCCTCGGCCAGCTTCGATTGGTTCGAGATCAGGCTTGTGCTGGTAGCGAGCAGATCGATGAACGAGTCGGTCTGCCACATGGCGTCCCGGGTGTGATCGATGATCCCATCGAAGCCCAGCAACGAGGCGATGTGGTTCCGATCCTCAAGGAGACGACTGCCATTGACACAACCCGCTCCACCCGGGCTGAGGTTCACTTCCGTCAGCACTGAGGCCAGGCGGGCGCCGTCACGCAACGACGGCGGTACGAACGCCAGCAGGTAGTGCCCAAACGTGGAGGGCTGGGCCTGCTGCAGGTAAGTCTGGTCCGGCATGATGACGTCTTTGAATCGCAGCGCAGTCTGAGCGGTGCTCTCCGCGAATGCCGCGGCCCGATCGAGCAGTTCCGCTGTTTGACGTCGCAGCAGGATGCGAAGCGCGACCCGGGCCGCCTCCCGTCGAGGACGTCCGGCATGAAGCCAGCCCGCGGTGTTCCCCAGTTTGCTGGCGAACAGTCTCTCCCGCGAGTTGTACGGCTCGCCGAAGTTGGGGTCGTAGGGAAAGTCCTCCGGGGCAGTCTCATACGCCGAGAGCAGCTCCCGGAGAAGTTCCTTCATCGCGTCATCGGGCAGGATGCTCCGGTGGTGCAGGTCCAAAACGTGGGCGATGTCAGCCAGATTCAGACCGGCATGGAGCAACGGCGCATCTGCGATCTCCCACGCGAAGCCCGCATCGATGAGCGACTGTGCGGGGGCGGTTCCGGACGCACCGGCGATACGCGATGACGTGGCGGGTTTCTGAGACATGCTGAGCTCCTATTCCGAGCGGGTTGTGAGGAGGTGGTCGACAACGCCGAGGGTGCCACCGGTAAACCAGTAGACGTGGTTCCGCTGTGCCTCCGGTCGATGTCCGCACAACCACCGAAGAGCCTTGGCGTTGTAGACGGGGTCGATAAGAAGACCGGTCTCGTGCTGAACGGTCTGGATCAGAGCCGATGTCTCAGGGTCGGTTGATCCGAACCCTGTGCCTCGGGCATCAACGACGGTAAGGGAATCGAGCAGGTCCCGAGCGACCAGACGTTCACCGGTCAGAGCCGCGCTCCGGACCGCCTTGTCGGCGATCTGTTGGGCGAAACCGTTGGGAGGGCGCGAAACCGATGGCGCCAAAAGTTGCCATGCCGAGCCCAGAAGGCCGAGGGCTGCGAGCAGACCAGCGGCGCTGCCTCCAGAGCCCGTCGGTAGAACGATCACGCCGGGTTCGATCCCCGCGGTCGAGACTTGTCCGATGAACTCCAGACCGGCCCGCAGAAATCCAATCGACCCGACATCCGATGCGCCCCCTCTCGGAATCGCGATCGCCTGGGCCCCAAAGTTCGGCCGGTCCGACGCCAGCCGCACACCGACCTCATCCATCAGGCGACGATCGGCGGAACCGGTATAGGAGATCGATGACCCGCTCCCCCGCCCGGCGAGCAGTGCTGCAGACTCAGTCGGGGGTTCGATCCCATAGCTGACCTGATGAACCCTCAGGCCCGCAACCCGTCCTGCCGCCGCCATGATCGCAGCGAAATTGGACGACGGTCCGCCGGACACGACCACCTCCCCGACACGCCGATCGATAGCTTCGGCCACCAGATACTCTGCGGCGCGCACCTTGTTGCCACCCCACGAGAACCCTGTGAGGTCATCCCGTTTGATCCACAGATGCTCAAGGTCGAACATCTGAGCAAGACGGTCGGCCCGAACCAGCGGTGTAGGAAGGATGCCGAGGGGAAACCGCGACACGCTCGCATCGAGCTCGTCGATGTTCATCGAGAAGTGTTGCCTCGAACGACCGAGCGCCGCGCTGCCGCCCGCGCCGCGACCACTTCCACCATGGCCCGCGACGAACCCGTGTCCACCGTCGTCAGTTCGCCCACTAGTTCATCGCCCACCCCATCCGGCATTCGATGGGCGATCTCGACGGCGAGGTGCAGCCCGGAGCGGCCCGCTGCAACATTGGCTTCCTGTAGAAGGGCCTGCGCATCGTGTTTGCCCACGATCTGACCGAGGAGTGCGAGAAGGCGTTCCGACCCCGCGGCGCCGGACCGACCGAGATTGTGCATCATGGCCTCGGCGTTAACTTCGAGCCCCTCGACCAGCTCTCGGGCGAACTGCACCGCAGCGGTGCCGTAGTGGCAGAGCGACGGCAGTGCCACCCACTCGGCCTTCCATCCTCGAGCGTCCCGTTCGTGCTCGACGACCATGCCCTCGGTCATCACGTCAGCCTGAGCACGAATCAGTCGGGAAAGCGTGACGATCTGCTCGCTCGATTCTGGATTTCGTTTCTGCGGCATGGTGATGCTGCCTACCGTTCCGTCCGTGCGAGCTTCGGCCAGTTCGGCCAGTTCGCCTCGCTGAAGGCTGTAGACCTCGTTGGCTATTCGAGCGAGCGTTGAGCACGCGAGGCTCAGAGTCGTGGCGAACTGAGCGACCCGGTCACGGCTGGTGAGCCATGAGATATCGGGTTCATGCAGACCGAGCAGCTCGCAATAGGTGGCGCGAAGCGCCATCGCCTGATCACCGAAGAAACCGAGCGTCCCGACCGCTCCGCCGAGTTGACCGGTCGCGATCTCGTCGGTCGCCGTTTGCAGATGCGCAGCCCGACGACCAACTTCATCAACCCAGGTGGCGACCTTGAAACCAAAGGTAATCGGCGAACCGGGCTGGCCGTGGGTGCGGCCCGTCATCGGCGTCTCGGCATATTGGGTCGCAAGCGTCAGCAGACGATCCTCGATCACACGCAGGTCTGCGATCACCGCCTCGCCGATGCGTTTTGCCTCCAACGCCATGGATGTGTCGGTGAGGTCCTGAACGGTCGTTCCGAAATAGACGAACTGCCCGGCTGACTCGGACAGTTCGCCACGGAGAACGTCGATCAGACCGAGCGTTGAGTGAGAGGTCTCGCGGGTTCGTGCCGCAATTCGGTCGATCGAAAGGGACGAGCCGTCGATCGCCTGAATCTCTTCTGCGGCGGCGGGCGGGATGATTCCATGGGTTGCCTGGGCACGGGCCAGGGCTTTGAGAATCAGCGACCAGCGTTCGATCCGAGCGCGCTCGGAGAACACCGACCTCGACAGCGACGTCGACCAATTGTGCCCGTAGATCTGTGAGTCGATCAGATGGGCGTCCATACCAGCCCCTCCTGGGCGATCAGTCGGTCGAGCGCAGCGCCAACCTCAGCCAACGACGAACCCCACGGAACCAGAACGGCGCGACCGCTCAGCTCCAGGCCCTGCTGAAGTAGGCAACATCGCGTCAGAGTTGCGCCGTCTGCGTCGCGCTCGACGCCCAGGAACTGTCGCGGACAGGTGTCGATCGACGGCACGTCGGCGGAATAGAACCAACGATGGATCTGCTCGGAACGTTCACAACCGAGAAGTGTCCAGTCCTCCTTCGGCGGTCGCTGATCCAGATAGGACACCGCCGTGCCCTCCAAGGTCACGCCCGGGCCGCGGCAGGGAAGCAATACGTGGTCGCTTGAGGCGGAGCTGGCCTGGAGTAGCTCTACTGCGTCGACCGATTCACCCGACAGCACCACCGGCGGCGTGTCCTCGGCGGTATCCAGAATCCGGGCGAGTTGATCCAGGAGCTTCGATGGTGCCGGCGGAACGATGTCCAACACGTTCAGGACCAGGGGCTCAGGGTTCAACAGGAAGCTGATGTGGGAGTACCGGCCCTCCACGATTACACAACGATGGTCGCTGCCGGCAGGAATCGCCTGCGCTATCTGGGAGGCGATACCAACATCGACGTCGGGCCGGGACATGACGAGGCACTGGGTCTCGTCCACAAGGAGCCGCAGGTCCACAATCGGCCGAAACAGCTCCGGCCCGGGTTCGGTCACTACCTCGGTCACCACAGCGGTCTCGCTGCCTGCTGACCGGCTCCGCACGATGATGAACCGGGTCTTGGCATATGCCTCGCGACCGAGGAAGTGTTGTCGCAACGAATCCGGGTCCGTTGCCACCGGTTCCTCGTTGACAGCCACCTGCCGATACTTGGCAGGAAAGATGTTCGGCGCCAAGGGATCCAGATCAAAACTCATCGCTGTGCCGCCATCGCTGGGTCGCCGGTGGCGGAGTCGCCGGTGACCGTGAAACCGATGGTGTCGGTCCGCAAACCGAGCCGGAGCGTCTCGACGCTCGGCACCTCGGCAACGGCGATGTTGCCAAGGTTCACCCCGGATCCCATCGCCCTCAACAGCCACGCCTGCTGGGCTCTCTGAGGAGCCTCGTAGACAACCCGATGGTCGCCAGCTGCGCTTTGGATCGCCTGGACCAACTCGCTTCGAACCCCTCCATCGCTGTGATAGAGACCGACGGTGCCGCTTTCGCGACCCTCGGCCACGATCCACGTGGCGCCGGCTTCCAGATCTCGGGTGATCTCCTTCGCCCATTCGGCGGGATCAACCACGGTCGATGGATCCTTGCTACCGACCTCGGCCAGCACTTCGAACCCTTCTGCGGCCGCCTGAGCGATAAGTCGCGACTTGTCGTCGGCATCCATGTCGGTCGCTCCAGAACTCACCTCGATCAGCTCGAATCCGATCGTCTTCGCCCATTGCAGATACTCGTGAGCACATCCCTGGGCAAATGCGATTTCGGTTAGGGTGCCGCCGGGGCAGGCTCTGATCCCCTGACCTCGAAGTTCGGTGACCTTGCCAAAAACTTCCGGATCGATGTAGGCCAGACCCCAACCAAACTTCCACAGGTCCACGAACTGTGCGATCGACGGCATCAGATTGCGAATGCTCGACAGCGGCAAACCCTTGTCCAGAACATGCGTAATGCCCGAGGTTCTCGGCTTGGCGGATCGCTCAGACGTTGCTAGGAATGTCGGTGTCATCGATCTGACCTTCCTGCGGGCTCCGGCACAAACCGCGTTCCGCCGGCGGTGTGTTTATCCGGAGTAAATTTACGATAGAGAACTACCATATCGGATCCGACATAGGGAGGGAAGAAGCCCGAGTGCGTTCGACCGAGACAAATGACGTCCGACTCCGATCAACATTTGCCGACGCGTCCGGTGGGCGGACCCCATGAGCAGACCTGACGCAGGCGAGCCGCACGTCGTGTCCCTGCTCGGCGCACTGACGGTCACCAGCGCTGACGGAGCACGACCGATCGAACCACCTCCGGGGCGGGCCAGCCTGCTTCTTCAACGGCTCGTCGCAGCATCGGGGACGGCGGTTCCTATGGACGCACTGGTGGACTCGTTGTGGCCTGAGAAGGCACCGCCATCGGCGTCTCGAACCGTGGCGTCGCTGGTCAGCCGGCTGCGGTCTCGACTCGGAGCGGATGCGATCGTGGGCAGTCCCAGCACCGGCTACCGGTTCAACACCTCTGAAGGCCGGTGGACGAGCGATATCGAAACGATCGAGCGTTTGGCCATCGAGGCCGAGACCCGGGTGAAGCTGGCTCCGGCCCTGGCGGCCAGCGCCGCTCGGCGCGCCCTCGCATTGGCGGAACCGAATCTGGCGCTGTCACTGGGATCAGCTGCGGGACAACCCTGGGTCGAGGACCTCTCCCGTCACCTCGATGGGGTGCGACGTCGACTTCGACGGACCCTCTGGGCCGCCGATGAAGGTCTGGGTCTATGGGACGATCTGATGCAACGCGCCAGTTCGGCGATCGAACTTGACCCCCAGGACGAAGATGCGGGACGAGCGCTGATGCGAGCCCACTGGGAACTTGGCGACCGGGGTTCCGCGCTTCGCGTGTACGACCGCCTCCGAGCTGCGGTACGAGCAGAGCTCGGGGTCGAACCCAGCCAGGAGACCGATCGCCTGTATGGCGACGTTCTGACCGATGCCCGGGTGGCGCCGGAGCTACCTGCCGGGGCGCCGGGCACGATTTCGACCGAGATCGTCCAGGCCGGTCGCGATGAACCATTTCGCCGGCTCGGCGAACTCTGGGCCCAAGCGGCCAGCGGCACCGTGACTATGGCGATGCTGTCGGGGCCGGTGGGTTCGGGTCGGACCAGGCTGGGGGCAGAACTAACTGCCACCGTGGAACGAACCGGTGGACGGGTTCTGAAATCGGCGAGCTCAGAGGGTGAGCGATCGCTGTTCCTGCATCCGATTCTCGCAATGGTGCGCCACGTCGTGCTTAGCACCGCCCCCAATCAACTGCCCGACCTACTCGGACCGTGGATCGGATCCGCTAGCGAACTGATACCAGAACTGCGCGAGATCGTCGACGTGAAGCCTTACCAACGTCGGTCCGCAGAACTCGAGTATCTGCGTTCGTTCCAGATGGTCGAACACGTACTGACCAAACTCGCTCAGGAGTCTCCGCTGCTTCTCGTCTTCGACGACCTACATCACGCAGGATCGTCAACCGTCGAGGCGCTCCAGTGGCTCGCGCACCAACTCCCGGCGCTTCCATTCATGATCCTGACGACCGTCCAGGCGGATTCGCTGGACGGTGAGACGATCCGGGAACTCGCTTCCGACTCACATGTCATCGAACTTGGTCCCCTCGATCCCAAGAACGTGGCCGCTCTCGCCGCCGCCGTTGGGCTCGAACACGAGGCGTCGTTCATCTGGGATCTCACCCAGGGTCATCTGATGTTCGTCGTCGAAGTCATCGAAGCGATGCGTCGCGAAGTGCCGAAGGAGTCAATCTCAGGCTCCCTGCGTTCGGTTGTGCTCGACAGCGTCGGCCGCGTCGGTGCCGGCGTTCAGGATCTGCTGGGTGTCGCGTCGGTCGTGGGGAACACGTTCGACGTGGAAGTCCTTTCCCACATCGTCGAGACGCCTCGACGAGAACTGATCCCGCTTTTGGACACGGCCCGAGCCGCCGGTTTGGTGGAGGCGCGGGAGGACCACTTCGCGTTCAGCAACCGCGTGATCCAGGAGGTGCTCTACGAAAGCGTCTTGCAGCCGATCCGGTTGGACTATCACCGCCGATTGGCGGAAACGTTCATCGCTCAGCCGGAGCGACGGGCGTGGCATCTCCAGGCTGCGGGCCAGGTCGGCGCTGCGGCACAGAGCTGGCTGGAGGCGGCCCGAAACGCCCGTCAAACGTTCTCGAACTTCGACGCCGAGCGCTTGTATGGACAGGCGTATGACGCAGCCCGAATCACCGACGACGTCGCAATCCAGGGGGCCGCGTTGGTCGGTCGAGGGATTGTGCGTGAGGAGTTGGGGCGTTACGGCGACGCCACCCGGGATCACGAGGACGCGCACTCGCTGGGCCTAAGCGTCGGGGATCGCAAGCTCGCAGCCCAGGCGGTTGAGCGCCTGGGGTGGACGGCGTACTACGAGAGAGACGCCGAGTCGGCGGTCAGCCTTGCCGAGCAGGCAGCGGGGATGCCGGGAGCCCAACCAAGCGCCCTCGTGCTGCTCGGGAGGATCAAACACTGGGCCGGCGACTTTGCCTCCGCATCGGCCGCCTACCACCGAGCGTTGTCCGAGGTGTCCGAGACCGACGGCGCAGTCCGGGCATCAGCCCTCAGCTGCCTTGGCGCTCTGCTTGCCCACAACGACCGATACGCCGAGTCGATCGACATACTCGACGAGTCGATCGAACTCTGCAATGAAATCGGTGCGTTCCGTCCGCTGTTGCGCTCGTTGTTCTTCGAGGGACTGGCGCGAGCAAATCACGGTGACTTATCGGGTGCACTGAGCACCCTGGAGACCAAGAAGACACTCCTCGACCGCTACGGCGTTTCCTACTACCGGGCTCGAACCAACACCTGCCTGGCGTGGGTCTGGCGTGAGCTGGGTCAACTCGATCGGGCCCGCTCCCTCTCCGAGCAGGCGCTAGCGGAGTCTCGGGAGGTGGAGGAGGGTGAACTTCAGGTCGAGCAGGAACTCCACGCACTGTGCTCGTTGGCAGACTGCGACTTTCTTCAGGGTCGGTTTGATACGGCGGCGGCATCGGTTGAAACCGCATCACGACTGCTGGACGGCTGGCTTCCCTTTCGTTGGCGGGCTCAACTGCGCGTCACCGAGATCTCCGTCCGGCTGGGAATGGAATCTGCCGAGCGCCTCATCACCGATGCCCAAAACGGCCAGTCGGCGAAATACGAAGCGATCGGACTCCATCTGGCCGGTCGGCCCGAAGCCGCAGCAGGCTGCGCCCGGGTCACCGGTTCCTCCCTGCTGATTGCGGAGGTTTCGCCGGCAGCCGAGGCAGCCGAGGCGCGTCAACGACTCACCGCGCGTCTGCCGAAGCAGCTTCGTGAAGACTTCGCTTCGGCTGGGCGTCTCGTGCTGCTGGACCAACTCTGAGCAAATCGATGCCCTGCCGATAAGACCTACGGGAGTCGACTCGATTGGGCCATGCCAAACAGCAGTGCCTGACCTGAGCTACCGCCGACCGAACACACCGCACCTGCCGCACTGGAGACTTCGCCCGGATCGGCATCCAACAATCGATGGACCGGCTCGATCGAAACCCCTCGACCCGCCCAGTGAAGAAACCGCAACGAGAGGTCCGAGGTGTGAGTCCTTTCGACCAGTTCCACCAGACCGTGGCGTCGTCCAGGGTCGCACAGAGCCCGACCCAGTACGAGTCCGGCAAGAACGTCGTCTCCGGTCGGGGTCAGACCACTCCCCCTGCCACCGAGGAGATCCCGCGCCCGGTCCATAAGGTCGTCGTCGATGGCTCGTAAGACATCGGGCCAAACGGCTGCGAGCTCTTGTGGAACGGCCTGGGCCTGGGCAAGAAGTCCCAGATCACGGATCCGGGCTGACACGGCGGCAGGCCCATGGGATGGCATCCACGAGTCAGCGGAGGGCCCCCTCAGCTCCAGAGGCCCGAGGTGCAGCGTGCCGGCGATTACTCGGGGGCAATCGATGCGCCGATCGGCATCGAAGTCGAGGTCACGATCCAATGTGAGATTCAACGGGCCCGCCGGAACCGAGGGCCCGGTTACCGCAATGATCCTCGGCCCGAAGCGGAGGTAGACACCCCCTCTGAATCCGCCGAGCATCAGGCCTGTGGCGGACTGCTGCGCGAGCACGTCGGAGACTTCACCTCCGACCCAGAGCGCCGCAACCACTAGTCGATCCGCTGGTCCAAACCCATTAGAGCATCGACGAAACACTCGATCGGAGCGGTTGCCACGCCAGCCCCGACCTGACCGGAACCGTCGAACCGATGAACGATGCCGGTATTCACCTTCGGGGTTATTCCGGTCTCGACAACTCGACGCACGTCGACCCCGACCGGGGTTCCCACGTTGTCGAGGATCGGAAGCCGAAACCGTTTGCTCTCCCCTGCGCAGATCTTCTGCATCGCCTCGGTGGCACGAATGGCATCGGACATGTGACCTCCGAGGAACCCGGCGACCGCGGGCGAGTTAGCGGCAGCCGGCCCGCCGAGGCCGATCAGCTCGAGCACGGCGCTGTCTCCGATGTCGGGGGCGCTCGTTTCGGGACCCTGGCCCGGGTAATACAGAGAGTCCTGAACCGGCGGTGACTCCGCCAGGAACCATTGGTCATCGCGATTGGGCAGGCGAATGCCGTAGGTGGTGCCATTTCGGCACATCGTGGTGACGATGCTGGAGTCAGCAACCTCGCCAGCCCACATCACCAAGGACTTAGCCGCCGCCATGGCGATGTTCAGGAACATCAGGTGGTTCGCACTGAGGAAACTCGCCACTTCAGGTGCGGAGGAATGTGAGGACCGAACGAGGGCGGGCAGCAGATCGCGGAGAAAGAGGTTGGTGGTGGCCTGGGTCCGCATGTGGACGTCATCGCCCATAGGAACACCCTGGGCGGCCAACGAAAACACATCGACGCCATCGAGCGACCGGATCGCCTCCCCCAGAACGGGACCGACCTCCGACTGCAGGAACCGCAGTCGAGCGATCGCCTCGTCCCTGTCGACACCAAACCATGCGACGGCCCCCGAGCCCTGGTTCAGTGACGAGAACGCGGTCGTTCCGCCGGCGTCGTTCGTCACGACATACACCGGAGCCGAGGGACCGAGGGATGAAGCCATCGGCACGACGGTGTCATGTTCGTTGGCAGCCCGTAGGTCCACGTCACCGGCTGCGGCCATCTGGTGCGCAACCTCGACGGTGTCGGCCCAACCTTCCGCAGTCACGGTCGCCTTGATCGACCGCTGAAGGGGGTCACACATTTCCGCCCAAGGAATCCCGGGTCCGCAATGCAACACGGTTCGATCGCCCATGTCGGGGATCACCTCCGATGCGGCCTCGATCCCGCGAAGTAGCGGCACACCGTCGTTCAGCCGACGGACGACCTCTTCGTTCGCGGCGTCGATCACCTTCGACTTTGGTCCGTAGAGCCGGGCGAGGGCCGCCACCACCTCGCTGTCACCTCCGGCGGGAATTCGCCAATCAACACCGACAACCGGGGTCCCCTGATCGCGAATCGACGATTCGAAGAGTGGAAGTCCCACGTTGATGACCTGCACACTCGAGGGAAGTTGAACTGTTGATGGGGACATGACCACTCCTTGCCGCCCAGCAGCTCGGACGTTTCTCACAGTAGAGAGTATTTACTATACGATATTTCCATGACGAACACCCTCGGCGGATACTCACTGGAGACGATCGTCCAGGAGGTCCGCTCATACGCCGGGATGACAGGCAAGAAGCCGATCTCGGCGGTGTCGAACCATCTCGACACTTCCGACCCGGTCCACGGCCCGGGAGACGACGGAGCCATAGTCGAAACCAACGGAGTGAACATCGTTGCATGCGGCGAAGCGCTGGCACCTAGCTTCGTGGCCGGAGATCCCTATGGTGCCGGCATCGCAGCTGTACTCGCCAACGCCAACGACGTAGCTGCGATGGGAGGCGTCCCGCTTGCGATCGTCAACACGTTGGTCGGACCGCCCGAGGTCACCTCGATCGTGATGCAGGGAATGGTGGCAGCCTCGAAGATGTACGACGTGCCGATCGTTGGCGGACACCTGACCGAACGGCCCGGCGACACGTCCGTCTCGGCCTTCGCGTTGGGCCCTGCGGAACGGGTGTTGTCGATGACCAACGTGCGTCCGGGACAGACGATTCTGTTCGCAGCCTTCCTCGACGGGACCATGAGGCCGGATTTCCCATTCTTCACCTCTATCGATGAGCAGGCGAACCGGTTCGATCGAGATATCCGGGTGCCCGCCCAGGTCGCTGCCGCCGGCGCTGCGGTCGCAGCAAAAGATGTCTCGATGGCGGGTCCGCTCGGGTCCTTGGCAATGTTGCTGGAGTTCTCCAAGTGTGGGGCCGACGTGGATCTGGACCGCCTCCCAACGCCAGTGGACACCGACGTCCTCAAGTGGCTCATCTGCTTCCCGAGTTATGCGTTCTGGTTCACTGCCGAACCCAAGACCGCGGATCGGTGCGTTGAGATCTTCGAATCGAACGACCTGACGTGCACGACCGTGGGAACGGTGCGAGCTGACGGCCGACTCGTTCTGCACTCGGACTCCGAGTCGATCGAACTGATGAACTTCGACGACGACGTCGTCACCGGCCTCTGGGCGTAGGTCTACCCGGCAACGAGGATCGGACTGTCCTCCGCCGTCATGTAGGGCAGGAGCAGTTCCGGGGACTCCGGCCGCCCGCTCGCAGCTGCGACCGCTCCCGGGAGGGCGATCCGCATCGGCTGATGTGGCAATCCGTAGTAGGAAATTTCGGGCCCGTCGCGATACCAGCCCAGGCGTTCGAAGAAGACCGTGTTCGCGGTCTGCACCGACGCCACCATCTCCTGCCCGCCCGCGGCAGCTGCGGTTGCGACGGCGAAACGAACCAACCGCAGACCCGCAAGTGAGGATCGATGCCGTGGGAGCACCGCAAGGCGGTCACCTTTCCAAACACCCTCGTCCGCCAATGGATAGAGACGCACCGTTCCCGCCAGCTGATTACCGCGCGCCGCTACAACATGAATCGTGGTCTTCTGATCGTCGACCGAATCGAGGTCGGTGAAGACCATGACCCCCTGCTCCTCGACGAACACGCGCTGCCGGATCGCATAGTGGCACGCCATGTCCTCCGGCCGCGCCGCCCAACAGGAGACCGGCATCGAGGGGTTCTCAGCCATCGGAACTCATGACGGGAATCAGCTTGCGTCCGTTGCCAGCCAGCTGAAGGGATTGCTCGATTGCACCCAATGGGGAGCAGGCCTGACAGCGGGCGCAACCGGCGGCGACTTTGTCGGCGGTGATGCCGCGCTCGACGAGGTAGGGAGCCACGTGCCGGGCGATCCGTTCGGTGTATTCCTGGTCCGGGGGTTGAGCGTCGGCCATCAAACTCCCAGGCACCGGCCGCAGCGGCACGATAAAGGGATAGACACCCATGTCGATCGCACGCTTGCAGCCGTCGATGATCAGCTCCGGATCCTCACCCATACCGAGGATCACGTAGGTACTGACTTGTCCTTCCCCGAATCGGCCGACCGCGTATTCCCACGCCTCGAAATACCGTTCGATTCCGGTTCGGGCTTTCGGGGGTGCAACCCGCGCCAGTACGGCGGGGTCGAAGGTCTCGACGTGGATACCCAGTGAATCGACCCCCATGTCGGCCACGCGGTCGATAACACTCAGATCCTCGGGGGGCTCGAATTGGACCTCGACGGGGAGGCCCGATGCCTCCTTTACCGCCTTGCCGCACTTGCCGACATAAAGAGCACCCCGGTCCCGACCATAGGTGGAGCCGGTTGTCAGGGTGACGTCGACAGCGCCGTCCAGCTCCTTTGCAGCGACCGCTACTTCGGCAAGGTGTTCGGGTCGTTTGACCTTGACCGTGTTGCCCGAATCGAGCGAGACCCCAATGCCACAAAAGGTGCACTGGTCCTCATTGCCCCAGTAGGCACACGTCTGCAGGACCGTGCTCGCCAGAGAGTCCAAATGCATAAGTGCGATCTGGTTGTAAGGAATGCCGTCCGCTGTTGACATGTCGTAGTACTTGGGTCGACTCGCCGGTGCCGCCGAAGCCACCCGCGACCCACTTCGGTAGATGCCAAACCCGTCATCCTCAGCCTGAAGTGTGTAAGGAGTTCCCCGCACAAACTCGGCATCGACCGGCACGGTGACCGGGGTACCTTCAATCCAGATCATTCCTGCATCGGATGGCCCAGCACCACCGGGACGGCGTTCGAATTTCGTACGGATGTCCAGCCCCTGTGCCTGAAGGTCCAGGATCAGGTTGGCGATTCTCTCGCTGTCATCGACGGTGGGTAGTGCTGATCGGGTTTCTTCTACGGCGGGCATGACGGACATCCTTCCGCCCGGCACCGAGAGGTCGGCCGCCAGGCTCTACTTTCATATCAGAATTTGAGGCGAATCGTCTACTAAAGGAAACACCGCCGATCATCCCATGGATGACGGTCCGCCGGTTGGCAGCGCGGCGATAGTGCTGCGGGCACGGGACACCGCCCGGGTCAATTCGTCGGCGGTGTCATGTTCAGACATCGGAAAGATGCCGGGATCCATGTCGATCATCTGGCCGTTCTCGACATCCATCAAGATGACGGTCAAGACGAAGTTCGCTGCTGCGCTCTGAGGATTCTGCTCGACCGAACACACCATCGCCGCACCACTCGCCAGGTGCATCTCGATGCTGGAGTACGGGTCCATTAGACCGTGCTCGAGCGCACCTTTCTCATGCAGCTGGACCCATTCGGCACCTTGGGACCTGGCCCCATCGATTCGAACCACCTGCTGGGCCCGGTGTTCCGCCTCCTTCACCTCTCGCATTCGCACCGAAAACGCAAGCCCTGCGACATCGAGAGGTGAGAAGTCGCCCGCAGGCAGGCCAGCATCTGCGATCGCATTTGCCACGATCGAGTCGGCGTCGTTCCACCGTTGGAGGAGTTGCGCTGAACCGTCGACGTCGTTCAGGCGGTCGGCCGTCGCCCGGGCCAGGCGAATGACATGTTCATAACGTTCCGGACTCGTCGTCGCCAACGGATACAAACGACGCTCCGACTCGGCCCACAGTGCCCGCAAGGCCGCCTCGGACATCGACGTGGATTCGCTCATCTCGCACCTTTCCCCCAAACCACTCGTTGCCAACGAACAATGGCGGGTGTATCTACTATACGATAAGACCATCGCCTATCCGACGGGAGAAGAGTGTGCGCAAGACAGCTGTCATAGCACTGGGGGGAAATGCCCTGTCCCGCGAGGATCAGCGGGGCACGATCGACGAGCAGTATGCAAACGCCAAGGCGATGGCCAAGTCGATTCGATCGCTCATTCGCAAGGACTGGAAAATTGTCGTGGTTCACGGCAACGGGCCCCAGGTCGGCAATCTGGCCATACAGAACGCCCGCAGCGCAGGACTGGTGCCGGCTCACCCGCTGTACATGCTCGGGGCGATGACGCAGGGCGCTCTCGGCAGTCTGATCTGTCGAGCACTACATGAGGTTTGCGGTGAAGAGATCCCCGGAGCAGTGGCCGTCATCACCCATACCGAAGTTGATGCCGACGACCCGGCGTTCGACAAACCCACCAAACCGATCGGACCGTTCTTTTCCGCCGAAGAGGCCGAGACCGCCAAGACCGAACGCGGCTGGGAGATGATCGAGGATTCTGGACGCGGGTACCGAAGGGTCGTGCCGTCCCCCGCACCGAAGGGGCCCGTCGAGCTCAATTCGATTATCGAGCTCATCAAGACCGGCCACGTTGTCGTTGCGGCGGGCGGCGGCGGGATACCCGTGGTCCGCGATGGCTCAACCTACACAGGCGTTGATGCGGTCATCGACAAGGACTTCGCAGCGGAACGACTCGCAGACGCGTGCAACGCCGACGCATTGGTGATGGTGACCGGTGTAGCCAACGTGAAACTCAACTTCGGAACCCCTGACGAGGAGACGGTCTACAACATGTCAACCGGTGAAGCCCGCGCCCACCTTGCCGACGGGCAGTTCCCGCCCGGCAGCATGGGCCCCAAGATCAGCGCAGCGACACACTTCGTCGAAGGCTCGACGACCGAACACCCACGGCTCTCGGCGATCACCACACCGGAGTTGGTGTACGCCACCCTCGACAACAACTACGGAGCGATTCAGGGCCACCGAGGCACCCGCATCAAACCTCCAAAGCCACCCGAGGCGCTTTCGGCCCCAACGTCTGAAGAGCGGTCAGGAGCAACCAGTGGAGCGTGATATCTCCGTCCTCAAGGATTCGTACAAGGACAGCGTCCGCCTGCTCGAGGCGACCCGATTGATGCAGGCGAGCGACGGTGTCGACTACGGCTGGACGGTCATGGCCACCCCTGCCAACATCGAGACCCTGACCGGCGAAGGTTTCGATCTCCCGGACGGACTGTCGGCCAACGATCTACTGGTCGTAGTGCGGGCCAACGACAGAGACCAGGTCGATACAACGATCGAGATGGCAACCGCCGCGCTCTTTGCGAGCACGGCAAACGAAGCGGAGGAGGTCAAGTCGATCGACAGCATGCGGGCGGCCGTTATCGAACAACCCGAATCGAACCTCGCAATCGTCTCGGTACCGGGCCCCTACGCAACTCTCGAAACCCAGAAGGCTCTCTCCAACGGCCTTGACGTACTCCTCTTCAGTGACAACGTTCCCCTCGAAGATGAAATCGCTCTAAAAGAGCGTGCCGTGGCGGAAGGGCGACTCGTGATGGGCCCCGGGGCGGGCACCGCCATGTTGGCCGGGACCGGCCTGGGTTTTGCGAACCGAACCAGCCCCGGCCCGGTCGGAGTTGTTGCCGCCGCCGGGACCGGAGCGCAGGAGGTCATGGCCCTTCTGGATCGCTGGGGCATCGGACTCACGCACGTCATCGGGGTCGGAGGACGAGACCTCAGCGCCGACGTGGGTGGATTGATGGCTGGGGCCGGGATCGCTGCTCTCGAGGCGAATGACGAGACCGAAGTAATCCTCCTGGTCTCAAAACCGCCGTCACCGGATGTAGCCGAGAAACTGCTATCGACCGCTCCGAACAAGCCGATGGTCGCCGCGCTCATCGGCTTGCGTGAACCACTCGAAGGCATCGCCGACGGAATCGATGTGTGCAACACGCTCGAACAGGGAGCGGTGCTGACCGCCCGCCGGCTTGGCCACTCCGTGCCCGACCTGATCGGTGATACGCCAGCTCAGGTTGCCGACGTGGTCACGACCTTGCCTTCGAGCCGAACCCGGCTCGTCGGACTGTTCAGCGGTGGGACACTCTGCTACGAGGCGATGACGATCGCCGTCGATCACATCGGGCCGATTCATTCGAACACTCCCCTCGACAAGTCGTGGACCGTTCCGGCTCCCGACGGTGCCCACGTATGCCTCGATCTGGGTGAAGAGGAATACACCGAGGGCAAACCG
>CALGOA010000196.1 GCA_937958015.1 uncultured Acidimicrobiales bacterium | reverse complement strand
CCCGAGTCGTCGGTCTCGCAACAATCGGGCGACGTCGTCGAAGCGGGTGACCATCCACTGTTGGGTCGGCTCGTTCCAGAAGATCGGAGTCGACTCGCGCAGTTCGGCCAGGGTTGGGTACGGATCTGCGAGAAAGGACGGGTCGTCGACCGGAAGATGCACCCTGTCTTCCTAGCCCGCTAAGGGTCCGCCGGATGCAACCGGCGACTGCGAACGATCGTGTCGACCCATCTGCCGATCGGTTCGCAGCGATAGAGCGGCAGCAACGCAAAGCCGAGACCCTGGTACGGAAACCACACCATCATCGTCAGCGCCGTCGCGGTATGGAAGGTGATGACGCTGAGAACCCAGTACCGGCGCCAGCTGCCGCCGAACAGACCCAGCGGCGCCAACAGTTCGACAAACAATCCTCCCACAGCCATCGGCCCCAGAAGCCAGCCGAATCGAAGAATCACCGGTGCCAGCGGTGGCACGAATCCTCCGAGTACTTCCATGCGGGTCGCGGAGTACCCGATGTGATTTCCGAGGGTCGAGCCATCCAGCCACGCTGCGCCGCCGATCCGGAGCTTGGCCAGCCCGGCGATCACGTAGGTGGACACGGTGATGATGGCCATGATGCGAACTGGCCACCCAAAACGAGCGGATGGCAATTCGTCGGAGGGACCCGCTCTCGCCACCAACGCTACGGCGGACGGAGAGAACCCAAGCACCAATAGGTGAAGCGTGAACAGGTGCTCGAAGTGGAGCATCTGACCCCAGGAGCTGTGATAGCTGGACCAGAGAAGGACCAGAACCGCAAAGGCTGGCCCGGTGATCCGGTACCAGAGGCCAACGGTCGCCGCCGCCCCACTCAACACGGCAGCGGTGAACAGCACCCAAATCCACTCGCCCAACGGACCGGACAGAAACACTGCGACGCCGACCGGTTCGAATCCGACCGATCCCCGATTCGCCAGTCGCTGAAACTCGAAGACGTTGGCCACGAGGTAGATGACAACGAATCCACTGATGAGGACTCTGAGCATCGCCAAACGTTCGGCCGGGGCCGATCCATTCAGCCAGTCATCGACCCGGTCCCTGAAGGTCATCATGGACTCGACTCACACGATGTGATCACATCACGCTCGGCGGCGGGGTCGCCGGTTTGCCGATCGGTCAACTCGAATCGTTCCCGGGCCACCTCGATCCGTCGCACTTCGGGGCCAACCCGCGCCGCTACGTCTTGACACAACTGCGCAGCGTCGCCGCGGTCGACGACGTCGGATAAATAGGACTCGGCGATCAGCGGATCCCGGGTTTCGGCGATCGTGAACATCGACAGCGAACGTTCGTTGTCCCGACTGTCGAAGGCGCGCACGGTGACGAAACGAACGGTGTCACTCCGGGCCGAGGAGTACATCGGATAGGTCGAAAGCGGAAGGCCGTCCCGGTTTCGCATCACCGGCAGGAACAACAGCAGGACGATCCCAACGGTTGCGACCGTCCGCTTCGACGAGTTGGACCAAACGCCCATTCCAAAAGGTAACCCGCCGGCCCTGCGCCACACGATCGGACGTACCACCGCCCACTTCCGGACTCCCACCCAGCCGCGCCAAACCCGCTGTCTGATCGGATGGACGCGGGCCTGGTTCCGAGCTCCGACCCATCCGATGCGCAGTTCGTAGGGCCGTGGCATAGTTGCCCCGAGGTTTGAATGGAAACGAGCGAGATCTTTCTCAACGGCGCGTACGCCCTGCTACTGGCATCGACGTTCACGCGGAGCCTGCGCCGGCTGCGGTTCGCACTGATCGCCGCTTCGATCTGTTTCATCTTCTTTGGCGTGTTGGTCGAGAACTGGACAATGGTGGCGTGGAACACCCTGATCGGTTCGCTGCACACCTATCGCTGGTATCAGTTCACCGCCGCTCGACGATCAATTCGACTCGACGATGAAGCCTCGGCCGTTCGTTCCCGTCTGTTCCCTTCGCTCGATGCATTCGACTTCAATGCGCTCTGGGCGATGGGCGAAACCATCTCGATGGAGTCGACCGATCCCCTCACCGTCGCCAACACCCCGAACCATCACATCTACCTGATCCTCGAGGGTGAGGTCACCGTGGAGCGCGACGACAGTCCCCTAATGTCGATGGGCCCCGACCACCTGGTGGGCGAATTCAGCTTCGCCAACGACGAACCGGCCAAGGCCACCGTGACCCCAAACCCGACGGTACGAGTACGCACGTGGGACCACAGCCGCCTGGCCGCCCTCGACGAGGTCAGCCCCGGCGCGGCGAAGACGTTCAATCAGTTCATCACCACCGAACTCGTGAAGAAACTGAACGCCAGCAAGTAACTCTGGATGGGGTCAGACCCATAAACGGGCCGCCACCCATCCGAAACGGGTTACTTGGCGTCGGCCCAGGTGGCTCCGAAGCTGAGGTTGACCTCCAGGGGTACCGAAAGTTCGAACGCCGATGCCAGTTCCGAACGAACCAGCTGTTCGGCCAGGTCTTTCTCGCCCTCGGGCACTTCCAGGATCACCTCGTCGTGAACCTGCAGAACCACGTAGGACTGAATGTCGGCTGCGGTGAGCGCTCGGTCGAGACCCACGAGGGCCACCTTGAATATGTCAGCGGCCAACCCTTGGATGCCGGCGTTCATCGCCTGCCGTTCTCCCGCCTGACGGACCCGAGGGTTATCACTGCGCAGTTCGGGCAACAAGCGCTTGCGACCGAACAACGTCTCGGTATAGCCGCGGTTGCGGGCCTCGGTCACGGTCCGGTCCATGTAGTCCCGTACCGCCGGGAAACCTTCAAAGTAGGCATCGAGGATGTCGGCTGCCTCTGACGTTCTAATGCCCAGCCGCTGGCCGAGTCCGTACGCCTCCATTCCGTAGGCCAACCCGTAGCTGACCATCTTGGCCTTGCTACGTTGTTCAAAATCGACGTCGTCGGGTTCCACATCGAAGACACGAGCGGCAACCGAACGATGCACGTCGGTGCCGGTTGTAAACGCCTCGATGAGACCCGGATCCTCGGCCAGGTGGGCGATACAGCGCAGTTCGATCTGGTTGTAATCGGCCACCAGAAGTTCCCAGCCCTCGGGAGCGGCGAACGCCTTACGGAACGAACGACCCCGTTCGGACCGAACCGGGATGTTGTGCAGGTTCGGGTTCTCGCTGGAAAGACGACCCGTGCGGGCCACCATCTGGTTGAACGTAGCCCGAATGCGATCGTCGGGGTCTACCTCGGCCAGCAACGAGACGCCGTAGGTGCTCCGTAGTTTCTCCACCTCTCTATAGGCCAGGAGATGTTCGATGATGTCGTGCTCCCCAACCAGTTTCTCGAGGGTGGCCTGGTCGGTGGAGTATCCGGTCTTGGTCTTCTTGCCCGGCGTGAGTCCGAGATCGTCGAACAACACCTCGCGCAGCGCTTTGGTGGAGTTCACGTTGAACTCGTAACCCGCGTCTTCCTGAATTTGGGCCCGCAGGGCATCGGCCTCAGCGGTCATGTCGGTGTTGAGCC
>CALGOA010000195.1 GCA_937958015.1 uncultured Acidimicrobiales bacterium | reverse complement strand
AGTGGTCGGCGTGGTGGTCGATTTGGGCGCTCATTGGATGGGGCGCCGGGATCGCTGTCCATGGGCTCGTCGTCCGGTTGAATCGACCATCGTTCGCTTCATCGACATGGGAGCAACGACAGATCGACCGGCTACTCGTGTGAGTTCGCTGCCGAACACCAGGCCGATCCGACCGCCGAGATCCATCTAGGATCTTGCGCATGTCAGCAGTCCGTGGACGATGCGATGAGCGTTTCGCTGCGATCAAGGAGCTCGCCGAGAACCTCGCAGTGGAGGACGACGATGGCTTTGCGCTGGCGGTCGAGGTCGATGGTGAGTTGGTCGTGGATCTCTGGGCGGGTCGCGCAAGTGAAGCGTCGCTGATTCACACGTTCTCCACGGTGAAGCCTCTCACTGCGTGCGCGCTTCTCCTGCTTGTAGAGCGCGGTGACGTCACGCTGTCAACCGCCCTCGGCACCATCTGGCCGGAGCTCTCGATCCAGGTCGCCAGATGCACGATTGCGGAAGCCCTGGGACATCGCTGCGGCTTGATCGGCATTCCGAACGGCCGCATCGAAGGGCTGCTCGATTGGGACGCCTCGACCAGAGCGATCGCCGCGAGCGAGCCGCTGTGGCCCCCTGGCACAGCTCATGGTGAGCATGCCTTCACGTATGGCCATCTGATCGGTGAGCTCGTTCGTCGCAGTACTGGCCAGTCGATCGGCGGTTTCATCCGCCGTGAGATCTCCGAGGCGTTTGACATTGATGTACACATCGGTCTCGGTTCCAAAGAGCTTGGGCGGGTGACTGACATCGCGACGGACTCGGATTTCTGGTCGTCGATTGGTTGGACGAGTCGAGAGGCACTGGCCGCGCTCGGAGCCGATCCAGGAATCGACGCTGATGTCGTGAACAGCTCACGGTGGCGCTCAGGGGAAGTGCCGGCAGTGAACGGTCACGCCAGCGCTCGCGGGTTGGCCCGTTTCTGGTCACTCGTCCTGGACGGCACCCTTCCGGCATCAGTGATGGAGGTGGCAGGTACCGGGCGTGATCTGGTGATCGGTGAAGAGATCAGCTGGACGCTCGGTAGCGCGCAGCTCGATCCGGGACGCGGTGGCATTGGGATGGGCGGACTCGGAGGCTCCTTCGCAGGTGCGCTCCCAGAGCACGGCGTCACATGGTCTTTCCTGCCCGTGCATATGGGCGACTTCTCACGAGTCGAATCGATCCAGTCCTCGCTCCTCTTGCAGATCTCGGGTTAAACGCACCGAGGTGAGCCTCGCTGGACCGCCGTGCTGCGGTCGGTAGTGGCGTTCGAGACGGTACCCAGGTCGATTTTGGCGTGCGAGCAATCGCTGAGGGCGACGTAGCGGACGTCGCACCACTTCCGAAACGAATCGCACCCAACCTCGCCGGGTTCACCGTCATCGGACGAAAGTACGGACCCTGAATCAACCGGGGGACGACTCGGTCGCGGCCCTGGGGCCGATGTGCTGGGGCGATAAATGCTTCAGATTGGCCTCAGTCCTCACACGAGGGCAAGCGATCGAAAGGTCCTGTCATGCAATCAGTCCAGAAAATGGGTGGGATCGGCGCCCTCATCGCCGCCGGTACGTTCGTGGTCGGTCTTGGCATGTTCGCCACGCTCTTCAATGAGTTCGCATCTGCGACCACACCGGCTGCGGCGGTGGAGTTCATCGCCGACAACCAGCTAGCCCTGCACCTGTGGAACATCGCGATCATGATCGTGTTCGGCACCGTTCTCGTTCCGCTGGTGCTGGCGATTGGGGACCGTCTCCGACACGCTCATTCGCCGCTGGCCAGAGTTGCCTCGGTGTTTGGGCTCATCTGGTCGGGGGTGATCATCTCCACCGGGATGATCACCAACATCGCCTATGCGACAGTTAGTGACCTCCAGGGCACCGACCCCGAGATGGCGGCCACAGTATGGGCTGGTCTCGACGCCGTGACCATCGGTCTCGGTGGGGGCAACGAAGTCCTCGGTGCTATTTGGGTGCTGGGAACCAGCATCGTTGCGCTCCGTGAGCGACTCTTCGCCCGCTGGGTCAACCACCTCGGCGTGGCCATGGGCGTCGCCGGGCTCGTGACCGTCGTGCCGCAGCTCGAGGACACCGGAGCCGTCTTCGGCCTCGGCCTGATCGTCTGGTTCACGGCAGTCGGAATCGACCTGATCACCAGCTCCGCACCGGCGGAGCCAAATCTCCATCAACAACCAACTAAACCAACTGAAAGGCAATCATGACTACCACCATCAACAACCAAACTGGCGAGAAGAAGATCGTCTCGTCTCGCGCCGGCGCAATCGGCGGCATAGTCGCAGCTGCGAGCTTCATCTTTGGCATTGCACTGCTCGTCACGAGCTTGAGCGACTACACCGAAGGTGACGCCACGCCGGCCGAATCCGTCGAGTTTCTCGTCGGCAACCAGTCGACACTGTACGTCTGGTACTTCGTCATCTACCTGGTGTTCGGGGTAGCGATCATCCCGTTGGCACGCAGCCTTCGTGAGCGCCTCGTCGACGTCAGCCCCGAACTTGCCGACGTTGGCGCCGTCTTCGCCTACATCTGGGCGGGCTTGATGTTCGCCACCGGAATGACCAAGAACATCGGCATCGCAGCGGTCGCCGACCTCGATGAAACCGACCCGGCAGCGGCTGAAGCGTTGTGGTCGAGCATCTCGACCGTCGCCGACGGTCTGGGTGGCGGCAACGAGCTGGTCGGTGGGATGTGGATTCTGCTGGTGAGTCTGGCTGCGTGGGGCACGAAGCGGCTTCCCCGTGGGCTCAACGTGCTGGGCATCATCAGCGCAGCGTCAGGACTCATCACCCTCATCCCGGGCATGTCCGACGTCGGCATAATCTTCGGCCTCGGATCCATTGCCTGGTTCGCCTGGACCGGCATCTACCTCCTACGCAACCGTGACTACTCCGACGAGACCGCTGCGGTGGAGGTGGCCCGATGATCACCGTCGAATCCATTTCCAAGACCTACGGCTCACGCCGAGCCGTCGACAGCCTCTCCTTCGAGATTGAACCCGGCCGGGTCACCGGCTTCGTGGGACCCAACGGTTCAGGTAAGTCGACCACCATGCGGATGATGGTGGGCCTCACTCGCCCTGATTCCGGTCAGGTGCTCTACAACGGCATCCCGTACCGGCAGCTGCAGAACCCGGTCACCACGATCGGGGCGGCGCTGGATGCGTCGGCCCACCCCGGACGCAGTGCCCGCAACCACCTCCGGATGCTGTGCGCAGCATCCGGACTGCCGCCCCGTCGGGTCGATGAGGTCCTCGCTGACGTGGGTTTGACCTCGGTTGCCGGCCAGCGGGTGGGCGGTTTCTCGCTCGGTATGCGGCAGCGCCTCGCCCTCGCCGGGGCGCTGCTGGGCGAACCCGACACCCTCCTGCTCGACGAACCGGCAAACGGCCTGGACCCCGATGGGATCCGATGGCTTCGCTCGTTCCTCGGATCCTATGCCCTCAGCGGACGGGCCGTCTTCGTGTCCAGCCACCTCATTGCCGAGCTGTCGATGTTCGTAGATGATCTCGTGGTCATCGGTGCCGGTCAACTCCTGACCGCAGCGCCGGTTGAGCAGATCGTTGGCGCCGCCGAGAACTCCGTCGTGGTCGAAGCCTCCGAGCCGGACCAGTTTCGGGCCATTCTCGAAGCCGAGGGCTTCGTCACGGTCCCGAGCGGTGATCGGCTGACGGCGTCTGGAACCACCCGTGTCGAGGTGGCTCAACTGGCGCTCGATCATCGGATCCGGCTCGACGAACTCACCGACCAACGGGCCTCTCTTGAAGACCTCCTTGTCGACCTCAACCAATCCACCGCCGAATTCTCCGCAGTCTGAACGAAAGATCGAACCAATGACAACCCTTACCGAACCTCACCCGCTGGCTGGCACCAGCCAAGGGGTTGCTCGTGTGGTGGCTCGTTGTCGAGAGCCTCGTTAGCGTCTTCGCCCCCGACCGGTACGTGCGGTTCCTGCCGTTCGTCGCAGGCAACGGCATGATCGGCATCGTCGGGGAAGGCGAGGCCCCGCCGTTCGAGCGACCGGTCACCGCACTCATCTTCGCTGGCTACGCCGCCGCAGCTCTGCTGCTCGGCATGGTCGTAGTGCAGCGGACCGACCCGTGAACAGCAAGGTAGGGCGAACTCGGCGCTCCGCGCTCGTCCTCAATGGGCTGAGCATCCACTCACCTCGATACCAACCCCAGCGAAAGGAACGAAACAATGACCACCCCAACCGAAGCCATGAGCCAAATCGATCGACCGGTAAACGAACGAGAGGAAGCGGCTCGACGGTATGTCCAGCAGCTGCGGGTGTTCTACGTCCATGCCGCTGTGTTCGCGGGCAGTATGGCTATCAACATCGCGGTAACTCTCTTCGTAAACCTCCAGGCCGGAATCGCAGATGAGTGGTCAGCATGGTGGTCGATCTGGGCGCTCATTGGATGGAGCGCCGGGATCTTCGTTCACGGGCTCGTCGTCCGGTTGAACCGACCATCGTTCGCTTCATCGACATGGGAGCAACGACACATCGACCGGATACTCGGGACCTAACCCGCTGAGTGGCTGACCCCGCCGCGTCGGTGACGCTGCCACGATCGGCTGCCTGCTCGGCGCAAGCGCCAACGCCACGGGACCCTGACCCTCCGACGAGCAGGGATTGGATGAGCCACGGCGGGGCCAGTGCCTCAGACGATCCTGTTCGGGCCGTCGGCCCAGTAGCGGTCGCGCAGGCCCTTCTTGTAGAGCTTGCCGGTGGGGAGGCGGGGGAGCTCGTCCTCGTAGTCGACCGAGCGTGGGACCTTCTGGCGTGACAGGTGTTCGCCGCAGAACGCGAGTAGTTCGGCGGTTAGTTCGTCGCCCGCTTCGATGCCGGGCATGACCTGGATGATGGCCTTTACCTCTTCGCCGAGGTCCACGTTGGGCACGCCGATTACCGCGGCATCAAACACCTTCGGATGGGTGATCAGCAGGTTCTCAGTCTCCTGTGGATAGATGTTCACGCCACCGGAGATGATCATGAACGTCTTGCGATCGGTGAGGTAAAGGAAGCCGTCCTCGTCGACGTAGCCGACATCGCCAACCGTCGTGAGGGCGCCGTCGGCCGAAGTCGCCGCGGCGGTCTTCTCGTCGTCGTTGTGGTACTTGAATTCGGACCCGCCGCCGAACCAGAGCGTGCCGGGTTCGCCGATGGGAAGCGGGTTCATGTCGTCGTCGAGGACGTGGAGGTCGCCGAAAATGATCTTGCCGACGGTGCCGGGATGGGAGAGCCACTCTTCGGAGTTGCACGCCGAGAACCCGAGCCCCTCGGTGGCGCCGTAGTACTCGAGCAGAATCGGACCCCACCAGTCGATCATGTCGTGCTTGACCTGCACCGGACATGGGGCAGCGGCGTGGACTGCGACCTCGAGCGACGACAGGTCGAAGCGCTCACGATCCCCGGCCGCCAGCTTCAGCATGCGGCTGAACATGGTAGGGACCAGCTGGGTGTGGCTAACCGAATACTCCTCGACCAGGCGCAGGTACTCGATCGGGTCGAACCTCTCCATGATGATCACCGTGCCGCCCATCCGGAACGTCAGTCCGACGGCGGCCTGTGGAGCTGAGTGATACAGCGGCGCCGGTGACAGATAAATCATGTCCTCGCGGTACTGCCAAAGGTTCAACAGGAAGCTGAAGAGGGGGTGGAGTACCTCTGGTGGGGTGTCAGGCATGGGACGGTTGATGCCCTTGGGGCGACCCGTTGTGCCCGAGGAGTAGAGCATCGCCAGTCCAGCCCGTTCGTCGGCGACGGGAGTTGTCGGCATCTCTTCGACGGAGGTGACGTAGTCTGCGACACGATCGTCGTTCCAGCCATCGAGATCACCGTCGACCACATAGATCCTCACGAGATCGGGACACTCTGCCGCGGCGTCAAGAGCCACCGCTTCGCGAGCCCTGGACGTGAACAGCACGGTGGACTCCGAGTTGGTGAGGATGTACGCCAGCTCTGATGCGGTCAGGTACGAGTTGACGCACGTGTAGTAGGTGCCGGTGCGGGCACCGGCGCTGCACATCTCGACATAGCGGGAGTTGTTCTCCATGAAGATCGAATAGTGCCCGCCGATCTCGACGCCGTCGCCCCGCAGCAGATGTGCACACCGGTTGGCCCGCTCTTCGAACTCGCGATAGGTCACGGTCTCGCCGCTCTCGGCCATGATGAACGCGGCCCGATCCGAATGCTTGGTGGCGTATTGGCCTGGGTACATCGTGGCGGCTCCTGTCTTCGACGGTGGGTCGGAAGCTAGTGGCATCTGTGCCCTGCTGTACAGCCAACTTTGGTCGACCGGTCGACCTCGGCCGGAGGAGCTCTACCTCGGCGTTCGGACTGAAGCGTGCCCAGGCCTCGTCCCGAGAACTCTTCCGACCATCTGGCTGCAAAGGCCCAACTTAGGAACCGCGGCTCCCGGCAGTAACCTCGGCTGATCGCCGAGTCGTCGCACCATCAGTTCCTGATGCCGGTCAACGAACAACAGACCGGACTGCCGAACATCTTCATGATCCACGGCGCCGGAGGCGACGCCGCCACGTTCGAGCCCCTTGGCCGCCATCTCGCCGGCCGTTACAACGTGTGGGGAATTCAGGCCGCAGGCTACGACGGGGTATCGCCGTTCCATGACTCGCAGGAGGCGATGGCGAGTAGCTATCTGACCGAGATTCGTCAGGTGCAGTCGGCTGGTCCCTATCTGCTCTCGGGTTTTTCGACCGGTGGAGTCATCGCCGCTGAACTGATGCGCAGGACCCAGGCTGCTGGCGACACCGTCGAACGCCTCATTCTGATCGACGCGTTCCTTCCTTCGCTCCGTCCCCGTTCGATCCCGGCGTCGGAACACCTCCGCAACCTGGTTCGGGCTGGTCCTGGATACGGGTTGAGTCGACTACGCAACCGAATTCAGGACCGGCGGATGGCGAAGGTCACGGAGAACGCCCAACTCGCCGGCAGTGTTCAAGTTGAGGTCCAACGGCGCAAGCTCGTGGATCACCTCGTGTATCTGTGGGCCGACTACGAGGTCGGTCAGGTTGAGGTTCCGGTCATCATGATGTCCTCTGAGGAGATATTCGATATCTGGGAAGGTGTTATCGACGACGCACGAGGCTGGGAGTCCGTTGCCCAAGACCTGCGCGTTGTGAAAGTGCCCGGCAATCACCTCGACCTGCTCGATGAGTCGCACGCCGCCGTCTTCGCTCAACGACTCTTTGACGCTCTCGGTGACTGAGTTCGAAGCATGATCCCACGGTGGGCACGATTGGACCCGCCGACTTGCGGTTCCCTAGGGTGAATAAAGAGGTGGGCGGAATCCAGGGCGGGAACGGCGATGCGAATGTCTCTCGAAACCACAGCTTCAACCGAGGTGCTCGGCTTCGATGTCGTCGCGTACCCCTTTCGGCGCTACGTGGAAGACATCTTCAGGTGCGATGAGCTCGAGGAGATTCACCTCCATCGCAACGACCTGATGCCAACGCTTCCGCTGATCTTCGAAACCGAGAGCAAGACTCCGTTCCACGAGGTCTTCTACCGGTCGGTGAATCGTGAACCGTCGAGGTTTCGCAGGTTGTACCGGAGCTTTGTCGCCCAGGTCGTCAGCGAGCTCGTTGGTGAACCGTTCGTCTTCCAGTATCAGCCGTCCTTCCGGATCCACCTGCCCGAGGCCAAGGCGGTCCACAAGTGGCACAGTGACGGGGACGCAGATCACGGTCATCCGGCCGGGGAGATCAATTTCATCCTTCCGGTTACCGGGTGTCATGGCACCGCTGCGGTCTGGGCCGAGTCCGAACCGGGACGAGGCGATTACGCGCCCATGGAGCTCGACATCGACCAGTTCGTGCGGTTCGACGGCAATCGATGCCGGCACGGGAACCAGCCCAATACGACTGGGCGAACGAGAATCAGCCTGGACTTCAGGATCCTGCCTCGCCGTTTTTACCGTGAACAATGCGCCGGGTCAGACGGCACTTCGATCACAGCGGGGAAGAAGTTTCGGCTTGGCAGCTACTACGCAACATTTGAGGAGAACTGATGTACGAGCCGTTGGAGTCCGTTATTCCGAAGTTGGAGGCCGAGGGATTCGTCGTAGACGATCCATGGGATGTGGTGGACGCCTTTGAAGCCAAGGTCGCCGAGTATGCCGGCTCCCGCTTCGCAGTGGCACTGGACAGTTGCACCAACGCCATGTTCCTGTCCCTCAAGTACCTCGAAGCGTCGGGCGAGATCACGATCCCGAAGAAGACGTACCTGTCGGTTCCGGGGCTGATCATCCACGCCGGTTGCAAGCCGACCTTTGCCGACATCGAGTGGTCCGGGGCCTATCCATTGGCCCCGTACCCGGTCGTCGATGGCGCCACCCGTTTCACCAAGGGCATGTACGAACCGGGTACCTTCCACTGTCTGTCATTCCACATCCGAAAGATCGTCCCGATCGGGAAGGGTGGCATGATCCTCACCGACGATGAAGAGGCACGCGACTGGTTCGATCTGGCTGTTTACGAGGGCCGGGACCGTCGGGTTCCCCACGACTCGATCGACGATATTTCGATCCTGGGGTGGAACATGTACATGCCCCCCGAACAGGCCGCCCGCGGCATCGAACTCTTCAACCGCACCGCCGAAACCAACGCCGACACGGGCGGGTCGTGGAAGTACTCGGACCTGTCCGGGTACACCGCCTGGAATCAGCGCTGATCATCGACCAGCGTCCAGATCGAAGACACGTTGCGCATTGCGCTGTTGCCGAGCGCACTGTCACGAGCGAAGCGCTTCGGTCGGAGCGAGCTTCGCAGCTCGCATGGCGGGGTAGAGGCCCGCTACTGCGCCGATGGCGATGGCACCCAAGAACCCGCCCACTGCCGCCTCTTGGGGAATGATGACTCGCCATCCCTGGCTGGTGGCGTAGATATAGGTGGCGCTGACACCCACGATCACGCCACCGATGCCACCGAGCACAGAGAGGATGACGGCTTCGGTGAGGAACTGGCGACGGATGTGTGCCCGAGTGGCGCCGAGTGATCGTCGCAGGCCGATTTCACCGCGCCGCTCGATCACGGCGATCACCATGACGTTTGCAACACCGATGCCGCCGACGAGCAGCGCCACAGCCCCGAGTCCGAGGAATAGTGTCGTCAATGCGTCGTCGGCAGCAGCTTGTGCCTCGAGCGCGTCGGATGGCCGGCTGACCGTGACCTCCTCGGGGTTCTCCGGGTCGGCCGTTGTCGGTAACACGTCTCGGGTCGAATCGATCGCGCCATCGATGACTCGGGTGTAGATGACCGCCGGATTCTCTCCAGCGTCGTAGAAGTCGATAGCGGCGTCCTTGCCGATGAACACCGCACGATCCAGGTCCGCAGCGAGTGGGAACTCTTCGAGGATGCCGATGACCTCGACGTAGTCGTCGCCGATGAGGACGTAGGTCGGTTGGTAGAGATTGCGAATCCCCAGCCGGTCAGCAGCGACGGAACCCACGACTGCGTTCGGGTAGGCGCTGGTGGATTCGTCGAGGAACCGTCCGGCCGCCAACTCGCCGTTCAGGGTTTCGACGAGTGCCTCGTCGGCGGCGACGACCCTGACGCTTCCGGTCTCACCCTCGGGAATGAACTCGGTGCGGTAGACGTCGGCGTCGACCTCCCAAACGGCGCTGGCGTCTGTCACCGTCGGTATTCGAGAGATCGTTGCAAGCGCGGTCTCGGGAAGTTCGGAATCGCCCGCCCCGAATCCTCCTCCGGCCTCGACCGTCAGCAGGTTCGTGCCGAGACTCGATATCTCGTCGAGCAAAGCTGACTTCGATGATTCGGACAGGCCGAGGACGCCAACGAGCGCTGCGATTCCGATGGAGATGCCAAGTGCCGAGAGTGCG
>CALGOA010000194.1 GCA_937958015.1 uncultured Acidimicrobiales bacterium | reverse complement strand
GGGTGATCGTTGACACCAGCGGTCGTCCCCAGAACGGCGTTCCAGCCTCGGGCTCACTCCAGTAGGTCATGTGGGGCACAAAGCCCTCATCGGTCTGGTTGGCCAGCGCCGACTCCACCTCGGTCACGCACCGGCTGTCTCCCAGCGTGGCCCACGCCACCGAGTGGAAACACGAATCCCACAACCATTGGTGCGGATAGGTCCATTGGTTCGGAACGCAATATCCGGGGTCGCCCCGCCACGCCTCTTCGAGCACCACTCGACAACGTTCGCTCAGATCCACGAGCGCCACTGTGACAGATGGAGCCCGGTCGGAGTGACTACGACCCCAGACCGCGAACACAATGGTGGTGCTGGCCCGACGATTTTTGGAGGGGGTGGGAGGTGGGGTTCGGGTTCGTGGGGGTAAGACTTCGGAGGTGGGAACTATCGCACTTCTCTCGTTTCGGCTCGGAGGCACCGATGGGGTCTCGATCATCGCCGACCGCTGGGCCCGGATTCTTACCAATCAGGGTTGGGACATCATCACGGTGGCGGGAGAGGGCCCCGTCGATCGCATCGTTCCCGGACTGGAGATCGATGCGGTGGAGGCGCCCCGGTATGGGGACATCGAGGCAGCGATCGACGATGCTGATCTCGTAATCGTCGAGAACGCGCTCACCATTCCCATCAACCTTCCTGGGTCCCGGGTCCTGGCTGAGGTGCTCGCTGGCCGCCCCGCGCTGCTGCACCATCACGACCCGCCATGGCATCGGGCTCGGTTCGAACACATCACCGAACTCCCGATCGACGACGGCGCCTGGGAACACGTCACCATCAACATGCTCACCGAGCAGCAGTACGCCGACCGTGGAATCCAGGCCCACACGATCTACAACCCCTTCGACCACGAGGAACCCCGCGGCGACCGAATGCGGGAACGGGAACGGGTTCTGGGGGCCGCCGGACTTGACCCGGACCATGCCCTGCTCGTCAGTCACCCGGTGCGAGCGATCGAGCGGAAGAACGTCCCCGAGGCGCTCAACATCGGCGCATCGGTTCAGGCGAATCTGGACCGACCGGTGGCGTACTGGCTGCCGGGCCCGGCCGAAGAGGGGTATGCCCCCACACTGGAACGGGTCCTGGCCGAGGCGGAGGTCGAGGTGGTTCGGCTCGCCCCAACCTCGATGCCGGACCTTTACGCCGCCTCGGATCTGGTGGTTTTCCCCAGCACCTGGGAAGGCTTCGGAAACGTGCCGGTCGAGGCATCGGTCCATCACAAACCGGTCGTCGTCGGCCACTACGCGGTAGGCGACGAGTTGACCCGACTCGGCTTCCGGTGGTTCCACCCCGAGAACCAGGCGGCTATCACCCACGCCGTAGGCAACCCCGCCGCCTATGCTGAAGATGCCGCCCACAATCATTCAGTGGTTGGTGAGTTCCTCAGCGTGAAGGTAGTGGGCGATCAAATGAAGACCCTGTTTGAAGAGTTTGGTTGGACCCCATGACCGTCTCCGGTCGCCAGTACAACAACGACCCGGTGCGCGCCCAGCGCGAGAAGGTTCGTACCTGGGTCAGCTACGGCATCCGTAGCGGAACCGCCCTGTTCGGCATCGCCACAACGCTCCTGATCATGGGACTTCTGGTTGGACTCAACGGTGTGATCACCGGCCTCGTGCTCGCCTGCATCATCCTCGGTTCGATCGCATTGGCCCCTGCAATGGTGTTCCACTACGGGGTGAAAGCCGCCGACCGGGAAGATCGAGCCGCAGGTCGGTCATGACGCTGAACATCCATCCCAGCGGTCCGAACTCCGACGGTGCTGCACCGACCGACGGCGAGCGCCTACCTGCAGCCGAGCGACGCCAACAACTTCTGGCCGTCGGCCGCCAGGTATTTGCCGAAAACGGCTATCACGACACGGCCATGACCCATATGGCCAAGGCAGCCGGCGTCACGAAACCCGTCCTCTACCAACACTTCGACTCCAAGCGCGAGTTGTACGGCGCCATCCTCACCGATGTTGGCGACCGCCTGACCGAAACGGTCTTCGGGGCCGCCCTTCAGGCCGACGGCCCTCGGGACCAGGTGCGCATGGGTATCCAGGCGGCCGTCAAGTTTGTGGCCGCCAACCCCTACGGATTTCAGGTACTCCTTGCCGCCGGATCCTCCAGCGACGATGAGTGGCATCGAATCGCTCAGGTGTGGCGCAACTCGATGGCCCAGCAGGTCGCCGAACTGATCGTCGTGGACGGGATGACTCGGGCCCATCAGGAAGCGTTGGCCTATGGGTTCGTGGGCATGGTCGAATCGATGATGAGCCGTTGGCTCGAAGACGAGGATCGTCAACTGGACGCCGACCAGTTGGCCGACGACCTGACAGCCCTGGCGTGGTCAGGCCTGCGCGGCCTCAGCTGACATCAAGCTGCGACGGAACGTCGTCGCAGGACACATCGCCCGGTCTCAGGCTGAAGAGCCCCGTCGGATACCGTTGGGCCCGTGCTTCGTCGATTCACTGGCCACAACGAAACCGATCCGGGCGCCTCGGAACGACGCACCGGAATGGCGCCGAACGGGAAACCGTTTGAGTCTGTATGGGACTACCCCCGGCCACCAGCTCTAGACGAGGTTGACTGGCGGATCCGCGTTCTCCACAACGGTGTCCTTATTGCCGACGCCCCGTCGGCAATTCGGGTGCTCGAAACCAGCCAGCCCCCGGCGTATTACCTCGATCCCCAGTTCGTAAACCCCGACCTTCTGGTCCCCAGCGATCACGGATCGTTTTGTGAGTGGAAAGTCATGGCGTCCTACGCGTCGATCGCGGCAGGCGAGGACGGCAGTGTGGTGGAGAGTGCAGCATGGTCCTACCGCAGCCCCACCAATCGTTTCGCACGGATCACGGGCTACTGGGCGTTTTACGCCCAATCGCTCGACGAGTGTTACGTGGACGATGAACGTGTAGTGGCCAACCCCGGTTCGTTCTATGGCGGATGGATGACCGCTCAGGTCACCGGCCCGGTCAAGGGAGCTCCCGGGACGCTCCACTGGTAGCTACGGGCCGGTGCCGTAGAATGCGCCGGTGAGAATCACACTGACCGGAGCGAGTGGATTCGTCGGCTGCAATATCGCCAAGGTTCTGTCGGATCGGCACGGCGACGATGTGTTTGCCGAGCGAATAGACATGACCGATCGCGACGAGGTGATGAAACACGTCGATGAACACCGGCCCGACGCCATCGTCCACTGCGCAATCCTGAACGACTGGGATCGGATGTGGGCGGATCGCCAATATGCGTGGGACTGCTACGTCGAGGCATCCCGCAACTACGCCGATGCAGCTCGGGAAGCCGGTATTCCCTGCGTTGTCGTGAGCACCGACTGGGTATTCGATGGAGTCGATGGCAACTACGCCGAGACCGACATTCCCAACCCGACCAATCTGTACGGATTCCTGAAGGCAGCGACCGAACTGGTCTCGGTCGAACGCGGGGCGACCGTCGCTCGGGTGAGCGGGGTCAACGGCCCCCACTGGGCCCGGCCGGCGACCCCCAGAGCCCAGGACCCCGGCTTCGGTTACTTCGTTGCGTCCATTGTCGATGCGCTGGAACAGGGCACTACCTTCACCGTCTGGGAGTCTGATCTCATCAATTCGGTTGCGTCCCCCTCGCTGGCATCAATGTGTGGCGAGGTGATTCGAACAGCACTGGTCACGCCGGACCTGGGCGGCGCCATCGTGCACTGTTGTGGTTCCGATGCGGTGACTCGCCGAGAATTGGCCCAAGCAACGTGTCAGGCGTTCGATCTCGACCCCTCGCTGCTGCGGTTTGACGCACCGCCCGCCGCTGAGCTCGATGGCCGCCGATTCCCCCACAACACCTCGTTGAACGCCGAGTGGACCAGTCGGACGCTGGGCACCCCCTTGCCGACCGTCGCCGAGCTGCTTGAGGGATTTCGGCACGAACGATCAACCGGCGAACTGGCGACACTGTGAGCAACGTTGCGTTTACTACGTTAGGGGTCGAGGTCGACGCCATCGACGACGTCGTCAGGTCGTGCAGTCGGGAGGCTCTCGACTTCTTCCGGTCCCACGCCACCGCAGTCGACAACAAACTCGACGAGGGTTTTGATCCGGTCACGGCCGCCGATCGCCACGTGGAACGACTACTGCGGGAACACCTGCGGGACCTGGTAGGTGATCTCCCGGTTATCGGCGAGGAAGAGGGTGTCACGGGCGACCCGAGCCAAGGATTGGCCTGGATCATCGATCCGATCGACGGCACCCGAGCATTCATCAGCGGACAACCGCAGTGGGGCACGATCGTCGGCCTCCTGAACGATGGCAGCCCGATCGCAGGCTGGATGCATCTTCCGGTACTCGACGAGTCCTATACCGCAGTGGGGAACCAACTGACTCACCGCTCCGGCCTTCCGAACCGAGCCAACACCTCGGCCCGGGCGTCGGGATGCGCCGATATCGCACATGCGACGATGTGCTCAACCCATCCCCCAGACATGTTCACCGGCGATTTGGCCGACCGGTTTGCAACTTTGGAGGCATCGGTGAAACTCAGCCGTTTCGGAGGCGACTGCCACAACTACGGTCTTCTGGCGTCTGGCGATGTCGATCTGGTGGTCGAGAACCTGATGCAGCCCTACGACATCCTCCCGCTGGTCCCGATCATCGAGGCGGCGGGGGCCGTGGTTACCGACGGCCTGGGCAATCCACCGTTGGAGGGCGGGATGATTATCGCTGCGGCCACACCGGAACTGCATCGAGCCGCGTTCTCGGCGATGGTCGGTTAGGGACCTCGGGGTTAGGTGAGGAGGAGGTTGATGCGTTCTGCGGCCGCCCGCACCAGCTTCTCGAATTCTTCCGCCCGGGTTCCCGGGTACCGGTACGACGGGCCGTGGATGCTGACGCCACCCACGACCTCACCCGATGCGGCGATCAGCGGGGCCGACAGTGAGGTGATTCCATCCTCGAGTTCGTCGACGGTCCACGCCAGACCCTCGAGACGCACCTGCGCGATCCGCTGTCGCAACTGCGCCGCATCGGTCATCGACTTGCGGGTCGGTCGTTCCAGTTCCCGGCTCAGATAGTTGTCGAGTGCATCGTCGGTCCACGACGCCAGAGCGACCAAACCGGACGACACCAGATGCATCGGCAGCCGGGAGTCGACCCAGTCCCGCAACTGCACCGCAGTCTCGGGTCGTTCCTCTGCGATTTCGTGCACGACATACCCCGACGTGACCGAGAGGCCAACCGCCTCGCCGGCTTCGGTAGCCAACGATCGCAGTTCATCGGCGGCGATGGCAGCAAGGCTTCGGGATGCATCCACACCCGACGCCATGGTGACGATCCCGGGGCCGATGCGATACAGGTTGACATTGTCGATCCGTTCGACCGCGGTCACATCCTCCAACGTGGCGAGGAGCCGGGACGTGGTGGAGATGGGAAGATCAACCGATCGAGCGATCTCGCTAAGCGTGGATGGCCCGGTGGTGAGCGCGCCAAGAATCCGAAAAGCACGATCGACACTTTGAACCGAAGCAGCCATGGATTCCCATCATACGGGAAGTTTCCATCTGTTGGAAATCCGAACGTGATGTGTGGCACACTGGGTCCAGTTTCCCCTAGGAGGTGTGTCCCCCATGACCGAAGAATTCGATGACGAAATAGTCCTCGCCGAACTCAGTGATGAGGATCTGGTCGCCCAGATGCACGATGACCTCTACGACGGCATGGCCGACGAGATCGCCGAGGGAACCGAGATCCTGCTCGCCCGCGAATGGGGGCCCGGAAAGGTCCTTAACGAGGCGCTGGTCGAAGGGATGCGCATCGTCGGTATCGACTTTCGCGATGGCATCCTCTTCGTTCCCGAGGTATTGCTGGCCGCGAACGCAATGAAGGCCGGCATGGCCATCCTGAGGCCGCTGCTGGCCGAGACCGGGGCCGAGTCCGTCGGCAAGGTCGTGATCGGAACCGTCAAGGGCGACATCCACGACATCGGCAAGAACCTGGTCGCAATGATGTTGGAGGGTGCTGGATTCGACGTGATCGATATCGGCATCAACACCGACGTCGACGAATACCTCGCAGCACTAGAAGAGCACAAACCCGACATCCTCGGAATGTCGGCGTTGCTCACCACCACTATGCCGTACATGAAGGTGGTTATCGACACGATGGTCGAGAAGGGACTGCGGGACGAATACATCATCCTCGTCGGCGGTGCGCCTCTCAATCAGGAGTTCGGCGATGCGGTCGGAGCCGATGGGTACTGTCGCGATGCCGCCGTCGCAGCCGAGATGGCAAAGGCAATGGTGACCGAGCGTCGCCAAGCCGCTCTGGCCTAGCTGCCCGGTTCGATGGCTCGACGACGCAGCGCTCAACTCGTCACGATCTACTGGCGAGATATTCCGACTCACGTCAACGGGGTCGACGGACGCGAGAAGCACCAGTTTCCCCTCCTGCCCCGATTCGAAAAGGCGGTCGACCGTGCCGCGATGAAGGCGGGACTGACAGAGGCATCGGACTACATCGGCGAGGTCCGTCGCGAAGCCCGCCCCGCTGGCGCCGACCCTCGGGCTGAAGCCGAAGCGCTCGCGGCGGAATTGGATCGCAGCTTCCCACTTGAGGTTCTCAACACCTACGTGGCGAACGGCGGTTTCGCTCCCGGCACCAACGAAGACCACATCACACCAGACCCCAGCACAAGCGAAAGCAGCCCGTCATGACCGAGACCGTGATCAGTTCGGCCACCAAGGAGGTGGTGATCGGGTTCGATCGCCCCTTCGTGATGATCGGTGAACGAATCAATCCCACCGGCCGCAAACTGCTCGCGGCCGAGATGAAGGCCGGCGACTTCAGCCGGGTCGAAGCCGATGCGATCGCTCAGGTGGCGGCTGGGGCCCAGATGCTCGACGTCAACGCCGGCATCCCGCTGGCCGACGAGCCCGCCCTACTGGCGAAGGCCATTCAGTTGGTGCAGGGAGTCACCGACGTTCCGCTCAGCATCGACAGCAGCATCATCGAGGCCCTCGAGGCTGGCATCGCCGTGTACCAGGGCAAGCCACTCATCAACTCGGTGACAGGAGAGGAAGAGGTTCTGGAGCGGGTGCTGCCGCTGGTCGCGAAACACGGTGCGGCCGTGGTTGCCATCTCCAACGACGAGACAGGTATCTCCGAGGATCCCGACGTGCGTTTCGAGGTGGCCAAGAAGATCGTCAATCGAGCGGCAGATCATGGTATTCCCGCTTGCGATGTTGTGGTTGATCCGCTGGTCATGCCGATCGGTGCCATGGGAACCGCGGGCCGACAGGTCTTCGCCCTGCTTCGTCGCCTCAAGGAAGAGCTGCAGGTGAACACCACCTGCGGTGCCTCCAACGTAAGCTTCGGGCTGCCGGCTCGCCATGCCATCACGGGCACCTTCCTCTCCATGGCTATCTCGAACGGAATGACCAGTGCGATCATGAGTCCGCTGCATGACGAGGTGAAGAATGCGATCATGGCCGCAGATGTGTTGGCCGGAAACGATCGCGACTGTGCCGCCTGGATCGCCGCCAACCGCGACCCCAATGCCGAAACCGGAGCGCGGGGCCGTCGGGCCGGTGGACGCCGGCGCCGGACCTGACCGCTCGGGAACCGATGACCGCGTCGCCTGATCAGGCTCGGGTGGTATTCACACCCGCAGGCCTCGAGACCCGTGTTGCGATGGGCCAAACGGTGCTCGAGGCCGCTCGCGACCTTGGGGTCGACATCGACTCGGTGTGCGGCGGGCGTAGTATCTGCGGTCGTTGTCAGGTGACAGCCCCCTCGGGCACGTTCGACAAATGGGCGCTCACCAGTGCAGAAGGCGCCCTCGGTTCGATCGGACCGTCCGAACGTGACTATCGCGGCAAGCGACCGCTGGGGCCCGGCCATCGACTGAGCTGCCAGGCTCAGATTCTCGGTGACGTCATCATCGACGTTCCGCCCGAATCCCAGATCAACCGCCAGGTAGTACGCAAAGAGGTCCGCCTCGACGGGCTCGAACTCGATCCCACCGTACGCCCCTACTACCTCGAGATCCCCAAGGCAGCTCTGGGCGATGACGCCACGGCCAGCGGGCTGATTCTCAACGCCCTGGCCGAGCAGTGGAACCTCGCCGATGTGACCGTGGCCAATCGACTGTTGCCCCACCTTCACCCGGCCCTGGCCACCGACGACGCCGGAGTGACGGTAGCGATCTCGACCGCGACCTCCCCGGGCGGTTCGGTCGAAGCGATCTGGGACGGTTTCGTCGACGACGTGTGTGGTGTTGCGATCGACGTCGGTTCCACCACGGTGGCTGGACACCTGCTCGACCTTTCAACCGGTGAGGTCCTCGGTTCGAGCGGCCGCATGAACCCTCAGATCCGCTTTGGCGAGGACCTCATGAGTCGCGTCAGCTTCGTGATGATGAACGAAGGCGGGCGCGAGGATCTGACCGAGGCCATCCGCACCGCTCTCGGCCAGCTGATCACCGAACTACTGGAATCGGCAGACCGCTCGCCCGACCGCATGCTCTCGGTCACCCTCGTCGGCAACCCGGTGATGCATCACCTGCTGCTCGGCATCGACCCGACGCCGCTCGGGGCAGCACCGTTCGTGCTGGCGACATCCGAAGCAATCAATCTTCCGGCCACCGAACTCGACTTCCCTTTCCCCAATGCCAGCGTCTACGTCGGCCCCTGCATCGCAGGCCACGTCGGAGCGGACACCTCGGCTGCAATTCTCGCCGAGGGACCACACCGCTCCTCGACCAACCAACTGCTGGTCGACGTGGGAACGAACGCCGAGATCGTGCTGGGCAACGAGACGGGACTGTTCGCTGCCTCCTCCCCCACCGGACCGGCGTTCGAGGGTGCGCAGCTGAGTTGCGGCGTTCGGGCTACCGCCGGTGCGATCGAACGAGTCCGGATCGACCCCGACACCTTGGAACCTCGGTTCAAGGTGATCGGCCAGGAGGTGTGGAGCGATGATCCAACCTTCGACCACACCCAGCCGATCCCCGGCATCTGCGGATCGGGGGTCATCGAGGTGCTGGGCGAGATGTTCACTACCGGTCTCATGGACAGCGAGGGTGTCATCCGGTCCGAAGCTGCGGCGCGAACCACACGGATCGTGGAGGAGGGCAGAACCTCTTCCTATGTGGTCCATGAAGGCGCCGACGGACCTGCCCTCCGAATCACCCAAAATGACGTTCGGGCGATCCAACTTGCCAAGGCGGCACTGCGGGCTGGAATCGACCTCCTGCTGGACCATGCCGGCCTCACCGGGGTCGACGACATCCGACTGGCGGGCGCATTCGGCGCCCACATCGATCCCGTCTATGCGGTAGGCATCGGATTGGTGCCGAACGGACCGCTCGGACCGAAGGCGGTTCGCCCGACCGGAAATTCAGCGGGCAACGGCGCGGTGCGGATGTTGCTGTCGGGTGCGGACCGGCGCGAGATCGAGTCCGTCGTCGCCACGCGTGTCACCAAGATCGAAACCGCAACCGAACCCCGCTTTCAGGATCTCTTTGTGGACGCCATGGCGTTTCCCCATCGCAGTGAATCCCCTCAGTCACCCTCGACCGGCGGAGCCAGACGGCGCCGACGTTCCCGCCCCACTCCTACAGGAGGCCAGTAGTCATGACCGATAGCGATGCCCAGCCCCGGACCCGACGAAGCAGAGGCGGAGGCGGTCGCGCCGGTCGCCAGGCGGCACGCTCGGCCCCGGTGATCGCCGACGCATATCTCGAGCGCACGCTCGCACCGGTAAACGTTCTCGACGAGGCCGGCCTGTCCCAGATCGAAGAGAACGCCGAACGAATCCTCAACGAGGTCGGTATCGCTTTTCAGGAGACGCCCGAGGCGCTGAAACTGTGGGAAGCCGCTGGGGCCCAGGTGGAAGGCGATCTGGTGAAGTTCCCACGTGGTTTGTGCCGGCAGATCGTCCAGGAGAACGCTCCGAAGAGTTTCATCCAGCACGCTCGCAACCCGGCCAAGAATGTGAAGATCGGTGAGAACGCCACGGTGTTCGCTCCCAACTACGGATCGCCGTTCGTAACCGATCTCGACAAGGGACGCCGGTATGCGAGTCTCGACGACTTCCAGAATGCGGTGAAGCTCATCTACGCAACACCCGCGCTCCACCACAGCGGCGGCACCGTGTGCGAGCCGGTCGACGTGCCCGTCAACAAGCGCCACCTCGACATGGTCTATGCGCACCTCAAGTACTCCGACAAACCCCTGATGGGTTCGGTGACGGCGGCGGAACGAGCCGAGGACTCGGTGGAACTCTGCCGAATCGCCTTCGGCGGCGACCTCGCCGATCGCACCGTCCTGACCTCATTGATCAATGCGTCGTCGCCGCTTCGGTGGGATGCGACGATGCTCGGGGCGGCGACCGTCTACGCAAAACACAACCAGGCCAGCATCATCTCGCCGTTCATTCTGGCCGGTGCAATGAGTCCGGTGACCGTCGCCGGTCTCGCCGCCCAAGCGTTGGCCGAAGCACTCAGCGGTATGGCGTATTGCCAACTGGTCCGGCCCGGTTCGCCGGTGATCTTCGGTACGTTCGCGGCGTCGATGTCGATGGCGACCGGCGCTCCCACGTTCGGCACCCCCGAGGCCGGGTTGGCGATCTACGTGATGGCCGAGCTGGCTCGTCGCGTCGGTGTGCCATTTCGTTCCGGCGGCCAATTCACCGCCTCGAAGGCACCCGACGCACAGGCCGCCTACGAAAGTGCCCACACGCTGTTGCCAACGGTTCAGGCCGGGGTCAATTTCGTGTTGCACGCCGCCGGCTGGTTGGAGGGCGGACTGGCGCTGTCGTTCGAAAAACTGATCCTCGACGGTGATCAACTTGGCGCGATGTCCGTGTATGGCCGTGGGGTGGACATGTCCGAGAACGGTCAGGCGATGGAAGCGTTCCTCACCAACCCTGCCGGTCAGCACTTCCTGGGCAACGGACACACGCTCAAGAACTTCGAGTCGGCGTTCTGGATGAGTGGCCTCGCCGACAACAACAGCTTCGAACAGTGGAGCGACGAGGGCGGGAAAACCTCAGCGCAACGAGCGAACGAGAAGTGGAAACAGATGCTCCTCGACTACCAGGCTCCCGAGCTCGATGACGCGCTCGATGCCGAGATGTTGACCTTCATCAGCGCCCGTAAGGACTCGATGCCCGACGCCATCGGGTGATGCGTTGACTCCGTGACATGACCCGGGCTGGGGAGGGTCAGAAGCTACTGTTGAGCTAATGGATGAGCGTTCGGTGAGCCGACGTACCGTGCTATCTGGGATCGCTGGACTGGCGGGCCTCACGGCCTATGGCATCTCACCCGCTCAGGCCGCCTCGTATCTGCATGCGGCGAGAGGCCGACAACAGGAGTTCGCCATTCGACCCCGCGACGACTGGGCCGAGGGTGGTCGGGCCCCCAAGTTCGCTCTCGAGTCCGAGGACGTGCAACTTCTGGTGGTCCACCACACCCTGATCCCTGGCAACACCTATAGCCAGGAACAGGTGCCAAAACTCATGCGCGACATCTACGACTTCCATGCCGGGCCCGAAAAGCAGTGGGCCGACATCGCGTACAACTTCATGGTCGACAAGTACGGCGATATCTGGGAGGCCCGGGAAGGCAGTTTGGCCGGACCGGTCCGGGGCTCGGCCACCGGCGGGAACCAGGGGTACACGCAGCTGTGTTGTTTCCTTGGAGACCTCAGCACCACGCCACCAACCGAAGAAGCCGCAGCGTCGATGGCATGGCTCCTCGCCACCCTTGCCGATCGGTACGAACTGGATACCGAACCCGGCTCCGAGGTCACGCTCACCAGCCTTGGCTCGTCTCGATATCCCGCCGGCTCACCGATGACCCTCAGCACACTCTCGGGCCACCGCGACGTTTCGCTCACGGCCTGCCCGGGTGATGCCGGCTACACATTCCTCACCGACACGATGCCCGCGCTGGTGAATGCCCAGCGGGTGACAAACGCTCCGACGACAACCGCCCCCACGACCACCGCGGCCCCGACGACCACGGCCGCCCCCACTACGACAGCGGCCCCCGTTACGACGGCTCAACCCACCACCACCGCCGCTCCCTCAACCTCAGCGACGATCCCCGATGAACAGGCCCAGGCCACCACCACAGCCCCGAACGACGACCCGTCGGTGTTGCCACTGGCGCTCGCCGGGGCGGGTGTGGTTGCCGCTGGTGTCGGCATCCTGGCGATCGCCCGTCGCTCCTCAGACGATGACGAAACCGATCAGGCCGAGCCGGTCATCCCCAGTTCGCCCGACGACATGGTCAACGTTCCTGCCCGCATTGGTCTGCACGGGGCCGGTGCCGACGCCTTTCTCGCTGGCGATGCCCCGGTCGATGGAGCGGGAGCCGCGGCGGGTGCCACAGCCGTCGCGGTAGCTACTGGGGCCGCGACACCCTCGCCTGGTCCTCAACGGGTGTGGTGGGCGGTCGATGGGTCTGCGCCGCTCGATGTGGAACAGGCAATCTCTGAACTCGCCATCGAAGTTGGGGTCCACGCAGCCGCCACGCCCGATCGGGAGAATAAGGACCGATTGGAGTGGTCTCGGTTCGATTCGTTACTTACGAAACGGGCGGCACCCTCAAAGGCCGCCCTGGTGGCGGCTCGGAGTACTGCGGTCTACATCCTCCGAAGCGTGCCGTGCCTGGTTGTCGTCAGCCGTCCCGACGGGGTGGAAAAACGAGATGAAGGTGCTGACGCCCTGAAGATCGAACGGGGTGCAGTGGCCAGGATCGCAGTGCACTTTGACGGCATCGACTCACCACCCGATATCGAGGTCACGGCGTCCTAAGACGGTCACGAGCTCTGGATCAGTACCCAGCCCGCTTCGATCGTGGAATTCTCCGACACCACCTGTTTCTGATCGAACTGATCAGCGGGGTCGGGACCACGATCGGTCGAAGCGACCGCCATCAACACGAGGCCCAGAAGCGCCAGCGCCACATAACAAAGCACGAGCCGCCGTGGGCTCAACAACATCGCAGTGGTCTGGGACATGCATCACCCTTCAAGCTCGTCGGCGGAAACAACGTGGCAATCGGATCACGAACTATGGCAACGGCACCGACCAAAAGCACGGGTTTGACGCGAAAAACCTACAAACAGAGTCCAATGACGCGCGTAGCGTGGCGGCGATACGCCCACGGTGTCACCGATGGGCGGTTTGACTACGGTCGGCGTTCGATGGTCGGCTGGACATAGGTCCAACCGAAACGTCCCTTGATGCACAGATGGCCGTGGGTCACGCTGTGGTCGGCCGGTGAGGTGACCTTGACGATCTTTTCATCCTGAACGTGGAGTTCCAGGTTGCAACCGACGCCGCAGTAGGAACACACCGTCTGGGTCACCGACTGTTCTTCGGGCCGCCAGTCATCGGCCTCGCGGAGGTCGTATTCGGTCTTGAACTGGATCGCTCCGGTCGGGCACACCCCGACACAGTTACCGCAGTACACACAGGCCGAGTCGGGCAGGGTCACGTCGAATTCGGTGCTGATCCGGGCATCGAATCCCCGGCCGCTCACCGCGATCGCAAACGTCATCTGGGCGTCGTCGCCACATGCCTCGACGCACTTGTAGCAGAGCACACACTTGTCGTAGTCACGAATGTAGAGCGAGTCTTGGATCTTGACGTCTTCGTTGATCCGGATGGCGTCGGATCCGTACCGATCCGGTTCGGCTCCATAGTGATCCATCCAACCGTGCAGTTGGTCGGCCTGACTGAGGTCGACTCCCGATCCGAGGAACTCGAGCACCATCTTGCGGCTATGGCGAACCCGTTCGGTGTCGGTCTTGATCTCCATGTCGGGTTCGGCCTGACGAGAACAGGACGGGACCAGGGTGCGTGAGCCCTCCTGTTCCACCACACATACCCGGCATGCATTCACCGGGGTGAGGTTCTCGGCGTAACACAGGGTTGGGGTGTCGATCCCGGCCGCGCTGCATGCGTCCAACACGGTGGAACCCTCGGGCACCGTGACGGCGGCTCCATCGATGGTGAGGGTCACCATGGTTTCGGTCTGAGGAACTTCAGCGATCGTCATGGTCAGGCTCCAATCAGGCCGAGGTCGATTGCGGATCGAACCGCCGTGGAGGCAGTGTGCCCGAGCCCGCAGATCGATGAGTCTTTCATCACCAGATCCATGTCGTCGAGGAGGGCGCGTTCGCCATTCAGGGAGCGGCCGGCGGTACGGATCAGCAGTTCGTGCTGACGTACAACGCCAACCCGACAGGGCACGCACTGCCCGCAACTCTCGTTGCGGAAGAACTCGGCGATGCGCTGCACCACCGCGGTGAAGTTCGTGTCGGTGTTGAACAGTTTGACGACACCGGATCCCAGCGATGCGCCGGCGGCTCGGGTGTCCTCGAAGGTAAGCGGCATGGTCAAGGCATCGGTGCCAACAAAACTTCCAGCTGCACCACCCAGCAAGACCGTTCGGAGATCACCGACCGGTCCTCCGGCCATGTCGATTAGGTCGCCCAGGGTGACACCGAAGGGCACTTCGTAGAGCCCGGGATTCACCACATGACCCGACAGGCAGAACAGTCGTGGGCCGGTGGAGTCTTTGGTTCCGATCTGGGCGAATGCCTCGCCTCCGTTGAGAACGATGCCCAGCACGTTCACCAGGGTCTCTGGATTGTTGATCGCAGTTGGCTGTTTGAACAGACCGTGGGTGGTGGGGAACGGCGGCTTCTGACGCGGTTCACCACGGAAACCTTCAAGTGACTCGAACAGCGCCGTTTCTTCGCCGCAGATGTACGCACCGGCGCCGCGCCGAATCTCGAGCTCAAATCCCAGGCTCGACCCGGCGATCGACGACCCCAGGAAGCCGCGGGTCCGAGCGGTATCGATCGCATTCTGCAGCCGTTCGGTGGCCAGCGGATACTCGCCCCGAATGTAGACGTACCCCTTTTGGGCGCCGGTGACGAACCCGGCGATGGTGGCCGCCTCAACGATGGAGAACGGGTCCAATTCCATCAGGTGCCGGTCCTTGAACGTTCCCGGCTCAGACTCGTCGGCGTTGACGACGATCCATTTGGTGTCACCTTCCGCGGCCTTGACGCCCCGCCACTTGAAAGCGGTGGGGAATGCCGCACCGCCGCGCCCCTTCAGACCAGCGGTTTCCATTTCGTCAAGAATTGCGTCGGCGCCCATCTCGAAGGCGCGGGTCAGGGCGGAGTAGCCGCCGTAGGCCACGTAGTCGTCGAGGCTGGTGGGATCGGTGACGCCCATTCGACGCAACAGCTGAAGTTGTGGTTCACCCTGTTGAGGGATGACCTTGGCCGCATCTGCCATCTGCGAATCTGCATCGACGCGGTCGTCGCGCCCCTGGTTGCCCTGGACGAACATTGCCGGCGCGCGTTCGCACTGTCCGAGACATGGACTGCGGTGCACCTTGGTGCCCTCGGCCTCGAGGGAAACGATCACTCCATCGGCGCCCGCGATCTGACAGGCACCATCGACGCACACATGCACGACGTCGTCGGTGTGGCCGGGGTCGTCCATGCGGAACATCTCGTAGAAACTGGCCACGCCGTAACCCTCAGCCGGCGGCACGCCAAGCTTCTCGGCGATGTGGTTGACCCCGCCGTGACTGATCCAACCACTGGTGTTGTGGAGAGCGTGCAACGCCGGAAGTAATGCGTGGCGTCGTTCGTTCGCCCGGTGCAGGCCACCCCGGATCAGTCGGTCACCCTCGTGGGTCAGAACCGGGTCGACCCCGCACTGCGCGATCGCGGCGTCGATCGCGGCGGCTTCGGCCGCGTTGGCGCGGTCGGAGGTCAGGTGCAGATCGGTCATGAAGCGGCGCCTACCAGCTTGTCTACGCGGATGGCAGCCGCTTTGAACTCGGCCGTTCCGGATCGTTTGTCCCACGCGTCGTTGGTGAGCAGGTTGGTGTCGACCAACTCGGGAAAGTGGAAGGTGGTGAACGTCAGTCCAACCGGGATGTCGGGCTGGATACGAATCGGCATATCAACCGTTCCCCGCGGCGAGGTGACCTTCACCGTTTCACCGTCGCTGAGCTGCAAACGATCCGCGTCGGCGGGGTTCATGTCGAGCGCATTGCCGTACCGAATGGGACTCTCCATCGATCCCGACTGCACGCCGGTGTTGTAACTGTCGAGGGCCCGACCGGTGGTCAACCGCAGCGGGAATTCCTCGGTCAGTTCTTCCTTTGGACCCTGGGCGACCACGGGCGAGAACGGGGCGCCAGCTCGGCCACCCAGATCGTCCTCCCACAACCAGCCGTGGAGGAACGGACTGCCGGGGTGATCGAGATCGGGGCACGGCCACTGCAGGCCGCTCTCGCTCTCGAGACGGGCATAGGTCATGCCGCCATGCATCGGCGACAACGAACGGAGTTCCTCCCAGAGGTCTTCCGAGGAGGGGTTACCCCATTCGACATACCCCATGGCGTGGGCGAGGTCCCGCAGGATGTCTTGGTCATGTCGGGCCAATCCGGGAGGTGGCACCGCGGCCCGCACCCGCTGCACCCGACGCTCGGAGGAGGTCACGGTGCCTTCGCACTCGGCCCAACCGACCGAAGCCGGCAGGACCACGTCGGCCAGTTCGGCCGTCCGGGTGAGGAAGATGTCTTGGACGACAAGAAGGTCGAGGCCCCGCAACAACTTCCGAGCGTGCGCGATGTCGGCTTCGGAATCGGCTGGATTTTCGCCGATTACGTATGCTGCGGTGATCTCACCCCGTTCCATCGCCTCGAACATGAGGGTGAGGTGCAAACCCTCCTCGGGCGGGATCGGCCGGCCATACACCGCTTCGAACTTCGCCCGATGATCGGGATCGCTGACGTTCTGGAACCCGGGCAGTTTGTTGGGCAGCGCCCCCATGTCGCCACCGCCCTGGACGTTGTTCTGGCCCCGCAGCGGGACCAGGCCGCTACCCCAGCGGCCGACGTGGCCAGTGAGGAGCGCAAGGTTGCACAACGCCAGAACGTTGTCGACGGCGTTGTGGTGCTCGGTGATTCCGAGGGTCCAGAGGATCTGAGCCGTCTCGGCGGTGGCGTAGGTGCGAGCCATCTCGGCGATGGCGGCAGCGGGAACGCCGGTGAGTTCTTCGCCGCGTTCCAGCGTGTACTCGGCCAGGCTGTCGACGTAAGCATCGAAGCCGCTGGTGCTGTGTTCGATGAACGCCTTGTTGTGAAGGTCGTTGTTCACGATGTAGTTGGCGACGGTGTTCGCCAGCGCAACGTCTGAGCCAAGTTCGAGTCCCAACCAGAGATCGGCGAACTTGGCCGAGCTGGTGCGGCGGGGGTCGACTGCGTACATGCGGGCTCCGTTCTGGAGCCCCTGCATCAGATGGTGGAAGAAGATGGGGTGGGCTTCTCGGGCATTCGATCCCCACAGCAGGATGACGTCGGTTTCTTCGATCTCTTTGTACGAGACCGTTCCGCCACCTGCTCCAAACACTGTCGCCAGACCGACGACGCTAGGAGCGTGTCAAGTTCGGTTGCAGGAGTCGATGTTGTTGGTTTCCAACACCGTGCGAGCGAACTTCTGCGCTGCGTAGTTCATTTCGTTGGTGCTCTTCGAGCACGAGAAAACGGCGAATCCGTCGCCGCCGAGCGTCTCTTTGACCGAGGTGAAACCCTCGACGATTCGGCCGATCGCTTCGTCCCATGTGGCGGGTCGCAGTTCGCCGTTGTCCCGTACTAACGGTTCTGTTAGACGGGGCTTACGAGATGTTAGAGCCATTCACAAAGTGTAGCTGAGCGCCAGGTGTCGGTCGTCACCGACAGACACGAAATTGGCAGCTCAGAAACGGGGGAAACGATCGGCGTTGGCGAGGTCCAGACGGGGATCGCCGGTGCGGGGACGGCCGGCGGAGTGGGCGCCGGAGGCGTCGAGCTGATCGACGTAGGAGCTGGAGGAGGTGCCGAATCCGGCGAGCTTCTTGAGGGAGGAGATCATGACTTGATTGTACGAACGATCCGAGAGTGGATCAATGATTTTTCCATGCTTCTACCGCCAACTTGGACCTTGATACCTTAGTATCGAAAGCAACCGGCCGAATGTAACTCGAAAGCGAAGGTGTGCCAAAATGATCGTGCTTGATGACATCAATCGAGAGTTGCTCGACCTCCTACAGACCGACGGGCGTATGTCGTTCAAGGAGCTTGGGGAACGCATCGGATTGACAGCGCCGGCCGTCGCGGACCGGGTCCGCAAGCTCGAGGATCAGGGTGTGATCAGCGGCTATCGAGCCGTGGTTAATTACGAAGCGCTTGGATTTCCAATCCTCTGCGTCATTCGTGTGAAGGCACCGATGAGCACGGTGGGGATCGATCCCAAGATCGCAGCCATCCCCCAGGTCATAGAGGCGAACCGGGTGACCGGCTCCGACAGTCACATCATTCGAGCCCGCATTCGCAATACCCAGGAAATCGAGTCGTTGCTCGATGAGGTGTGGGAACAGGGCGACACGATCACCAACATCGTCACCAGCTCTCCCGTGCCTCGTCGACCGATGAACCTCGGCGCCACCAACGCCGGCAGCGCTGGTGATTGACCCACCGGTCCGCTAGCCAAACAGTTCGTCGGCCCGGGCGCGGACCTGGGCGAGCACGGTCAGGTTGTGGGCCAGCTGATCGGGTTCGTTCCGAACCTCGGCGCTGAACCGCAGAAACGGCTCCAACGCGTCGATGAACGCAGGTGGATCATCGATGACGGCAGCGGCGCGTTCGAACATCAGCACGATCCGCATCGGCGTCCACCGGAAGGGGTCCTGCTCTACCGAGAAGTCCAGCGCCCGACCGAGCAGTTCCCGTTCAGGGTCATCGAGTGCACCCACCTCCTGTTCGTATCGGGTGAGCGCTTCCTCGCGTTGTTCCCCCTCGTAGCCATAGAACGGTTCGACGGTGGGGTCGGGAAGTAGCGAGAGAGCCCAGCGGGCCAGAGGCAGGACCGAGGCCACGTCGTTCTCGAATGGCAACCCACCGGCGGCCGGGTCGAGCGCCCAGTCGATCGTTGGCTGCACCGAGAGCGCCAATTCATTGGCGGCGTCGACCGGATCGACCCGAACGATGCTGAGTGCCATCTCGTCGTCCGACTCCGGTTCGGCTGCGGTTTCCAACTCGGCGATCACGCTGTCGATCGACCGGTCCTCGATCACCAGACCCGAGATGAGTTCGTGAACCACCCGGGAGCGAACGGCGCTGATCACAAACGGCCCGTGACCGGGAACGTCGGCCTCGACCAGGACCTCCACCTCGTCTCCAGGGGCGTAGGTGCCGATCGCACATACCGACACCGTCGAGCGAGCAAGATCCCGTAGCCATGGCGGCATCTGGGACCGCTGGAGTGCGGCGATGGCGGTGGCTGCGCTGCGAACCTCTTCGGTCATCCCCAGCACCTCGAGGGCACCCGCCAGCGGAACACCGACCTCATCGAGGTTGCTGTAGAGCCCAACCGCCTCGGCCCGCTCTCCTTCCGGCAGGGCGTGATGAATCATCCACGCAGCCCCTGCGGCATGGTCGAGGAACTCCCCCGGACCTAGTTCGAGCCCACGCGTGAGCATGTCCATCAGCATGTCGATCGGATCGCTCTCGGGTTCGTTCCCCGCTGCGTCCACTTCGACGGTGCTGTCGAGAATGGCCTGTTCAAAGGCGGACGGGTCCATCAACGGCTGGCCGTCGGGCAGAAGGAACGGTGCGTCAGCCGGTGGCGACTCCGCCGATTTCTTGGGCGTGACCCGCCCGTTACCTTTCTTGGGTCGCGACATGGCCTCGACGGTACCCACCGCTTCGGTTCCTACGCGCTGCTTGCGCGGCCGCCGATCCCAAGATCTGGTTTCGGTGGGTTGGGTCACCCCATCGGTCCACGCAATCCAACAGAATCGGGTAGTGAGCACAGACGACCGACCGCCGGCCAAGGATGGAATGATCGACGAGTTCGGCGAGAAGCTTCAGGCGTTTCAGGCCTTCCGAAAGAGCGACAGCGAGGCGACCGAATCGATTCTGTCTGCGCTCGGGGCACAGGACGATGTTGACCGGGACATCGTTCTGGAGCTCTCGGCACGCCGCCCACTGGGCCATCCCGAGCTGTTCCCCGAGGCCCATGCGCTGGCGGTCCGGTCGCTGGAGGTACTGGACCGCAACGGGGCCCGAGGTGTTCACGTCGGCGGGCTCGGACCTCTGGGACCGATTGCTGCGTTCGGGATCCAGCAGGTCACCCACCTAATCGTGCGCAGCTACCAGTCATCGGTGGCCGACAGCATGTTGCGCCTCTACGAACGACGCGAAGCCAACGCAGCCCGGGACGACCCCGATCGAATGCTCCTCATGCGGGCCCGCATGCATATGGAGAGGATCACGCCCGGGTTCAAACGAAGCGTCCTCGGTGTTCCTGCCTTCCTGCTCGGCGGTGCCGTCGTATCGGGGGCGGTCCGAGTACTGCAGTTGCTGATCTCCTCAGCCCTCAGCTCGCTGGCCTCCAAGATCATCGCCACGGTCGTACTTGGACTGCTCATCGCGGCGCTTGCCTGGGTGGTGCTTCGCGGCGCCGCAGTCGCTCGACGCCGGATCCATCTAACCACCGATGGCCCGCTCGAAGGATTGTGGAAGGCGATCGGCCGGTGCGGCTCACCACCGAAGGATCCGTCCCGAATCATCGCCCTGATCGCAATCGTTCTCGCCCTGATCCCGTGGGTGCTGATTCCGGTCGGACTCCTGCTCGGCTGGACAACGGGCTGAGACGTCCTTGCCGCCCGACTGGGACCGATGATCAAGGCAAAGAGATCGCCGGGCATGCAACATTGGCTGAGGCAACCGGGCTCAACTCTTGCTGTTTGACGGATCATGCGAGGCTTGCTTGAAGTAGGCGAAGATCATTGACAAATGCTGCGAGAACGTCTGTGCCCGACATCGAGTAGTCATCACCGAACGAACGAGTCCAGACCGCGTTGACGGCAGCCTCGTCAACAGGCTCTAGGGAGAGAATCATACGAACGAGTTCAAATGCCTGAGCGCTGTACTCATCGGCTGGCGCGCCGAACTCCAGCAAGCCAATCAGGTCGTGCTTGTCGACGATCTCCCGCGTGCTGGCCAAAGCAGTGTCGTAGATCCTGCTTCGCCTGACCATGTCCCATTATGGACCGACTTGCGTGATGCACCGGAGCGTTTGCGTGTTCCAGCGGGAATTGCCTCAAACCTTCGGACAACCGGCGCCCGCAATCACAGCCCAACACGCGCGAGGATCTGATACGTCGGCCCAAGCGGTGTAGCGCGTAGTCCCAATCGAAAGCATCCACTGCTCGCTGCGACGATTGAGACCGGACGTTGCGTTGACCGCTTGAGTCCAGCGACGCTTCTCATCGGCCGAGCCGCAACCTTCCGTCGAAGGGAATCTGTCCTCTACATCTAATCCGCCGTATGCCGAGCCACGTCAATGGCCCCGATCGGGTCGGGGTGTCGCGGCGGTCGGTTGAATCTGGCTCAGCAGCTAGCTATTCGAGCTTGACGGGTGAGCCCTGGAAGATCTGTGAGCCGTGGGGGTCGTGTCGGTGTTTCCAGCGGTGGTGGAATCTGCAGAGCAGCTGCCCGTTCGCGACGAGCGTGGGTCCTCGACTGTTGTGGGGTGTGATGTGGTCGTGGTCGCAGTGGTGGTGGGGTGTTTGGCAGCCGGGGTGTTGGCAGGTGTTGTCGCGTAAGCGGATCATGCGTTTCTGCACGGCCCCGAAGTGACGGCCGCCGGGCCGGTCATTGACAAGGTTCCCGTCGGTGTCGAGCGGGTGATACCGCCGGCGGCCACCCATTTCATCCACGACCGATGGCGGGACCAACGTGCCTCTCGCCGTTTTGGGGTAGATGATCGAACCGAATCCGGTTCCGCCAGGTTCCGGGACCGGGATCGGTCCGGTCGGTTGGCGG
>CALGOA010000193.1 GCA_937958015.1 uncultured Acidimicrobiales bacterium | reverse complement strand
GAACACATGGTGGGTTCACGCCATGCGAACTGGATCGGGATGGGCCCGTTCCTCGAAGAGGATCTGGCGTTCTGCTCGATCGCCCAGGACGAATTGGGTCATGCCTTGGCTCTCTTTGGGCTCTTCGTTCCACCTGAAGACATCGATCGCTACGCACTGCTTCGAGATCGGTCCGACTACCGATCCTGTGCCCTGGCCGAGCTGGAATGCCCCACCTGGGACCTGGCGCTGGTCCGCCACTGGCTCTATGACCTGGGTGAGGACCTGCGGTGGCAGGCACTTGAAGGATCATCCGTCGGTGCCGTAGCCGATCTGGCCCGTCAGGCTCGAAACGACGAGCGTTTCCATCTCGCCCACTCGGCCATGTTCATGGGGCGGGTCGGCGCAGACCCCGACGCTCGCCAACGGGTGGAGTCGGCGCTGGCCGCAATTCTGCCCGAGGCTCCCAGTCTCTGGAGTGCTCCCGAAGCCGAGGGAGATGCGATAGCCGAAGGTTTCGTGACCCGGACCAGCGAGGATCTTGCTACCGAATGGCGCTCGCTGGTCGAGTCCCAACTCGACACCTTCGGCCTAAACGCCAACCTCGATGAGCTCAAGTCGCCCTCAGCATCAACCCCACGGACCGAACGAACCCCGAGGTTCGACGATTTTCATACCTCGTTGGGCGAAGTCATTTCGCTCGACACAACCGCCATCTGGTAGGAGTAACGAATGCCCAAACTGACCGAATTTGCCAAGATCTCCGGAACCCTCGATTTCACGCCGATCGGCGCGGTGTCGGCGGGATTTCGACTCGATGTTCCCTTCGAAGGTACGGCCACGTCGGACCACTGGGAGGGTGAACGGCCGGTGAAAGGGATCGATCGGGTCACCGTTGGAGCCGATGGCATCCAGAACCTCGACGTCACCGCCCGCATCGGCACCGGCAAGGAGATCATCTCCTATCAGGCCACCGGGCGGGGAACAGCCGAAGGTGGACCGCGCGAACTCATTACGTTCGAAACGACCATCGAAGAGTTTGCACACCTCAACAGCGCGGTCGCCTGCGCCCTGGGCACCATCGAGAAGAACCAGCTCAACCTCACCGTGTATTTGATCGAGGACTGACAGCGCCAAAGACCCATTTAACTGAACGCCGTGTGACGGCAGTGTTACGACCGTCACACCAGCACAAGCAAGTGCGACGGGTGTTGGGTTACCCTCTGGACAGTTGTCAACACGGGGAGAGTTCAGCCAACGACGGCTGACCCGCTGGCGACGAAAGGAAACCCAAATGCGTACAAATTTGCTCAAGCTCTTGTCGCTGTTGTTTGCCTTCGCCCTTGTTGGCGCGGCATGCGGTAGCTCATCAGACAACGCCGACGATGGAGGGGCCGACGATGACGGCACCACCCAGTCCGACGACGCCGGAGATGACTCCGGTGATGGCGGCGACGACGGTGACGGAGACGACGGCACCGTCGATCTCACCCAGGGCGGCGGCACACTTGCCGCGGTTCAGGAACGTGGAACCCTCAACTGCGGCGTCTCGGGAGCAGCCGTGGCGTTCTCGTTCACCGAAGCTGACGGTTCCACCAACGGCATCGACGCCGACTACTGCCGTGCAGTAGCCGCCGCTGTGCTCGGAGACTCGACCGCGGTCAACTTCGTGAACCTCACCGCTGCCGAGCGCTTCGCCGCCGTGCAGACCGGCGAGGTTGACGTGCTGATGCGTAACAGCACCTGGACCCAGAGCCGTGACACCGACGTAGGCATGGACTTCGGTCCCACCACCTACTACGACGGCCAGCAGCTCATGGCTCGGGCTAGCGACGGCTTCAGCGGTTCTAGTGCAGTCGCTGAAATCGACGGCGCCACCGTTTGCACCAACGCCGGCACCACCACCGAGACCAACATCTCGGAACTGGCCGCCGAGCTCGGAATCGGCATCACGCTGAACACCTTCGAGGACTACAACCAAGTTGTCGATGCGTTCATCGCCGGCACCTGCGACGTCATCACCACCGATGGTTCCGGCCTCGTTGGCCGCAAGGCTCAGCAGCAGCCCGAAGGCGAAGAGTGGGTTATCTTCCCCGCAACGCCCATCTCCAAGGAGCCGCTCGGCCCGGTCTACGGCCAGAACGACAGCCAGTGGGCCGACGTTGTCAACTGGGTTGTCTACAGCACCATCATCGCTGACGAGAACGGTGTGAGCAGCAGCAATGTCGACGCTGCTCTGGCCGGCGACAACGCCGAAAGCGTTCGTCTCCTCGGTGGCGAAGGTGAACTGCAGACCGCCATGGGTCTCAGCAACGACGCCTTCTACAACGTGATCAGCCAGGTCGGTAACTACGACGAGATCTTCGCCCGCAACCTCAACCCCGTGGGCCTCGAGCGCACCGGTTCGGCCAACGCCCGTTGGACCGAGGGTGGCCTGATCTACGCACCGCCCGCCCGCTAGTCCAAACTTCGTCGGCCTCTGGGTCGACTACCGAACGTTCGGGGCGGGCCGTTATGGCCCGCCCCGTTGTCGGTCGCTTCGGTGCTCTGCGTGCGCTGTCGGAGCGGTCGTGTCACACTGCACGCATCGGTTCATAGTTTCGTGTGAGGTGTCGCCAACGGCGACATGTTCTTCTGAGGGGGAGATCCGTGGCGATAGCCAACCAGCCCATCCGGGGCAACCAACACGCTCGACCGCCGTTGTGGCGTGATGCTGCGGTACTGAAGTGGCTGATCCAGATCGCCGTGTTTGCCGTGGTCGTGGGTGCCTTCTGGTTCCTGATCAACGTGGCCAGCACCAACCTCGCCGAGAACGGCTTCGAGGTGAACTACGACTGGCTGTCGGGGCCCGCCAATATCCAGTTGAGTGAAGGCATCGACACCGTTCCCGACACCGCCGGCCGAGCGTTGTTTACCGGCATGGTCAACACCCTTCGAATGGCCAGCGCCGGAATCCTGTTGGCCACCATCCTGGGTGTTCTGGTCGGCCTGGCCCGACTCAGCAATAACTGGTTAGCCAACAAGGTTGGTTCGATCTTCGTCGAGACCCTCCGCAATATTCCGGTCCTCGTGCAGATCATCCTGTGGTTTGCCATCATCAGCACCCTCGCCGAGCTTCAGAACGCCGACTCGGAGTTCGGCGAGAGTGGGCCGATTCCGGGCTGGCTCTACATATCGCAGAAGGGCATCTCGATCCCCCGGGTCTTCTTCGCCGACGGTTTCTATCAGTTCCTGGCGCTGATGCTGGTGTTTGCGATCCCGATCTACTTCGTCAACCGGAGCCTGAACGCCAAACGCGATCGGGAAGGTGGCGACAGTATTGCCGGCCGCGTCACACTCGGTCTGGTTCTGGTGGCCGGCGTTATCGCCTGGTTCGCCAACGAGGTCATGGGTTTCCTCGAGGTTCCGCTGTATGCCATCGAAGATGCGTGGCGGGCGATTCCTCAGGCTGCAATGCAGGTACTGCTCACCGCAGTGGCGTTCTACGCCGCCTTCGAGTTCATTCGCCGTTTCCTCAACAGTCGTCGCACCCCGGCCGGTCTGGCGAAGCTCTCCGACGACGACTACTTCCGGATGGTGTTCGCAGTGATCTTGGCCATGATCGGCACCTTCGTGGTGTGGATTCTGTGGCCGGGACTCTCCAGCTGGATCGTCAACTCGGTCGCAAACTTCTGGGGCTGGTTCGGCGACAAGTTCGGCTCCGACGTGAACGACGTGGCTCGGAACAACCGACCGCTCGACGGAATGAAACCCACCGTGAACACCGGCCGGTTCAGTAACTTCGGTCCCACTGGCCTCACCCTGACGGTCAACTTTGCGGCGGTGTTCTTCGGCCTGGTGTTCTACACCGCCTCGTTCATCGCCGAGATCGTTCGAGGTGGCGTACTCGCCGTGGCCAAGGGCCAGACCGAAGCGGCCGCTGCGCTTGGCCTCAGCCGCAGCCAGTCGCTGCGCAAGGTCATCCTCCCCCAGGCCTTCCGGATCGTGATGCCGCCACTGGGTAACCAGTATCTGAACCTCACCAAAAACACGTCTCTGGCGATCGCGGTTGCGATGACCGACATCGTGCAAGTTGGACAGACCGTGTTCAACAAGAACAACCAGTTCCTGGCGGTCTTCAGTATCTGGGCCGCCTTCTATCTGACCCTGTCACTAACGATCTCGGTCGTAGTGAACTACATCAACGGCCGCCTGGCCATCGTGGAGCGCTGACATGGACGGACTACTTGCACTACCAGCCGACGCGGTCGAGGGGATCGCCGCCCAGGATTCCGCCCCGAAGGGTTCGGCCAAGAGCCCAGGACGCTGGATGAAGGACAATCTCTTCTCTTCGGCCAGCAACACGATTCAGACGATCCTGTTCAGCGCCATCTTGCTAGGCATCCTGCGTTGGATTCTGGGCCTGATCTTCGCTGAGGAACGTGACTGGCACTCGGTCACCACCAACATGCGACTGCTGTTCACGAACAACTACCCCGCTTCCCAGTACGGCCGGATCTGGTTGACCTTTGGCGCCCTGCTATTCACCGCAACGTTGACTGTCGGAGCGTTTAGGTACTTCCCCCGATTTACGGTGCGGAAGACCTTGATCAACGTGGCCGGAACCGGTGCGTTCATCGCCATCGTCGGTTTGCTGGCACCAATCAGCTTCGCCCCTCGGGCGATCATGTTCGTGCTCGGCGCCCTCCTAGCGGTGGGCGCAGGGTTCGTTGTCATGTCCGCTCCCGATGGTGACGATCGCAGCCTGAGCCTCACGTCGGTCCTGATCGCCGTTGCGGTCGCCGTGGTTGCGGTGATCTGGTTCGTGCCCTTCGGCAACGACCGGCTCATCGACCTTCAGGCGGTTCTCGAACCCGGCACGATTCTGCGGGAGACCAAACTGTGGCTGACACTAATGGTGGCGGTCACGATCGCTGGTTACTTCGTTGGTCGGGCCCTGGCGAACGTTCTGCCACCGGCGGTCTTCCGTCGAGTCATGGTCGGATGGTGGATTCTGGGACCGGCGTTCCTCATCTTCTTCGTGATCAGGGAGCCGCTCTTCGACTGGGGTGAGGTGGCCACGGTTCACATTCCGCTGGCGATCGGCTTTGCGGTCATTGGCGGCGCACTGCTCTATTTCCTGGCCTTGCCCGGGAATGAGCAACTGGCAAAAATCGTCGGCCTGGCGATCCTGGGCGTTGGCATCCTTACCTTCGTTCTGGCGGCGACCGGCTCGGTGTCGATGCTGCAGAAGATTCGCCTCACGATTCTGGCCCTTGGCCTCTTTGCGCTCTTGGCCCCCACCTTTGCCGGAGAGGCCCGACGAGGCTTCGCTCTGGCCTGGGTTGGCGTGGTGGCGATCAGCCACCTCCTCATCACCGGAATCAACACCCCGAACGGCCTCGATCTCAACTCGCCGCAGTTCCTCGGCGGATTCATGATCTCGGTCACCCTCGGCTACTACGTCATGCTGGCGTCATTCCCGCTCGGTGTCATGATGGCCCTAGCTCGAACATCAAAGATGCCGCTGTTTCGAGTGATGTCGACCACCTACATCGAAGCGGTCCGCGGTGTGCCGCTCATCGTCATCCTGTTCTTCTTCGACACCCTGCTCAACCTCTTCCTGCCGGGTCGGATGGCAGTGTCGAAGATCGCCGGCGTGTTCATCGGTTTCACCTTGTTCTCCGCCGCATACATGGCCGAGAACATCCGTGGTGGTCTGCAGGCCGTCCGGGCCGGTCAGTTCGAAGCGTCGGATGCGCTCGGCCTCACCACGCTCCAACGGACGGTCTTCATCGTTCTTCCTCAGGCGCTGCGGGTCTCGATCCCGAACCTTGTGGGTCAGGCCATCGCAACGTTCAAGGAGACCTCGCTGGTCTCCATCATCGGAGCGTTCGACCTGTTGTACATCGGCCGTAACGTCGTGCCCGGCCAGACCGCATTCCTCGGTCATGCGGTGGCACCGCTGCTCTTCGTG
>CALGOA010000192.1 GCA_937958015.1 uncultured Acidimicrobiales bacterium | reverse complement strand
GGCCCTCGATCGGTTGTGGCGCACGGGAGTGTTCGGAGCGGTCGACACCGAGGCCGAACAGCGGGTCGACGATGATCGCTACCTTCCGATGCCGACCACGGTCGACTTCGTCAGCGTGTTCTCGAAGTCCGACGGGATCGTCGATTGGCGCACCTCGATCGATCCCGATGCTGATGTCATCGAAGTAAACGCCTCACATGCCGGCCTGCCGAACAGCATTGCCGGCGTATCGGCGGTGGCCACGGCCTTGGCCCGGACTCTGCCGATCGAGGCGACGCCCTAGGGTCGTACCCACCCGAGCGACAACTAACTTCTGGTGGCGCTTTCATAGGTAAACGTGCGCCGCCCCAGAGCGACGTGGGCGCCCGTGGGCAGGACGGTGGGGACGCCTGCTGCCAGCCGGTTCCAACGACCGGCCGACTCGTCCCAAAGAAACGTTCCATTGGTGGAGCCCCGGTCGGTCAACACGACACTCCACTCGTCAAAGGACAGATCGGCATGATGTCGGGACAGACTGTGTTCGGAGTCAATGATCGCGATCGTTTCAGCGTTGGCCACCGGGTCGGGTTGTCGTCCCAATCGGTAGGCCCGATCTAGGGCGAACGTGGCGCCGTCATCAAAAACGATGAACCCCAAGGTGGGCCGAGGGCCCGGGACCAACCGGTGGGTGAGGTGAATCATGGAGATGCCACACACCTGGCAGTACGCGGCGCTGGGGTTGTTGAAGTGATCCCTACTGCACCGGATGCCTCGGACCTGGTCATCGGCCGTGGACCGTTCCGACGGGGTTGGTGTAGACGTCTCGACTTCGGTCGGCGCCGGCGCCGGGATCGCTTCGGGAGTAGCGGCCGCAACGATCGGGAGTGACTGTCGAGCGGGTGGAGCGGTCGGTTTGAGCTCGATCGATTCGAAGGGCAGAACGACAGCCGGCTCGTCCACGATTGGGGGCGGGATCAGGGTTGCCGCCGCGGGGGTGTCGATCGCAGCGGCGGAGGGAATGGGTCGTAGCAGGATGCCACCGCCGGGAACCGTGCCAGCCTCGAGGTTGAAGACCGAGTGGCGAAGGACGTTGCGGATACCGGCCGTACCGATCCACACCGATGCGCTCCGATCATCGAGATCGGTGACGGTTCCACCCGCCGGGGTTCTGACTTCAAGGCCGGGGTCGTCGGGGTCGCCCTCATCGATGAGTGCGTGCATCGCTCCGGTGAGTACCAGCTGTACCCCCATCGGCGTGTCGACCACGGCGGCTACTTCGAGTCCGTCGAGATCCCGAAGTTCCTCGATCAGCGCCAGTCCCTTCGGCGAGGATGCGTCGAATTCGGTCAGAAGGTCGGCGACGTCGGAGGGGTCGCCGGCGAACACTGCGACGAGGCCGGGACGCCGCACGACCGTGCCTTCGCCATCGAGCGGGATCGCTTCCATGTGTTCGAGGAGATACTGGTCGTTCATACCGCCACTCCCCGCAGCGCCGTGGCGAGGTCCAATGCGGTCGGAAATCGTTGGGCCGGATCGGCGAGGAGGCACCGTTTCACGATCGGGAGCACCTCGGACGGGAGGGTTGAATGAAACTCGGGTGAGGTGTCCAGCAGATAACGCAGTGCGTCCAGCAGCGAGTTGCTGGGCAGATCGCGGTAGAGGCTCTTGCCGGTGAGCGCCCGGTGTGCGGTCGCGCCCAGAGCCCAGATGTCGGTCGGTCGTCCTGCAACCTCGCCCCGGATCAGCTCGGGCGCCAGAAACTCGATGGTGCCGACCGGACCAACGCCGGTGACGGTCTGGCCCGGGGTGAGGATCTGGGCGAGACCGAGGTCCGCCAGCCGCCCCCGTCCGTCATCGGTGACCATGATGTTGGCCGGTTTGATGTCGCGGTGGGCCACGCCGGTTTCATGCAGGGCATGCGCCGCCTCGGATGCATCGGCGATGCAGTTGATGATCTCCTGGAGGGTCAGCGGCCTGCTGGGCGCACCCACCGACCCACTGTCGTAGTACGGGGTGGAGTAATACAGGGTTCCGTCCTGTTGGCCCGCGTCCACGATGGGGGCGAGGAAGGGTGAATCGATGGCTGCGTACACCTGCAGTTCGTTCGCCATTCGGCGGAAGTCCTGGTCGGTGGCATGATGGTCGAGAACCTTTACGCCCAGTCGATCATGACCGGCTTCGGCGAGTCGTTCCGGAGCTTCAGCCAACCAGAACGTACCGTGGTTCCCGGTGCCCATTCGTTCGATGAAGATGTAGTCGGCGATGCCTTTCATCGGATCCCCTTCGGTTGGTGGACGTGTCGTGGCACTGGCTTACTCCTTGTTGTCGAGGCGGTAGCTCGATGCCGTTTCGAGACTGGTTCGGGTGAGCAGACTGCCGATGTCGATCGGTGGAAGCCCGAAGAGTCGCTGGCGGGATGAGGCCAACCAGGTGATGCCACCGATGGAGAGCAGCAACCCGGCGATGGCGAACGTTGCAAGTGCAATATCGGACCGGAGTTCCGACAGGAAGATAACGGTGCTCAGTACCTCGGCGGCTGCGATGGAAAGCGCGAAGGTCACCAGTGCCTTGGGCGACATACGACTGGCCACGAAGGCCCCGAGGGGAGCGCCCCACGCCACCACCGGCACCGCCGCAATCCACATGCCGAACAGATCGAATCGGCTGGCGGCGGACCCCGCCGGTAGCGCCTGCCCCCCAACCGAGAGCACCTCCGGGTTCGCTGCGGTTCCGCCAAGTTCGATCGACAACTGGCCATCGGCGATGCCGAGGATCAGGAAACCGAGCACCGAGATCGTGGCCATGGTGATGACACTGGTGGGAACACCGATTCCGGCTCGCACCCCAAAGAGCACGACGACGAAGAGGTACATGAAGACGTCAGCTCCCGAGCCGACGAGGGCCGAGGCGGCGCCGCCCAGAAAGCCAGCGATAAGCAGCGCTCCGAAGAGGCGGCCATGAAGATCGGGTAGCGCGTCCGACACTCGGCGGATCGGGGTGCGGAGGCCGAGGAGCACCACCCACGCCATCGCTGCCACCACCAGCGTGAACGTGACCTTTACGTAGGGACCGGGCAGTGTCGATGGCCAGAAGGCAACGCTCGGATCACCGGCGAGGAAGAGCGTCGTGACGAAGCCCACCACTCCGGCGGGAGCACCGATCGCAACCGCTCGCCAGACCACCGGTCGGCGTCCGAGGATGATCGCGGCCGACGCGCAGGTCATTCCGATGGCTTGGATACAAAGCGAGAAGGAACGGGCAACCTCGGCCGGGATATCGAGACCTTTGGTGAACACGGGAAAGGCGACTGCACCCCCGCCCTGGGGTGTGGACCCGGCGACGAAACTCCCGAACACCATCGTGATGGCCGGCACGAAGTTGTCGCTCACTCGCGCCCGAATCTCCGAGCTGGACAGGATGTAGACGAGCCAGATCGCAGAGACGATCGCGGATACCAGGAACCCGGCGAGGGTCCTTTTGCGTTCCCGGGCTGTTCGGGCCTCGCGGCCCGATTCGATGAAGGAGAGATCCAGTCGAGCGGCCGAATCAGATGATGCGTCCGCCACGGAACCTCCAGCGGGGGAGCAGGACACGGATCGGGCCGTTCAGCACGAACCAGACCAGGAGCCAGGTTGTGGTGAAATGCCAGAAGAACGCACCCACTGGCACGTTGTCGCCGAGCAGGGCAAACACCACCAGTGCTTCGGGGATGCCGGTGATCAGCCCCAACCCCGTGGGCCAGTCCTTCTCCCAGCGGTACTGCTGGATCAGGTGGTACACCGGTTCCCAGAAGATGGCGCCGACGATGGCGACGAGGAACACCGCCCGGAACGTCATGCTGTA
>CALGOA010000191.1 GCA_937958015.1 uncultured Acidimicrobiales bacterium | reverse complement strand
GGGACTGCTCATCATGGCGTCGCTCCCCCTCGTCGCCGTCGCTGTCCTCCTACTTCGTTCTGACAACTAGTCCCAACCCACCCGAACCGACCGATTCGAACGTTTCAGACGCGTTCACGCCGTCTAACGTCAGTTCCGGCGCGTTCCCGCCACCTGCTCACCCGGGACCGCGCCTCGGCACGGTGCAGACGAGAAACACATCAGCGCCTCAGGAGGCAGAACGGGCCCCGCGGGGGAACAAACCTGAAGCGAAACGCAAACCGCTCGCCCCGCTAAGCGACGCTCTAGGACGCACGCGAGGGCGAAGCGACCCGAAGGCGGGTTGCGGGCGTGAAGCGGAGCGAAGCCCGAGGAACGAGGGCGTAGAAAAGCGAAAGGCTCCAACTCGCCTGAGGCGAGTGGAGCCAAATGCAGTGGAGGTGAGGGGATTCGAACCCCTGGCCTCCTCGATGCGACCGAGGCGCTCTAGCCAACTGAGCTACACCCCCGACTAAACGGGATCGAGTGAGGCTACCCGTAGTTGACGAGAAGTTCGTCGTCCTCGTCGGAGTATTCGTCGTAGGGCGAGTCGTCGTAACGGTCGTACTCGTCGAGGTACACGACCGTCTCACGACGTTCGAGTTCACGGGCACCGGACCGGTTAGCGAAGGCGATGAACGTGGCGAAGAGGACGTCCATTGTGAGGTGCAGGCCAACGAACAATCCGCCTCCGATGACTGCGGCCACCAGCGACACCACGACCGACATGCACAGGGCCAGGAAGATCTGGCGGCGACGGTTGTGCACCGGTTGGGCCCGCCACTTCGATGGGCTGGTGGCCAGCTGACTTCCGTTGCGTTCCTCGAGAACCTCTTCGGGCGCTCGTCCCATCGCTGAAAGCTGCTGGCGGAAGGACCCGATGGAGTCGTGCTCACGGGTGAAGATGGAGCGGAAGAAGGGTACGCCCAACCAGGCGATCCACAGTCCGGCGACGAGGGCGACAATCAACATTTGCCAGAGGGGCAGGGGCATTTCGGCGGGGCTTTCCTGGGTGAAGCGGGTGTTTCTACCTATTATTAGTCGGGGTCCGCGCCCATCTGTTGGCAAGCCCCGACATTGGGCGAAACTCAATAGCCATGTAGCGTAGGGAGATGGCAGAGGGCTTGATCGACACGTTCGGGCGGGTCCATACCGACCTCCGAATCTCCGTAACCGACCGCTGCAATTTTCGGTGCGCCTACTGCATGCCCGAAGAGGGAATGCAGTGGCTCGACCGGGGCGGCATCCTGTCCTACGAAGAGATCGTTCGAGTCGCTTCCATCCTCGTAAATGAGGCGGGTGTGAAGTCGATTCGACTCACCGGTGGTGAACCAACGGTTCGAGCCCGGCTGCCCATCCTGGTGGAACGTCTGGCGGCTCTCGGCGTCGAACTGTCGATGACCACGAATGGCGCCACCCTGGCGCTTATCGCACATGACCTCAAGGCCGCTGGTCTACAGCGCCTGAACATCAGTATCGACACGTTGCACGCCGATCGATTCTTCGAGCTCACCAAACGCAACGAGCTCTCTCGTGTCATCGAGGGAATTCATGCGGCGGTTGAGGCCGGGTTCGACCCGGTCAAACTCAACGTCGTGCCGATGCGGGGCATCAACGACGACGAGGTACTTGACTTCCTGCGGTTTGGCCAGGAGAACGGCGTCACGGTCCGGTTCATCGAATTCATGCCGCTGGACGCGCAGAGCGAATGGTCGAACGAACGGGTGATCACCGCCAAGGAGATTCTCGAAACCGCCGCCACCGAGTACGAGTTCGAGCCGATCACTCGTGGCTCCTCCCCCGCCGAACGGTTCCGGTTCACCGACGGGTCGGGCGAATTCGGCGTGATCGCCAGCGTCACCGAACCGTTCTGTGAGGCGTGTGACCGCATGCGCCTCACCGCCGACGGTCAGCTTCGCAATTGTCTATTCGCCCTGGGCCACACCGATCTTCGGCCGCTTCTGCGCGACGGCGGCACCGATGAGGACATCCTCGATGCCATTCGTGGCGAGGTGAAGAAGAAGTGGGCGGGTCACGCGATCAACCAGGTGCACTTCATTCGCCCGACCAAGTCCATGAGCCAACTGGGCGGCTAGCGGTAGTCTTTCGGAATGTCTGAACGGGAGCTAACCCATCTGGATCCGCTGGGACGGGCGCGCATGGTCGACGTCACGCCGAAGGATCCGACCCACCGCCGGGCCACGGCTCGGGGACGGGTCATGATGGAACCCGAAACCACCAGCCTCATCGCCCGCGGCGCGGTTGCCAAGGGAGACGTCCTGGCCGTCGCGAGGATCGCCGGGATCCAGGCCGCCAAGAAAACGCCGGACCTGCTTCCCCTGTGTCATCAGCTGATGATCGGCGGCATCGTGATCAATTTTCAGTTGGGCGATGACTTTGTCGAAGTCGAGGCGACGGTCGACACCATCGAACGCACGGGCGTCGAGATGGAGGCGCTCACTGCATGTTCGGTGGCCGCTCTCACCATCTACGACATGTGCAAGAGCGCCGACAAGGGCATGGTGATTGGCGACATCGCCCTCTGGGAAAAGACCGGCGGCAAGTCCGGCCCCTTCCGCCGCAAAGAGTAAGCCAAACCAAAACCCGCCCGAGGCGAGCGCAGGCAAGCAAAAACACGCCCAAAGTTGCCGCCGCGCCAGCAAGGCAGCACGCAGCGCTCTACTCAGCTCCGTGCCGACGTGGCCGCTGTGCTTGTCGCAGCGTTCGCTGTGACCCGACCTACTCCGAGATCACCGAGCCCAGACAACGCCCAAAACAACGACCGCGTTCGCCACGCACCACCGGAGGCGAGCGCAAGCAAGATAAGAACAGCAGCCCAACGTTGCCGCTGCGCCAGCAAGGCAGCACGCAGCGCTCTACTCAGCTCCGTGCCAACGTGGCCGCAGCGACCCGAACTACTCACAGATCACCGAACCCAGACAACGCCCAAAACGACGACCGCGTTCGCCACGCACCGCTGGAGGCGAGTGAAGGCAGGAAACAGCGCCACGCACCGCCAGGAGGCGAGCGCAGGCAAGAAACAGAACAAGACAGCACGCAGCGAGTGCCCCGGCTCCGTGAAACGTGGCCGCAGCGACCCGACCAAAGTGAAACCAGACCGAGCCCAGCGAACGGTCCCACCTAGACCGCGTTCGCCACGTAGACCCCGAGGCGAGCGCAGGCAAAAATCACAGCATGATCACGCGCACACGGTCGCCGGTTTGGACGCCGTCGCCGTCGGGGATGGCGGCGAGGCCGTTGGCCAGGGCCAGGCCTGAGAGCTGGTGAGAGCCCTGTCCCCCGGCGGAACGGATGCGGGGCGCTCCGTCATTGGCTTCGGTGACTCGCACCCGGGTGAAGTGGGTCTTGCCGTCGGGTGCCCGCAGGAGCGGCTCGTCGGCCAGAGCCCAGACCGATCGGCGTTGGGTGTTCTCATAACCCATCATCTTCAGCAGTGCGGGCCGAGCCATCAGTTCGAAGCTGACGGCCGAACTGACCGGGTTGCCGGGGAGTCCGAAGATCGGCGTGCCCAGAACGGTGCCAAAGGCGAATGGTTTGGCCGGTTTGATAGCGATCTGCATCCAGTTCATTTCGCCCAGCCGACGCAGGAGTGTCTTGACAAAGTCGAAGTCGCCCATGCTCACCCCACCGCTGGTGAGCAGTGCGTCGCAGGTCTCGGCGCCGGTTCGCAGCGCAGCCTCGATCACGCTCTCATCGTCGGGCAACCAGCCGAGATCGACCGGTTCAAGGCCGGCTTCGGCCACGAGCGCCAACAATTGGGGCCGGTTCGAATCGCGGATCTGTCCGGGACCGAGCGCCTCGGGTCCGGTGATCAGTTCGTCTCCGGTGGAGAACACGCCGACGCGGGGTCGGGCGATCACCTCAACTTCCTGAAGTCCGAGGGTGGCGAGCATGCCGATGTGAGCCGGGCTCAACACGATGCCGGGTGTAAAGATCTCTGTCCCCTCGGTCAGATCATCACCGGCCGGGCGGACATGATTGCCGACTCCAACCTCGGCATTCACATGCACGATTTCACTGTCGGGACTGTCGACCGCGGTGAGTTCCACCATCACCACGGCGTCGGCACCTTCGGGGATGGGCGCACCGGTCATGATGCGCATGGCTTCCCCAGCCTCGAGCGGGCGTTCGGCCACAGCTCCGGCCGCGATGGTGCCCGCGATCTGAAGATCGACCGGCGAGTCGGGGGTGGCACCCTGGGTATCGGCCGACCGGACGGCGAACCCGTCCATACCGGTGTTGGCGAAAGGAGGGATGTTCTCCCGGGCCTGAACCGTCTGTGCCAGGACCAGACCTCGGGCCTCGCCGATGGGCACCATGGCGGTGCCGAGCGGCTGGATCTGCTGCAGTACACGCGCCTGAGCGTCGGCCAACGGCAGGAGACTCATACGAGCCCTTCACGGCGGCACACGTCGGCGAGGATCTCTCGGAAGGCTGGTCCGACATCGTCCCGTTCGAGCGTGAGTTCGACCACCGCTCGGAGGTAGTCCTCCTTCTTGCCCGTATCGAAACGGCCCTCGGAGAAGGTGTACCCGAGCATCTGCTCACGGTCCAGCAGCGAGAGCATCGCATCGGTGATCTGGATCTCGCCGCCAACGCCGGGGCCGGTCTTGCGAATCTCTTCGAAGATCGTTGGGGTGAATAGGTACCGACCCATGACCGCCAGGTTGGATGGCGCCACTTCGGGTTTGGGCTTCTCCACCAACCCCGTGACCTTCTTGAGCCGATCGTTGTCGGTGGATTCGGTGGCGGCGCAGCCATAGGAGCCGATGTCCTGGGGATCTACCTCCATGAGCGCCACCACCGAGGAGCCGTGCGTGTTGTATGCGTCCACCATGCCGCTCAGCACACCGGCTCGTTCGTGCATGATGTCGTCGCCGAGCAGCACGGCGAAGGGTTCGTCGCCAACATGAGCTTCGGCCATTCCGATCGCATGTCCAAGACCGAGGGCTTCACCTTGTCGGATGAAGTGAATGTTGGCCTGCTTGGTGATATCGACGATCTGCTTGAGTTCATCGGACTTGCCTTTGGCCTCGAGCGCAACCTCCAGTTCGGGGAACCGGTCGAAGTGATCCTCCATCACCTTCTTGTGCCGGGAGGTGATGATCAGAATGTCGGTCATTCCGGCTGCGACCGCCTCGGCCACGATGAAGTCGATCACCGGTCGATCGACGATCGGCAACATCTCCTTGGGGACGGATTTGCTGAAGGGCAGGAAGCGGGTGCCGAAGCCGGCAGCAGGGATTACAGCCTTGCGAACAGGTTTGCTCATACCGTTTATCGTACGCGGCTCGATATCGTGTGGAAGCAATGCCGCTCTACGAATACAAATGTGTCGACTGCGATGAACGCTTCGAGGTTGAGCAGTCGATGAGTGCTGCAACCCTGAAGAAGATCAAGGGCGACGATCACACCCACAACGTGAAGAAGGTGTTCTCGCCGGTGGGTATCTCGTTCAAGGGCTCCGGCTTCTACAAGAACGACTCGGCTGGCAAGAAGAAGAGCAGCCCCAAGAGTTCGAACTCGGAATCGAAGGAGTCGAAGTCCTCCACATCGGAGTCAACCTCGACCGCCAAATCGACCGACGGTTCGAAGAAATCTTCGGACAAGGCCGGCACCTCCTAGCCGCCTCGGTCCGCTCCTGCGGAGCTGAAATGACAACTGAATCCCGCTCAACCGGACGGCTCACTCGACCGGCCGGTCCAATGTCCACTACCACCGCGCTCGCCCTGCGGGCGCACCATCGCCTGCGAACGATTCCCCGCCGGAACATGGTGGCGCTGGTCGTCGCCAGCGTCGTCGGATTTGCGACGTTCTCGATCGTCTCGGCCGCTCAGGATGAACGCTCGCGGTGGGGTGATTCGTTGTTGGTCACGGTGGCTACGGACAACCTCTCCCCCGGCACCGTTGTGGACGCTACGAATACCGAGATTCGATCGATCCCGATCGCGCTGCTTCCTGCAGCCCCGGTCGTGGCATCTCCCTCCGGCCGGGTCGCCTCCGGCTTCGTCGTCGCGGGCCAGATCCTCTCCGAATCGCACCTCGTCGAGGATCGTCACGGGGTCGACCCGGAGACGAGGGTTGTTACCCTGCCCCACCCGATCGCACCACCTCAACTGGTCGCTGGCGACTATGTCGATCTGATCGGGGTGCAGGCGGGCGACTCGTTCGTGTCTGCCAGGGTGATCGCTCAGGCCAGCATCGTGGAGATCGGCGAGGCCGGTATCACCGCAGTAGTAGACCGCCGGTCGGTGGGGTCGGTGTTCGAGGCTCTGGCGTCAGGCTCGATTGAATATGCCCGCCGGCCAGCGGAACGGTGAACCCAGCATTCCCGACAGGCCGGCATCGAACGAGCCGATGAGCATTCGCAATCGTTCCCGTGTGCTTCCAACCGGACGCAACGCTCGATCATCCATGATCATGGTCATCACCAGCACTGCGGTTGCCACGATGGGCGCACTCAGGCTGATCAGAACGAGATCGGCAGACAGCCATCCCGTGGCCAGCCCGATGATCGCAGCACCGAATGACACCAGAGAGAGGATCGGCATCACCTGAGAGACGATCAGGCCCGTCTTCACCGGCAGCACCTTTCGGGACAGCGATGGTCCGTGCTGCTCAGAGAATGCTGGAACCGAAGACCAAACCGACGAATAGATCGTGCCCATCGGCTGGGGCAGGATCTCGATTCGGTTCTCGACGGTTCGATGATCAGCATCGATCCGAAGCTGATCACCAACGAAGGTCCAGGTGGCCGGGTCCCGGAGCGGGCCATCGAGTCCAGCCATTCGGACGAACGTGCGCCGCTGGAACATACCGATGATGCCGCCGTCGTTTCCGGAGCCGATGGCGCCCAACACGGCGTGAGCGTCGGCGGTGTTGCCGAGCCCGCTCATAGCGATGAGGTCGGCACGCATCGACACGGTGCGGCCCTTGCGCAACTTCTTCGGGTGTTTCACCGGATGGATGACACCAAACGACGCAACGTTGGTCGGATGGTGCAGCCACGGTGCCGCCAACTCAGCGATGGCGAGGGGTTTCAATTCCCAGCGATAGTCGACCGGCAACACCAATTCGCCAGCCGCAACCTGGACCGCCGCTGAAACTCTGTCGTCGGCCAGCATCGCCCGCTCGTTCACTATGGTCACAAGCGCCAGGCGATCGTCGCGTTGGGAACGATGCATGGTGACACCGTTGTGCACCGAGCTCTCCACCGTGTCAAAAGCGACAGCAAGCTCGGCCGGAACTCCATCATCTCCGGTTAACACCAGCACTTCGAGCGCCCGATATCGCTGCCCGAGAAATCGCTGCACGAGGGCCACGAGATCCTGATCGGCGGGGACGTCCTCGAGGTCCAGAATGAGCGACACCGGCTTTGACCCGAGCGAAAGTGAGGCCCGGTCGATCGCGGCCGAGACCGCCCCGACACCGAGATCAGCCTGTCGACTGATCGTGGTGAACACCAGCACGATCCTCAAGATCGCAAAAGCGATGACCAGCACCGGCGCCATGAGGAGCGCCACGACGAGCAACGTGGAAATCATCAGAGAAGTCGACTTCGTTCGTCAGCGGCTACGGGCAACGGCACTTTGCGGCGAAGCTGTCCGGCAGCTGGCAGTTCGGTTCGACGCTGGTGGTGCTGTCGGACCAACATTCCACCTGCGGCGCTCGACGAAGCAAGGCTCTGCTCGGCGGCGCGGCGAACCATCCACGACGAATCTGTGAGCACCTCGCGAAGGGCGCCGTAGACCATCGGCGAACCGATTCGACCTAGACCGTCGGCGGCAGCGGCTCGCACGGAAGGAGCGGGGTCCTTTAGCTGTTCTAGGAGTACCGACTCGATTTCCACTGGGCTCTGGCGGGCGAGGGCGGTGGTTGCCAGCACACGATTGCCAACGTGGTCACAGTGGGCGTGTCGAATCAATGCGCCGATCAGCAGACGGTCGGTCAGTCGGCTCGCCGCCCTGAGCGCAGCCTCGCGGTCGGGACTGGTCTGTTGCAGAATGACATTGAGCGGTAGCACAGCATCAACTCCGGCCGCCGGGAGAGCCTCCGCCGCGGCGATGCGGACAGCAGGTTTGTCATCGAGTAGCAGGCCCGCGACCTCCTCGGCGTGGCCGGCCACCTGATGTTGTGAGAGCGCCGACACAGCTACGACTCGAACGGCCCAGTGACGGTCGGCGAGCAGAGCGTTTCGATCCTCTTCGGTTCCCATCAAGGCGCAGAGGCGAGCTGCATCGATGCGGGATCGCCATCGTCGAGATCGAGCGAGGCGCTGGAAGGTACGCAGCGTTCGGGGCGTCTCGAGCACCGACCGCAGGCGGTCCCGGCCGTCGATGCCCAGCTGGACCGGCAGTGTCGATACGACCTCGACGAGCGTGTCGCGTTCCACGCTGCGGCGGACCGGAAACGAGACCAGCGCCTTGGGGTCTTCGGCAAAGAGCACCGCGGCGAATGCGTCGACGGCACGCTGTCGCCGTTTCAGCGCATCGGCCGAGCGGGAGTCTGCAGCGGCTCCGAGGATCAGATAGGCGACTGACACGACCAGCAGGAGCCCAATGCTGAAAAGCAGGACCGTCAGGCCGCTCATGATCGCAACTCGCGAGAGATTCGACGAACCAGCAGTTGGAGGTTGATCGGCTTCTGGATCACGTCGAAGGCCTCGACGCTGAAGGCGTTGTCGATGAGGGCCAGCGGAAGGTCCGACGCCACCACGATCAGTTTCGTCGACTCGGCCGGATACAGCCGCCGGAAGTGTCGCAGCTCATCCATGTGTCCGGACCGTTCGGTATCGACGTCGAGGATCGCTATTCGAGGTGGCAGCATCTGGCCATATCGAGGTTCGTTTGCCGCCGCCTGGCTGGTCGGGTCCAACTGCATGCAGTCGATTCCGGACCGTTCGAGGCTGGCGCTCAGCGCCGCGGTCAGGGTCGAGTCCGGGTCGACGACCAGAACATCCGGCGGTGATTCGTGATCTTCACACCAGTCGATCCCAACGACGGCGGGACCGCCGAGTTTGGTGGAGCGGGCGATGGCTGACTCGGCCCGTTCGATCGCCTGGGACGCCGATCGGGCGTCGGTCGGATACTCCATGATCGCTGATCGGATTCGGCTCAGTCCGGGCTGGAGATGATCGAGTGTGGTTTGAAGGCGCCGGGTGAGCGTGGCTCGATCGGCCCCGCGCAGTCCAACGACGAGGGTGCGGCCGTCGCGGCGGGTCACAATGTCGCTGCGACGGAACGCCTGGGCGATCTGGTCGTCGGTCGATCGGTCCTCGGGGAGGCTGAGCAGCGCGATCGAGACCATCAGTTTGGCTCGGGCCGCGTCGTTGATGAGCCGTTGCAGCAGCACGTTTCCCACCGCCCACGGGATAACAGCGTTGTCGGCGACCTCGGAGATCGACGCATCTACGATGGCGTTCCGGCTCACGCGGCTCAGGAGCTCCGACGCGATTTCGGGTCGGGAAACCGAGGTGGGCCAGAAACAATCGGCCCCCATCGAGATTGCGGTGTGACGATCATCGGGGTCGACTCCCAGACAGCCGATCACGATCGTGCGGCCTCGGCGTTCACTGCGCAGCAGCTGCACCAGACTGAGCGCCGGACGACCATCGGGCTGGGGAGCGCACAGGACGCTCCGCACGTCGCCCTGGACGACCGCCTGAACAAGAGCGGGGCCCGACGGGTAGACGGTGGCGGAGAGGCCGTGCAGATGAACTGCGAGATCCTCGGCCCCTGGGCCGAAGAGTCCGACCGACCGTTCCAGCGATGTACCTCGAACGATTCGCTGCACTTCCTCACTGACCACGTCTGGGTGGGTCCGCCGCGGCATGACCAGATCGACGACCCGAGCCAGGCGGACCTGTTCAGACGCGGTGAGGCGGGGGGCCAAGGCGATGCGGGGAATCTCGGGACACGCCACCTGGAGCGGCGTGGAGAAGTCAGCGATGTGGTCGGCGTCATCCAGGATCTGCACGATGGCGTTCGGGGTCATCTCGGCGACCCGATGTACCTCGTGGGCCGGTACATGCCGGACCGCAAGGCCCGACGACGCACACGACCAGAGCATCGAATCGGTGAGTTCTCCCTGGCCTCCGACAATGACGACCGAGCTGGGTCCTCGCGAAAGGAGCTGGAGGTCTGCGGCCGCGTCCTCCAGGTTGCCGCGGACCTCGTCGGTGAGGGCGGCCAGTTGGATCGCCAGCTCGGGGCGACGCTGAGCTCGCTCCAATTCGAGCGAGATCACGTCGGCGGAATGCAGCAGTTCGGCTACCCGCCGAAGCTTGGATGCACCAGAGGTAACCCCCAGCAGACCGAGGCGGCTGGCCAATTCGCTGGCGTAGCTAATGCCGTGTCCGGCTTCAACCTCGGTGAGTTCGCGGTCGAACATGTGGCTGATCAGCAACTCGAGCTGATGCAGGCGCGACTCTGAACGCATGTGGACCCGGCTCCACAGCTCTGAGATCGTCGAAGCGGTCAGGGCGGAGAACGCCGGTGAGGTGTCTTGTACCGTCACCAGTCTCCATCGGACAGCTATTCCCAGTGTTTACGGTTTCGCCAGCTTGTTTGTACAAGCTTCTAGCAGCGTTAGGTGCCGGACAGACGCACGCCACCGATGATCATGCTGGGCGCCGCCACACCCGAGGGCAGGTAGACCCGATCGGATCCGACCGCCGAGATCCCGAGGAGCAGGCGCTGGAGCGTCGATCCGATCGTGCACTCACTGATCGGTTCCGCCAACGATCCGTTGCGGATCATCTGGCCTTCCACCCCGACGGAAAAATCACCCGAGGTTGGGTTCACCCCGCTATGGATTCCGGCCAGCGCAAAGACGAAAACGCCGAGCTCGACCGAACCGATCAGGTCTTCCAGCGTTCCGCCATCGCCGGCCGCCACCGACAGGGCGTGAACCCCCGGCGAGGGGAGGCCTCTAATTCCCCGCAGTGCTGAACCGGTGGTCGCCGTGCCACTCTTGCGAGCGGTGTAGCTGTCCCACAGGAACCCATCGAGCACGCCGTTCGAGATGAGGGGTACGGGACGGCACGCGATGCCTTCACCGTCGGTGCTTTCGGCCCCGAGCGAACGTTGATCGGTGGGGTCATCCACCATCGTGAGCAGCGGTGATGCCACCGTCTCGCCCTCTCGACCGACGAATGGCGACCGCTTCTTGATGATTCGTTCACCCGCCAACGTTCCGCCCGTGAGGCCCAGCACCGTTGCGGTGAGTTGGGGGTCGAGGACGAGATCGACCGTGGCCGATTCCGGTTTGGTGGCTCCGATCAGTCCGGTCGACCGGCTCACGGCGCGTTCCACGATGTGATCGAAGTCGATGTCCTCGGGGGCACGGCCACCGTGCCAGCCAAATCCGGTCTGGCTTCGGTCGCCATCGACCGCCAGAGCCTGCACCATCGAACCGACGCTGGTCGAACGGTCACCGGAACGGATGCCGGCCGTCGAAACGAGCGCAGCGGCTCCGGCAGAATCGGAGTAGGTCGCAGTGCGAACACCGGTGATCGCCGGGTGAGCGCCAAGCACGCGACGCTCCAATTCAATGGCCCGCTCGATCCGATCTTCTGCGGTGATATCGAGCACCTGATCGCGCCATGCGTCGACCGCCACCGGCTCGACACCGTCGGGCTGAGCGATGCCGGCAAACTCGTCGGCCTCGGCAAACGCCGCGTTCTCCCTGGCGTCGACGACCAGTGACTTCAGAATCTCAGGATCGAGCGACCCGGCGCTGGCGAATCCCTCACGACCATCGATGATCAGACGGACGCCCGCGCCGCTGGAGTCGGCGCTGGTGTAACTCTCGACCTCTCCCCCGTACACCCGGACCGAGGTGGAGTGGCCAGCCGACACCGCTACCTCCATCTGTTCGCCCGGTTCGGCGAGGGCGACGACCGAATCGGCCAGATTCAGTAGCTCGTCGGGGCTCACGAGCTGGTGCCGCCGATCGTGAGCTCGGTGACCCGCAGGGTCGGCACTCCATCACCGACAGGAACGCCCTGACCGTCCTTGCCACACGTGCCCGGAGGTCCCATCTCGAAGTCGTTGCCGATCGCATCGATCATCTGCAACACCTTCGGCCCGTTGCCGATCAGCTGACCCTCTCGGATGGGTTCGTCGATCTTGCCGTCCTTGATCATGTACGCCTCGGTCATACCGAACACAAAGTCGCCAGATGCGGTGTTCACTTGACCGCCGCCCAGCCGGGCGACATAGACACCCTCATCGACTCCCCCGATGATCTCATCGGGTGTCTGGTCACCGGCGGCAAGGTAGGTGTTCGTCATCCGGACCATCGGCAGATGTCG
>CALGOA010000190.1 GCA_937958015.1 uncultured Acidimicrobiales bacterium | reverse complement strand
CACTGTGGGATCGGCCCGCCGGTGATGTGGTGGCGAGAGTGCCGAACGACTTCTTGGCCAACGTTCGCATGATCTTGCGTTGGAGGCTGGGGTCGGCGGTAGGGGTGCTGAGGTTCTGGGCGGTGGGGTTCTGGGCGGTGGAGTTCGGTGGAGTTGTCATGGGTCCACCATCACCGTTGTCGATCAGAGTGTGAATACCTCAGGATCCATCATTCTTGATCATTCGTCCAGCGTTGTGGTCATCGAGTGGTTCGTCTGCGTTCTGAGCCGAGATGAATCTGATTCACGACGGGTCCGACAACACAAGGTCCGACCGGGCAAAAGACGCATTGGATTGAGTGCAGATACCTTGCCCAGGGTGGGGAAGCTGTCAGCGAATGCGCGAGGGTCGCTGTACATGACCTTCGCCTCGCTCGGGTACGTCGTGAACGACGGCCTGGTCCGCAAGGTGACCGAAGAAGGTGCGGGGGTCTATCAGGTCCTGTGTATGCGCAGCATTGGGTTGGCGACGCTCTTTGGCGTCGCAGGGATCGTGAGAGGAGAGACCACACAGCGCCGACACCTTCAGGCTCCGCTGTTGCTTCGGGTTGCGGCCGAGGTGATCGCAGCCGCTCTGTTCTTCGCCGCCGTGGTCCGAATCGAGTTCGCCAATGCGCAGGCGCTGGTCCAGGTTCTTCCGTTCCTCGTCACGCTGGCCGCCGCGATCGTGCGGGGGGAGAAGGTGGCACTCAGTCAGTACCTCACGATCCTGCTCGGCTTCGTCGGTGTCATCGTCATCGTTCGACCCGCCACCGACGGGTTCTCGGCCTGGTCGCTGGTCGTGTTGCTTGCGGCGTCGGTGCTGGTGGTGAGAGAGTTGGCCACCCGGCGGGTGGACTCGACAACCCCACTGGTCTCGATCTCTTTCGTCACCGCGGTCGGATTGGCACTGCTCACCGGAGCGCTGTCACTACCCGGATGGGTGGCCTTGCCGGCCCGGGCCTATCTGTGGCTCACCCTCTCGGTCATCGCCCTCGTTGTGGGATACGTGTTCAGCATCGAGACGATTCGGGTCGGCGACCTCAGCGTGTCGGCGCCGTTCCGATACGTGGTGCTACCCGGTGCAGTGGTGATCGGGTATCTCCTCTTTGGCGAGGTGCCGGACCAATTCACGATCGTCGGCAGCCTCATCATCCTGGCGACAGGAGTCTTCGCGGTTCAGTCGGAACGAACCCGTAATCGTCTGGCGCGACCCTCGGTCTCAAGGTAACCAGACCGGTTCTAGTCGGACCGCTGCGTGCCGGTTTTCAGATCCTTGAATGGAACCCCCCGGTCGACCGAAATGTCTCGGGGAAGGCCAAGAACCCGGTCGCCGATGATGTTCTTCTGAATCTCATCCGTGCCGCCGGCAATCGACGATTGGAACGAGTTGAGCGTGTAGCGGGAGAGGTCCTCGCCCCCCGGCGCGTCCGGGTCCCACGCCATCGACGCCGGTCCCCGCATGTTCATCATCACGTCGCGCATGCGCCAATGGATCTTCGAACCGAACAGCTTGCCCAGCGAACCGGCCGGCCCCGGCGCCTTGCCGGCCTTCATCTCTGCTCTGGTGCGAAGCGCCATGAGGGCCTTGGTGGTCTCCATGCTGTAAATCTCCATCATCTGCTGACGGACGATGGGATCCTCCAGTTGCCCGTTCGCACCGGCGGCCGCCTTCAGCATCTTGAAGACGGGTTGGTTGATCTTGCCGCTGCCGACGGTGCCGATAGCGACCCGTTCGTACATCAACATCGCTGTGGCTTGGTTCCAGCCGTTGTTGACTTCGCCCAGCAGGTGATCGGCGGGGATACGGAGGTCGCTGAAGAACACCTCGTTGAAATGACGCCCGCCATCGATCTGGTGGATCGGACGGATCTCGACGCCGGGTGCATTCATCGGAACGATGAACATCGAGATCCCGGCGTGTTTCACCGCCTCGGGGTTGGTGCGGGCGATGAGGACGCCGTAATCGCTCATGTGGGCCAGGGTGGTCCACACCTTCTGGCCGTTGATGATCCACTCGTCACCGTCACGTTCAGCTTTGGTCTGCAGGCTGGCCACGTCGGAACCAGCGCCCGGCTCGGAGAACATCTGGCACCACATCGTCCGGCCCGCGATGCAGTCGGGCATGAAGCGCTCCTTCTGCTCGTCGGTTCCGAAGTCGTTCAGCACCGGCAGGCACATGCCGTGGCTGATGATGAACTCCGAACCCATGAACGGAAATCGGCCCGCCTCCTCGCGGAAGACTCGGTCGTGTTTCTTGGTGAGGCCGGCGCCTCCGAACCTCTTGTCGTACACGGTTCCACCCAGACCGGCATCGGCCAGGTTCATGAAGTACTTGCGGGAGTCATCGATCGACGGGTCGACCACGGTGTTCGCTTCGAGGAACTGTTGGACCTCGCTGCGATAGGCCTCAAGATCGTCGGCGGTGGTCGAGTCTGCAATGTCGGTAGCCACAACGTTGACTGTAGCGAGAGAAACTGTATAGTTCCATACAGTCATGACGGATACTTCCCAACACGAACTCGATGCATCGCCGTGGATGCGCATCGAGTCGACCCTCATGGCGACGGCCAGGAGTATCCGTACCGCGTACGACGATGGGCTGGCCGAGCTGGACCTTAACCTCACCTCGGCGATGTTGCTGATGTACGTGGTCGAACACGGCGGGCAGACACAGACCACCTTGGCGGAACGACTCGGCGTAGGCCGGGCGGCGGCGGGCACCGTGGTCGACCGGCTGCAGGAACGCAACCTCGTGGAACGCCAGGCCGATGTGGACGACCGCCGAGTCTGGTTGGTTGCGCCAACCGGCTCCGGCAAGGAACTCGCCGGCCGCGTCGCCGAAATCGACGTGCAGATTCGCCGCCGACTTCGTCACGGCATCGATCGATCCGAACGCCAGGCGCTTGCCAGCATGCTGCTGCGGCTACAACAGAACTTGCTCAGCGATGAGCCCAAATCAAACCCTTAGGAGAAACCATGGAAATGCAAGAAGCAGTCATCGTTGATGCGGTCCGCACCCCGGCCGGACGTCGAAACGGCATGTTGGCCGACTGGCACCCCGCCGCATTGGCTGGTCATGTGTTGAAGGCTCTCGAGGAGCGCACCGGCATCGATCCGGCCGTCGTCGACGACGTGATCATGGGTTGTGTGATGCAGGTGGGTGAACAGTCGCTGAACATCGGCCGAAACGCAGTGCTCGCCGCCGGTTGGCCCGAGTCGGTGCCCGCCACCACGGTCGACCGCCAGTGCGGATCGAGCCAGCAGGCGATCCACTTCGCCGCTCAGGGCGTGATGTCCGGCGCCTACGACGTGGTTGTGGCAGCCGGCGTCGAGGTGATGACCAGAACCCCCATGGGGGCCACGATCGTCGAAGGCATGGGATTCCCCTTCCCGGAGGACATGCTGGAGCGTTACAGCGAGTCGGGCCTTCCGCCCCAGGGCATCGGCGCCGAGATGATTGCCGACGAGTTCGACATCAGCCGTGAGGACCTCGACGCCTTTGGCGCCGAAAGCCAACGTCGAGCCGCCGTGGCCACCGCTGAAGGTCGCTTCGAGAACGAGATCATTCCCGTGCCGGTCACCATCGACGGCGAGACCGTGATGATGACCCGCGACGAAGGCATCCGCGAGGGCAGCACGGTAGAGAAGCTGGCCACCCTCAAGCCCGCCTTCAAGGAGGACGGCAAGGTCACCGCGGCGAACTCGAGCCAGATCAGTGACGGCGCCTCAGCGGTGCTCATCATGAGCGCCGCCAAAGCCAAGGAGCTCGGCCTCACTCCACGGGCCCGCTTCCACACGTTCGCCGTTGTCGGCACCGACCCCGTCACCATGCTCAAGGGGCCGATCCCGGCCACCGAGAAAGTGCTCGATCGGTCCGGTCTGGAAATGTCCGATATCGACCTTTTCGAGGTCAATGAAGCGTTCGCATCGGTCGTCCTCGCATGGCAGAAGTCTCACGACGCCGATCTCGAAAAGACCAATGTCAACGGCGGCGCCATCGCTCTGGGCCATCCACTCGGTTGTTCGGGCACCAAGCTCATGACCACGCTGGTCAACGAGCTGGAGCGCACCGGGGGCCGATACGGCCTCCAGACGATGTGTGAGGGCGGCGGTCTCGCCAATGCCACGATCATCGAACGCGTCGACGCCTAAGACAAACGTCTGAACGAGAACAAGAACCGCCGCCGGACTGGATCCGGCGGCGGTTCTGCGTTTTCGTGTGGAATCGGGGCGACTTAGACGTCGATCATCCGGCCGCCGTCCTTGGCGCTCTGGACCGCTACCTCGAGAAGTTCCTGCACCCGGGCTCCTTCCCGAAGGTCCGGTTCACACTGGCGGCCCTCTGCCACGGCGGTGATCCACTCACCGATCATCCACTGGTTCACGCGGAAGACATCCCGATAGGTGTCATGAACCCGATCCCGCCGGGCCTCGCCCCAGATGTGGTCGGGGATCTCAAGAAGCGGTGGCGGGCCGGTCTCCTCGGCCTTCAGGCCGCGGACTTCCTGGACTGACGACCAGTCGTTAAGCGAGTAGATGGTGCCGTCGGTGCCATGCAGATCCAGGTGATGGCTCTGTCCGAAGTCGGTCCCTTCCCAACACACGGCGCTCACCAGCAACGTGCCGATGGCGCCGCTCTGGAAACGAACGGTCATCTGGGCGAAGTCCTCGCCCCGTTCGTACGGCGTCCCGTCCGGTCGGTCATCCTTGGGTACGAACCGCTCGCTGACGCATCCGATTGAGACGACCTCACCCAACAGCCACCGAGCTACATGTAGCCAGTGACTGCCGATATCACCCAGTACCCCGGAGCCGGCCAGGTCGTCGTCGAAGCGCCAGTTGTACGCGGTGTCTCGAGCGAAGCCGGTGTAGTACCGCAGGTTGAGGTGGTGGGGCCTCCCGACGAAGCCGTCGTCCACCAGTTCCTTTACGAACTGAAAGGTGGGCATGTACCGATAGGTGAACGGAACCAGTGTGATTCCGCCAGTGGCGGCAGCCTTGTCCGCCATTCGGTTCGCCCCCTCCAGGTTGGTGGCGATGGGTTTCTCGCACAACACGTGCAGCCCACGCTCCAGCGCCAGCATCGTGAGATGTTCATGACTGTCGTTGGAGGTGGCAACGATGACCGCATCCAATGCATCGGGATCCAAGAACGCATCCGGATCGGTGGCCCAGTTCGGTACGTTCCAGGTGGCGGCGAACTCGGCCGCCCGTTCAGGATTCCGGCCACAGACCCCGACGACATCAACCTCCGGGTTGTTCGTGAGGGCGGGGAGGTACATGGAGTCCGCCCACCAGCTCGTGCCCAATACGCCTACCCGAACCGTCATGTCATCTCCTCTGGCTTCAAGGCCGTGACCTCGATCTCGATCCTTATTCGGGAGTCTGCCAGATCACAACGCAACATGGTGGCGGCCGGCAGGGCGTTGGCAAAGAAGCGACGGAGAGAGGGCCAACAGGCCTCGAAATCGTCGGCGTCGGGCAGGTAGTACTTGACCCGCACCACCTCGTCGGGATGGGAGCCGGCCTCGGCGAGTGCTGCGGCGATATTGGCCAGCGTCTGGTCTACCTGTTCGACGATGTCATCGGAGATCGACATCGTCGAATAGTCGAACCCGGTGGTACCCGCCACGAAGACCCAACGCCCGTCGACGACGGCCCTGGAGTAGCCGATCTGTTCCTCGAACGTGCTGCCCTGCGTGATGCGCCTTCGTGTGCTCTGCATCGGATCAAGGTAGACGAGAGCCCGGCATCTTCTTCCACCATTTCGAGGCGAGGAACAAAGGATCGCGGCACTGGGTTGTGACAACATCATGAGGCCGGTTGGCTGCACGAAGGCCTTCCCGTTCGACGGGGCGGCCGACAGACACCGAGCGACACCGAACATCGGCTCACGAACGATCAGGACCCAGAATGACTACGACCGACCCGTCCCAGACATCCGCATGGCAGGCCCTGGTTGCTCATGCCGAGCAGGTGGGCCCGATGCACCTGCGGGAACTCTTCGCCGCCGACACCGACCGGGCCACCAGACTCACATTCGACGCCGCCGACCTGACCGTCGACATGTCGAAACATCGGGTCACGGATCAGACCATCCGGCTGCTATTGGATCTGGCCGCGCAGACCGGCGTGGCCGACAAGATCGAGGCGATGTTTTCTGGCGAGCCGATCAATTCCACCGAAGGGCGAGAGGTTCTCCACACGGCGCTCCGCGCCGCCCCGGACGACTCGATCATCGTCGACGGAGAGAACGTCGTGCCCGATGTCCACGAGGTTCTGGATCGGATGGCCGCATTCTCCGAGCGCGTCCGGTCCGGCGACTGGGTCGGGCACTCCGGATCTCGAATTCGAACGGTCGTCAACATCGGAATCGGCGGTTCCGACCTCGGGCCGCTGATGGCCTTTCGCGCGCTGTCGGCCGAGGTCCACCCGAACCTCGACTTCCGTTTTGTGTCCAACATCGACCCCGCCAACCTGCTCGATGCAACGGCCGGGCTCGATCCCGCCGAAACCCTCTTCATCGTTGCGTCCAAGACCTTCACCACGATCGAGACGCTCACGAACGCCCGCCACGCACGGGACTGGCTGTTGGCCGGTTACGACGGTGATGCGGCCGCCGTTGCCAAACACTTCGTGGCCGTCTCGACGAACGCCGAGCAGGTGGAGGCGTTCGGTATCGACACCAACAACATGTTCGGATTCTGGGACTGGGTCGGCGGCCGCTACTCGTTCGAAAGCGCCATCGGTCTGAGTCTGATGATCGCCATCGGGGCCGACTCGTTTCACGAAATGTTGAGCGGATTTCGTTCCATGGACCAGCACCTCCGGTCCACCCCCTTCGATCACAACGTGCCGGTTCTGGCCGCACTGTTGGGGGTCTGGTATCGCAACTTCCTCGGGTTCCCGACCCATGCGGTTTTGCCCTATGCCCAACGGCTCGACCGTTTCCCGGCGTACCTGCAGCAGTTGGACATGGAGAGCAACGGCAAGTCCAACCGCCTCGACGGGAGCCGCGTCGGTTACGACACCGGCCCGATCGTCTGGGGTGAACCTGGCACCAACGGGCAGCACGCGTTCTACCAGCTGATTCATCAGGGCACCACCATCATTCCGTCGGATCTGATCGGCTTCCTCTCGGCCGACGAGGATCTGGCTCCGCAGCACGAACTGCTCTTCGCAAACATGGTTGCCCAGGCTGAGGCGCTGGCATTCGGAAAGACGCCCGAGGAGGTAGCGGAGGCCGGTTCGGCTCCCGATCTCGTGCCCCATCGAACCTTCGAAGGCAACCGTCCGTCCACTGTGATCCTTGCCAAGGCGCTGACCCCCAGCGTGCTCGGGCAACTGGTCGCGTTCTACGAGCACAAGGTCCTCGTCCAGGGTGCGATCTGGGGCATCAACTCGTTCGACCAGTGGGGAGTGGAGCTGGGGAAGGCCCTCGCAACCCAGATCGGCAATGAACTCGGTTCGGCTTCGCCGGAACCGGACAAACACGACGCGTCCACCAATGCCCTGATCGAAATGTTCCTCAACGCCGGATCCTCCTGATGCGCCTGGGTGCCACGCCGCAAGACGGTGGAACCCACTTCCGGGTCTGGGCTCCTCGGGCCGACCGGGTCGAGGTTGTGGTGAACGGTCGATCGGTCGCGCTTGAGGCGACAGAAGGCGGCTTCCACCAGGCTCAAGTGGCGGAGGTGGGGCCGGGTGACCGGTACGGATTCCGATTGGATGGTGGAGGCGTGCTCCCCGATCCCGCAAGCCGTAGCCAGCCCGACGGTGTGCATGACCTGTCCGAGGTCATCGAATTCAACGTGGCAACGATCGATGATGAGTGGCGTGGGGTCGAACTTGATCGGCTCGTCATCTACGAACTGCACGTCGGGACCTTCACTGCCGATGGCACCTTCGATGCAGCTATCGGTGAGCTGGCCCGTCTGGCTGCTCTCGGTATCACCGCAATAGAGATCATGCCGATCGCACAGTTTCCCGGTAGTCGCAACTGGGGATATGACGGCGTCTACGCATTTGCCGCCCAGCATTCCTACGGAGGTAGAGCCGGCCTGATCCGTTTGGTGGAAGCGGCCCATTCCCACGGCATAGCGGTGTTGCTCGACGTGGTACACAACCACATCGGGCCCGAAGGTAATTACCTGGCCCAGTTCGGCCCATATTTCACCGACCGCTACAACACCGGGTGGGGCGACGCAATGAACATGGTGGAACCGGGAAGCGATGCGGTGCGGGACCACTTCATATCCTCGGCGGTGGAATGGATCGCCGAGGCCGGCCTCGATGGGCTGCGCCTCGACGCGGTGCATGCGATCATCGACCAAACCGCCCGGCCGTTCCTCGAGGAACTCACCGACGCAGTATCCGCTGCGGCCACGGCGCAGAACCGAACCGCGGTCATCATCGCCGAGTCCTCCGACAACGACCCGCGTTTCATCACTCCAAGTGCCGACGGCGGATACGGCTGTGACGCGGTGTGGAACGATGACCTTCACCACGGAATTCGTGTCGCCCTGACCGGGGACCGCAGCGGCTACTACGCCGACTACGAAGGAATCGACGACATCGTTCGATGCTTCCAGAATGGCTGGGTCTTCACCGGGCAGTACTCGATCGCCCGGGGTCGACGGCACGGCCGTTCCCTGGATGGCAGAACCGAACGACCCCCGGGCGTGGTGCCGTTCGACCGGCTCGTCGTTTGTGATCAGAATCACGACCAGATCGGCAACCGAGCCGCCGGCGATCGACTCGATGTCAACGTGACCGGCTCCCAGCGTCGCCTGGCGGCGGCCACCACCGTGCTTGGACCGTTCACGCCGATGTTGTTCATGGGGGAGGAGTACGGCGAGACGGCACCCTTTCCGTACTTCGTCAGCCACGGTGACGCGAACCTGATCGAAGCGGTCCGTACCGGCCGGAAGAACGAATTCCCGCAGAACGATCAGTCGGCGGTGCCCGATCCGGCCGATCCCGGAACCTTCCAGTCGGCCAAACTGACTCCGGCCCGCGCGTTCGAATCGCCCGGACGGGAGCTGGTCCAGATGTATTCCGAGATGCTGAAGCTGCGCCGCACCCTCGCCGTCCTCACCGACGCCGAGGTAACCCAAACGGTCCGGAGGCAGGGATCCACCGTGGTCGTGACTCGACTCCTCGGCGACGCAGGCTCCATGCTCTTGCTGAACTACGGCGAAACGGCGGAACAGATCCCGGTTGACGCGGTCTGGGATGTTGCCTTCGATACAGCCGACCCGGCGCAACTGAACCCGAGTTCGGTCGATGCTGCGCGGGTGGCCCCTTGGTCAGCGCAGCTACTCGTATCGGGAACGGTGTAGCGATATGCCCGAACCGATCTGCGCATACCGATTCCAATTCACTCCCGACGACGACTTCGCACGCGCAACGTCGCTGGTGCCCTATCTGAAACAACTGGGAGTCAGCCATCTCTACATGTCGCCGATCGCGGAAGCGGTGCCCGGCAGTCAACATGGTTATGACGTTGTTGACCCCACCCGGATCCGTGCGGAGTTGGGTGGCGAAGAAGGCTTTGCCGAGTTGATCCGAACCCTTGATTTCAACGGCATCGGGTGGATCGTCGACATCGTCCCCAATCATGTCTCCAGCGCAGTGCCGGTTGCCAACCCGTGGTTCTGGGATGTCCTGACCTACGGCCGTTCCAGTGCTCACGCCCCCGCGTTCGATATCGACTGGGACGCCGCCGATGGCAAGATGATCCTGCCGACCCTCGATCGGTCCGTGCCCGAAGCGATAGCCGACGGCGTGATCGAACGATCCCACGACGAGACCGGCAATTCGATCCTGCTCCTGTGGGGGAGTGTGCCGCTTCCGCTGTGGCCCGGATCCGATCTGGATGCACCGCTCGATCAGCTCCTCGGGCAGCAGCACTATCGACTGGCTCATTGGAAGAGTGCGGCACGAAATGTGAGGCGCTTCTTCGAGATCGATTCGTTGGTGGCGGTGCGGGTCGAGGATCCGTCCGTGCGGGCCGCCAGCCACACCCTGCTCACCCGTCTGCTGCAGGACTATCCCTCGATGTCGGGGGTCCGGGTGGATCACGTGGACGGCCTCGCCGATCCGGGCGGGTACCTGAGGTGGTTGCGGCAACTCGTCGGTTCCAAGCGCATTCTTCTGGTCGAGAAGATCCTGCTCGGCGACGAACGGCTGCCCCAAGACTGGCCTGTCGATGGCACCACCGGGTACGAGTTCGCCCGGCTGGTCGACCGCGTGCTCTTGAACGGCGCCGGGTTCGAACAGGTGCAGCGCGACTACGTCGAACTCACCGGCGATGACCGTTCGTTCCACCACATCGAGCGGGAGGCGATTCGGGAGGTCCTTCGAGATCGCCTGGCTCCCGACGTGCGCCGCATCGCCACACTGCTGGCATTACGGTTCGATTCGGTCGAGGCGGCAACCGAGGCCATTGTCGGAGTGGCGAGCGCCTTCGACCGATATCGAACCTATTTGCCTCAGAGCGGCGCCGACAACGATGACCTGGCCGTCATGGCGGCTGCCGGCGAGCGGGCCCGCCTGAATCGATCGGACGACGATGCTGCGATGATCGATCGGTTGGTGGATCTGATGTCTGCTCCCACCGACGAAGTTGAGCGAAGAGCGTTGCAGCTGTTTCAACAGCTCACGGGCCCAGCCCTCGCCAAGGGGGTCGAGGATCGGGCCATCTACCGATACATCCCGTTGGGTGCCTTGAACGAAGTTGGTGGGTCGGCGGTGAGTCCACCTGCAGGGCCGCAGGAGTTCCATAGGTGGGCGGCGACCGAGGCCCTGCCTCGCACGATGCTGACCACCTCGACCCACGACACCAAACGGTCCGGAGACGTCCGAGCCCGCCTGCTCGCCCTTGCCGACCACCCGACGGAATGGCGAGCGTTCTGCGACCACTGGTTTCACTTCGGATCGTCGGCGGTCGATCCGGTGGACCGGTACGTCGCCCTTCAACATGCGGTTGGTGCTTGGCCGGTCTCGGTCGATCGGCTCACTGACTACATGCGCAAGGCGCTCCGGGAGGGCGCCGAGCGGACCTCGTGGATTGATCAGGACGATCGATACGAGGCGACGATCGAGGCCTTCATCACCGATCTGTTGTCCGAGGATGACTTCGTCCAGTCGGTAGAGGTGTTGCTGGCAGTTCTGGCCCCCGAGGCTCGGAGCAATAGTCTCGCTCAGGCGCTGCTGCGACTCACGGCACCCGGATTCGCCGATCTGTACCGTGGCGACGAGATGCTGGATCTGTCGCTCGTGGATCCCGACAATCGTCGGATACTTGATTGGGACGCACTCCGATCGGCCGCGGCCGAGTCAGCCCAGCTCACGGTTGACGAGGCTCTGGAACGCTCGTGGAGCGCAGCCAAGATGGCGCTGATTCAGCGGACGTTGTCGGTGCGAGCCACCAGCGGCGGTCCCGACTATGAACCGCTCGAGGTTGGCGACGGCGTGCTCGCTTTTCGCCGTGGCGACCTTGTGACCGTCGTAGTTTCGAACGTTGTGTCGGAGCGCCGGACCGAGGTGTCGATGGTGTTGCCGCCCGGAGACTGGCGTGATGTTCTGAGCGACGGTCCTCGCCTTGAGGGCAGGGTCCACCTCGTCTCCATCCTGCACCCGACTCTTCGGATCGCATTGCTGCAGCGTTTGCCCCGGTCAGCCGCTATTTGACAGCACTCGCCAACCCGTCACAAAAGTTCAAATGGGTCCAAACGGCCTACCAACTGGAACCGCATTCATGTCGATGCTTCAACTCTGAACGAGGAGTCAGATTAGATGCGCCCAGATCGTCACATGCCCAACCCGATGGCACGGTATGGAACCGTGTTCCTGCTGGCCACGATCGTCGTCTCCGCCGGTGTGGCTGTCGTTGGGTATCGAGCAGCCTCCAGCGCAGCTGAGCAAGTGGCCGAGAGTCAGAGTCTGGAAGCCGAGGTCGACCTGGCGCGGGCCCGCGCTCAGATCGTTCGACCGTCGCTCGACGACGTTGTGAATCGGACGTTGCGACCCTTCGGCGTCACGGCCTTCGTCCCTCAGTCCGAATCGGCTGATATCGGTCGCCGAGCTCTGGAGGATATGGCAGCCAGAGACTGGGTAACCGCTGACACCGCCCGCGAGATCCTGGAGACGCTCGAACGGGATGCCGCGAATTCCGACCCCGACAACCCGACCGTGGACGACAGTTTCAACGTTGCCGGGGCAGCCCAGTTTGTTGCGGAAACCGCTCCCCAGCGGGAGCCGACCACGACCGATTCCATTCGAGAACTTCTCTGGCTCGACCAGCCGGCTCTATTCGTCGTCTACGAGGCCACGATCACCAACTACGCACTTCGTCCTCCCGAGAACGCACCCGCAGATGTGGAGGATCTTCTGAGCGACGCTGTCGATCTGGTGCGCGACGAAGGCGGCTATCTCGGTGACGACCCCCAGGCGCCGTTGCAGGACGGATATATCCCTGTCGATACGGCTGCGGTCCACGAGGCCACCACCGTGGGCGAGATCGAGCAACTGTACGCCTCGACGGTTCTCTGGGAGGTCGATCAGTGGATTCGAAGCTGGAGCGACGAGTTCCCCGATCCCGCGCCGGTGTCCCTCGACCGGATCGCACGCGAGGCCGAAACCGTGGTCCAGGCGTCTCGCAACGCCAGCGATCGACGCCTCAACCGTCTGGATTCGGCCCTTCTGGCCCAGCGCCAGGCGTCTGAACAGGACCGGGATCTGCTGCGGGCGCTCTGGGTGGTGGCAGCGGCGATGGTAGCCCTCGCCGGTATCCGTCTCGCTTTGGTCCTTTGGGAACAGACCCGGGTGTTGCGGCGCTCGGCCAACACCGATCCGCTGACCGGTCTGGGAAACCGCAACGTTCTTGAGAAGGAAACGACGGACCTGTTGAATGATCACGGGTTGGGTCATCACGTCGGGGTCTCGATCGACATGGATCGGTTCAAGATGATCAACGACACCTACGGTCACGCCACCGGAGATCTTCTTCTCAAAACGCTGGCTAGTGGTCTTCGAGCGGTTGGTTCCAGCGGTGTCGGCCCACACACCACCATCAGCAGAATCGGTGGGGATGAATTCTTCCTCAGCGTCCACGGTGAAAACCCGCTCGACGAAGAGAAGCTCCGGCACGAACTCGATCAACTTCGCCAGCGCACGATCACCGATGCCGAAGGCCACCAGATCACGCTTGCGTTCAGCTACGGAGTCGCCAAGGCCGTGGGATCACCGCGCATCGATGATCTGATGCAGGCCTCGGATCTAGCGGCATACGAAGACAAAGCCGATCGTCGGGTGGAGCGGCGAAGCACCGATTCGGTCGAGCCGGCACCGGCGCAGGTCTAGCTGCTACCAGCCTTCGATTTCATCGGGGGCGGCGAACTCGCTCCAGTCGGCTGCGGTGCGGGGAGGCGTTGCCTCGGTGGGCGTCGCCTTGGCTTCTGCCTCGCCGCGCTCGCGAACGGATTCAGCCGACGCTCGCTCAGGCGTCTCTGGTGCCGCCCGAGGGGCCGGATCGTCGGTGCGAGTCACCGCGGGTGTGGTCGCCGGTTCGGCGGCGACGTCGAACGGGCTTTCGGCCACCGGCTCGTGGTCTCGGCCGATCACCAGTGCGGCCAGCGCCGTGGTCACTGGAACTGCTGCTACCAGCCCGATCGAGCCACACAACGTTCGGACGATTTCGACCGCCACCAACTCCGAGTTGGCCACCATCTCCAGACTCTGGCGAGATGCGGCGAACAGAAGCAGGATCGGCATGCTGGCTCCGGCGTAGGCGAGCAGCAGGGTATTCACCGTCGAGGCGATGTGTTCACGGCCCACCCGGATACCCGATACCACCAGTTCCCCGGTGCTCATGCCGGGATTGCGGCGTTTCAGTTCAGCCACGGTGGCGACCTGAGTCACCGTCACATCGTCGAGGGCGCCGAGCGCACCGAGCATGGCCCCACCCAGCAGCAGCGACGCAAGGTTGATATCGCCAGCGATGAAGGGGAGGGCCAGTCCTTCCTCGGTGGCCAGGCCGGTGAAGTTCGAGAAATAGAAGAAGACCCAGGACAGGGCCAGTGTGAGACCGAGCGCGCTGAGGGTCCCCGCCAACGCCACCGTCGTGGTCGGGTTGAAGCCGTGGGTCAGGTACAGACTCACGAACGCGATGGTCGACGCAGCGACGACCGAAACCAGCAGTGGATCATTCCCATCCAGAACCGACGGCGCAACGAAACCGACCAGAACCACGATCGTGGACGCCATGCCGATGATGGCGAGGCCTCCTCGGAACCGGCCGAGCGCCAGAACGACCAGCACGAACAATACGGTGAGCAGAGCGAGGGGTGCTCGTCGGTCCCGGTCGGCGTAGAAGTAGAAGTTGGTCGACTCCTCGTAGCCGAGGATGATGGGATCACCGACCGCCACATCGGGGGCAGATCGATCGAACGTCAGGTTGATCTCGGGCAGGACCGTGAGAGATCCCGCCTCCGGCCCTTCGCCGATACGAATGGTGAGTTCCCTGCAGATCTGCGGATTCTCCGGCGTCGAATAACTGCACGGACCGTCGCGGACCTCTTCGATGACGGCTGCGAGACGATCGGTGACCAGACCCAGGTCGTCCGCTTGCTGGATGGCGGCGTCCTGCCCCTCACCGCTGGGCCACAGCGAGACCAGACCGATGACGGTGGCGACCGCCGCGAGCCCGATCACAATCAGCGTGGTCCGCAGCGTCTGATGGCCGCTCCAATCGAGCCATGCACCCCCATGGGCATGACCATGGGAGTGGCCGTGCGAGTCTGCATGATCGTGTCCGGCAGAATCCCCGTGATGCCCGGATTCGGCCGAGTTGTGACCTTCTCCGGTCACGTCGCTCGGGGAACTCTGTACATCGTGGCGAGACTAGTCGGTGCCGGGCCGCACCTTGGGCCACTCAGCGACGCTGGTTGATGAGGTTCTCGAACTCCTGGTTCTGAACGACCCAGACGACCATGTCGGGCCGGGAGCTCTGACCCGAGTCGATGAGGTCAACCCAGAAGTTCAGCCCCTCGGTCTCCGGCGTGCGGCACAGGGCATTGTTGTAGATCTCGGTCACGTAGTCGCCGGTCGTCGCATTCTGGTAGCGGCCGTTGAACTCGGGCGCTCGGGAGAATTCAATCGCGACCTGTTCCAACGTGAGACCGTTCTCAACCTGCTGCCTCCAGTAGGCAAGACCTTCGGCATCCCCTAGTCGTCGGAAATAGGCCACGTAGAGCTGGGCGATGTCGTCGTCGCGGACCTGAGGGCCAGCCTCGACCGGGAAACAGGTGCGGGATGCGGCGCCTCGCAGGACGGCGTAGTCAGAAATGCCATCCAGATCCGAGTCCAGGAAGTCCAGCGCGTTGGTCGGATCGGTTTGCTCGGTTCGTTCCACCGCATCGGGAACTCCGTCGCGATCGGTGTCGAGGAAGTCGTCGGCGTCATTGGGATCTGAACCCTCGGTCTTCTCGTCGCCGTCGCTGACGACATCATTGTCACTATCGGGGTCGGTGGGGTCGGTTCCGTCGATGGGTTCCTGGGCGTCGTCCACTCCGTCGTCGTCGGTGTCGGCCTTGGTTGGGTCGGTGCCGTTGGTTACTTCGACCGAGTCGGGGATCGTGTCGGCGTCGGTGTCGAGGAAGTCGTCGCCGTCCAGTGGGTCGGTGCCGTCGGTCTTTTCCTGACCGTCACTCACACCATCGTCATCGCTGTCTTCATCGTTCGGGTTAGTCCCGTCGGACCGCTCGGTTCCGTCGTTAGCGCCGTCACCGTCGGTGTCGGCATTCTGCGGGTCGGTACCGTCACGAACCTCGAGCACATCAGCGATCCCATCGGAATCGGAGTCCTTGAAGTCGTCGGGATCGTTGGGATCCGTGCCGTCGAGTCGCTCACGCCGATCGTCGACGCCGTCGTTGTCGGTGTCCTCGGAGTTGGGATCGGAGCCGTTGGCGATTTCGACGCGGTCGGGGTCACCGTCCCGATCGGTGTCGGTAAAGTCCTGACGATCGTTGGGATCGGTGCCGTCGGTCTTCTCGTCTCCATCGTTCACGCCGTCGTTGTCCGAGTCCGCGTCCGTCGGGTCGGTGCCGTCGATGGGTTCCTGGGCGTCGTCCACTCCGTCGTCGTCGGTATCGGCCTTGGTTGGGTCGGTGCCGTTGGTTACTTCGACCGAGTCGGGGATCGTGTCGGCGTCGGTGTCGAGGAAGTCGTCGCCGTCCAGTGGGTCGGTGCCGTCGGTCTTTTCCTGACCGTCACTCACACCATCGTCGTCGGTATCGACCGCTAGTGGGTCGGTGAGATCGATCTCCTCCTGGCCGTCGTCCACGCCGTCACCGTCGGTGTCGGCGGCGGCGGGATCGGTGCCATCGCCCAGTTCGATGATGTCGGGCACACCGTCGTTGTCCGTGTCGAGGAAGTCATCGCCGTCCAGCGGGTCGGTGCCGTCGATCGTCTCTTGCCGATCGTCGACCCGGTCGTCGTCGGTGTCCTCATCGTTTGGATCGGTGCCGATCTCAAGTTCGGCACCGTCGGAGATTCCATCCGAGTCGCTGTCGGGGAAGTCGTTGGAATCGAGCGGGTCGGTGCCGGCTGCACGTTCGACGCCATCGTTCTCACCGTCGTCGTCGGTGTCGCTGTCGGTCGGATCGGTGCCGAGCCGGGGTTCGATGATGTCGGGTACACCGTCGTTATCGGTGTCGAGGAAGTCATCGCTATCGAGTGGGTCGGTGCCGTCGATCGTCTCCTGTCGATCGTCGACCTCATCTACGTCGGTGTCTTCGCTGTTGGGGTCGGTGCCGAGTTCAATTTCGACCACGTTTGGAAGTCCGTCGTTGTCGTCGTCGGCAAAGTCCACCGGGTCGTTCGGGTCGGTGCCATCGGTGACTTCCGTTCCGTCTTCCACGCCGTCCCCGTCGGTGTCTGCGTCTAGCGGGTCGGTGGTCCCGATCACTTCGGCGCCGTCGGTCAGTCCGTCATCGTCGGTGTCATCGTCGAGAGGATCCGTTCCGCTGGATTTCTCCAATCCATCGGTCAAACCGTCGTTGTCGGTGTCGGGTTCGAGCGGGTCGGTGCCGTCGGTCCTCTCCTGACCGTCCTCGACACCGTCGGAGTCGGTGTCAGCGAGTTCGGGGTTTGTTCCGTCTTCGGTTTCGACCACGTCGGGGATGCCGTCGGCATCGGTGTCGGTGAAGCTGGTGTTATCGAGGGGGTCGGTGCCGTCGGCTTTTTCGATTCCGTCGTTGACGCCGTCGTCGTCGGTGTCGGCGAGTTCGGGGTTGGTTCCGTCTTCGGTTTCGACGACATCGGGGACGTTGTCGGCATCGGTGTCGGTGAAGCTGGTGTTATCGAGGGGGTCGGTGCCGTCGGCTTTTT
>CALGOA010000189.1 GCA_937958015.1 uncultured Acidimicrobiales bacterium | reverse complement strand
GGGATCAGTCAATCACTGGCCGCCACTGGGGGCCCAGAACGAGCTCGACGGGTTCGCCGGTCGTACAGCTGACCGCCTGGTAGCGGTCCCCCAGTAGATCGTCAGGCTCGGTCAGTTCGAAACACGGCCACTCCAGTTGGTCAAGATCCTGGCAGTGGGTCTCGGGAAAAGGCTCGGACAAGCCCGAAACGGCGTTGATGCAGGAGCCCCCGACGCCGTCGAACTGCCTCCACCCGTTGGTCAACGGAACACCACATAGCTCGAAGGTGCCAGCTTCAGCCTGCCTTTCCGAGCCCATAGTGCATCACGCGTTCGGTCAGGGTGCTGCGGTAGTTGTCGCAAACACCAGCGATGTTGATGTCTGAGTCGATAGCCGTCGTCTCTGGTTCAGGGAGGTCATCGATGGAGATGGTCGATCGGTGCTCGAGGTCCGGTACGTTCTCGGCATATCGGACTGAACGTGAGGCGATCGGCTGAGCGCTGCTAACTGTGGCTCAGCTCCACTGAAGCAGGCCATGTTTATCGCCAAAGCTATCGCTGGGCGAAGAAGGTTCCGTGGGGAAGCTGCCGTTCGCTCTTCTTGGGTTGGCGAATCATGCGCATCTGCTCAGTAAACCCAGCGGAGCTCAAGAGGTCGCCCATGACGTCCACGTCAAGCTGGTAGGCAGTCGTCACGGCGTGATCGAACGCTTCGCCATGACTGGTGGCCGCAGCGGAACCGAAGAAGGACAGGAACAGCAGGCCGTCGGGTGCTAGGACTCGTGCGAATTCGTCCAGCGCTGCTGGCACGAGGTTGGCAGGCGTGTGGATCAGGGAGTGTCTGGACACGACCGCCTGCAGCGAATCTGTCTCAACGGGAAGGGATGCAAGCTGGCCGACCTCGAATTGAACTTCGGGGTGAGAGTTGCGGGCGATCTCGATTAGCGACGGAGAATTGTCGATCCCGAAGATATCTAAACCAAGGCTTGCGAGGAAGGCCGTGATGTGACCGGGACCGCACCCAACGTCGGCGACCTTGCCGGGATTCTGCTGTTGGACCTGTTGAGCGAACGACTCGAAGACTGAGCGAACGATGGAAGGCACGGTCATCTCGAGAGAAACGTGTTCGGTGTACATCTCGGCCATCTGGTCATAGCCGTAGCGTGCCTTCGCTTCTGCTTCTGCCTGGTCCATTCGGCGCTTTCATCGTTGGCGTCGGGTGGCCTTGCAACGTAGTACAGCGCGATTCCTTGCGTGTCGCGTTCGGCCCATCGCGAAAGCTCGAAAGTTCGAACAGGGTCAATCAGCCGAATCCATCCAGATCGAGGTTCCAGGTGAGGACTGCGACACCTTCGGCGTCCTTAATAATTACCTCAACATCGACCTGATTTTCTTCAGTCGGTCTGATCGGAAGCACGGCCAAGCCGTTGATATTGGTTGAACTCACCACGCCATCATCGCTGTCCAGTTGCGCCCACTGCCCGTCCCTCAGTCCCGTGACGACAATCCACTCGGTGAGCACGAAGTAGTTGTGTCCTGACTCAGCCAGCTCCCACTGGCAGCTGTAACCATCTCGGATCGCCGAGGTTGAAAGACACGCCCCGTCGTTGCCGAACCATGATGAGGAAGACATCTTGAATCCAAAGACTTGCCCCGACGATTTGCCGTCGAAGCTGATGTCAGCAAGATGGACGAAGGTGCCTGAGACGACTTCATCATCATCGAACATCTCCGGTGGATCCGGCCGAAACCCATCCCCCTCGGTTAGCACCACCAGTCGTCCAAGGTCGTCCGCCTGCTCGGTAGCAATCGGCACTCCGGAAGAATCGAAGCTGAGAACGATCGGCGGTTCCCCGCTACATGCCACCAGACCCAATCCAGCCGCAAATACAACTGACAGACGACGCCTCACCTTCGCAAACATCGGAACTAGAGCCCTAGCACTTGACTGGTGCAACCCGCCCCGATCGGTTGCGGCCTGGTCGAAATTGTTGCTATCTGACGACGCCACGCAATCATCCCGGGCGGTGCCAAACCCTCTATCGCTCGCGTCAGATCGCCTCGAACGAGTCGGTTCGAGCCCGGCTTCAGTCAATGACAGAACCCGATAGAGCGCATCCAAAGGGTCTCTTCAGACGTAGCCCTCTATGTGAATGGCTCCGCAGCACTCCTCGACGCTCCCCCTGTCGATTCCGTTGTCCTTACGCTGCCGACAGCCCATGCCAAGGACTATCGTAAAACGGTGATTCCTTCCTCCACAGAGGATCCCGAAACCGATCTGAGAGCCCGCTTTCTGGCCGGCGATCAGGCGGTCATGAAGGATCTCTACGAAGAACACGGCCCCTCCGTATATTCCTTCGCCAAGAAGGCCATCGGCCCCGAGAAGGCCCGCGATCTGACCCAGGAAGTGTTTCTGTCCGCATGGCGTGCCCGCACGTCGTTCAACCCCGACAAAGGCAGCCTCGGTGGCTGGCTCATGGGTATCACCAAGAACCGCCTCATCGACTCTTACCGCAAAGCGGGTCGACGCGTCGATGAAGCCGAACTCAGCGAGCCGGTCCAACAGCGAGCCGCCGGCGAGGATCACCATCAGTTCGGCCTTCTCGCCGACCGAATGGTTCTTATCGCAGCGTTGAACACGCTGCCAGATCGCCAACGCCAGGTGCTCACCATGGCCTTCTGGGGCGATCTGACCCAACAGCAGATCTCCGACGAGGTCGGCCTGCCACTGGGCACGGTCAAGAGCGACATGAGGCGGGGCCTGATTCGACTCCGCACCGAGCTGGAGCGCGATGATGTCTGACGAAACAACCGGTTCAAACGAGCCAGAGGAGTCCCCCATGCAGGATCGAGAACTACTCGAACTGCTCGATGAAATGAAGATCCGTATCGGCGAAGCGCCGGACGAACTCGAGCGCCCTCCCGCCGACCTGTGGGCCGGGATCGAAGCACAACTGAACGCCGAACACTCGGCCGACGGTCTCACGATCGTCCCATCGATCGATACGCCACCTGCCGCCGAGACTGCCGAGATGCCGCGGGAGCAGAGTGTGGTCACCTCACTCGATCATCATCGTCGCAAGCGTCGCCCTGCCGGGATCCTCCTCGCTGCCGTCGCGGCCTCCGTCGTCGCTGCGGTGGCGATCGGAACCAACCTCGGGTCCAATGCCACCGTGATCGACAACGTGGCGCTCTCCTCGCTCGAAGACGGCACATCCTTCGGCGATGTGACCATTACCGAAGACGACGATGGCATTCGTATCGATGTCGACGTACCCACAGAGCTTGCGGCCGGCGACGGTGCGTTCTATGAAATCTGGGTCATCGACACCGAGGTCAACGAGATGCACTCCCTTGGCCAGATTCAGGGAGACGACACGTTCTATCTGCCCGACGGAGTCGACGTCCGGGACTTCCCCATCATCGATATCTCGATCGAAGAGGACGACGGCAACGCTGCCCACAGCGGCAACTCGGCCTACCGGGGTCAGCTCGAGGCGTAAGGGTCCCGTCTACGGGTCTTACACTCGACCGGGTGACCGGTTGGAACTTTGCATCAGCGTGGGAATCGATCGCAAAGGTTCAGCCTGACGCTTTAGCTCTCGCTCACGGCGACCTGGAACGTTCCTGGGGAGAACTGGATACCCGCGCCAATGGCTTGGCTCGCTTCCTGCTCGACGCTGGCTGCGATCATCAAGCCTCGGTGGCGTTCTACCTCTACAACGGTCCCGAGTACATCGAGACGTTCTTCGCGTGCGCCAAGGCGTCCCTCGTGCACGTCAATACCAACTACCGGTACGGCGCTGAAGAACTGGCCTACCTCTGGGACAATGCTGAGGCTCAAGCCGTCGTCTTCCACGGCAGCTTCACCGACATCGTGGCCGAACTGCGTTCCCGCCTTCCCCAGATCCACACCTACCTCTGGGTCGACGACGGCTCGGCCCCATGCCCGGACTGGGCTGTCGACTACGCCGTGGCCTGCGACACTCCGACCGGTGGCCCCGTCGAAGGACCCGAGGGTCGGTCCGGCGACGACCTCCTGCTGCTCTACACCGGCGGAACCACCGGTATGCCCAAGGGTGTCATGTGGCGACAGGATGACCTTCTTATGGTCACCGACGCCAAGAACAAGGTGCGCCTGCCGGTCGATCCCGACTATGAAGGCGGTGGCACGTCGCCCGCCGTCATCGCCCGGGTAACCGAGCGGGCCGGTCCACCGAGCATTCCGGCGTGTCCGCTGATGCACGGCACGGGATTGTTCAACGCCCTGACCACCCTCACACTGGGAGGTTCGATCGTGACCCTCACTAGCCGACGGCTCGACATCCCCGAGATGTTCGAGACGATCGAACGCCGAAACGTGAAGAGCGTGTTCATCGTGGGTGATGCGTTCGCCCGTCCCATGTTGAGCGCTCTCGACGCCGAACCGGACCGTTGGGACATCGGATCGCTCCGCGTCATGATCTCGTCCGGCGTGATGTGGTCCAGCGACACCAAAGCCGGCCTGATGGAGCACAATCCTCGCCTGCTCTGTGTCGACACCTACGGCAGTTCCGAAGCGATCGGCATCGGCTCGTCGGTGTCATCCAAGGACGGGGCCGCCAAGACCGCTTCGTTCTCGCTGAGCAAGTCTTCCGCCGTGATCACCGAAGACGGTCGGCTGGTTCAGCCCGGATCGGGCGACATCGGCCGCGTCGGCGTCGCCGGACGGGTGCCGCTCGGATACTTCAAGGATCCCGAAAAAACCGCCGCTACGTTCCCCACGATCGACGGCGTTCGGTACTCGGTTCCCGGTGACTTTGCCACGGTCGAAGCCGACGGATCGATCACACTGCTGGGTCGCGGGTCGGTCTGCATCAACACCGGCGGCGAGAAGGTTTTTCCCGAAGAGGTTGAAGAAGCTCTGAAGGAACACGAGGCCGCTGATGACGCCATCGTGGTCGGCGTTCCCGACGAACGCTTCGGCCAGCGGGTCGCGGCGGTCGTTGCGGTCCCCTCGGGTTCGGCTGTCGCCGAGTCCGACTACATCGATCACGTGAAATCGAAACTGGCCGCCTACAAGGCTCCCCGGCACGTTCTCACCGTCGACAGCCTTGAACGGGCTGCCAACGGCAAGATCGATTACAAACGGTGGACCGCCTACGCCGAAGAGAAGATCTCCTAGGTCCGGCTACTTCCAGTTCTCGAGGAGCTTCATGAACTCCTCGGCTGGGTTGGCAGGAACGACATAGCCGTCCTCTGAATTGATGGTCTCCCAGTCGTCGCGGACGGTCTCGGCCGTGATGTCCGCACCCCGGGACGAACCCTGGGTCAGACCGACGAAGAACCGGGCGATCGTGCCACCGGCTGCGGAGTAGACCTCGCCGGAGGCGGGGCAGCTCTCATGAGCCAGATACATCACGACGGGGGTGACGAACTTGGGGTCGAGCTGATCGGCCATCCCTCCCAGCAGGTCTTCGGTCATCCGGGTCTTGGCGACCGGAGCGATGGCGTTGGCCCGGATGCCGTACTTGGCTCCCTCGGCGGCGAGCACACGGGTGAAGCCGACCAGACCCATCTTGGCGGCGGCATAGTTCGCCTGGCCGAAGTTGCCGAGAAGGCCCGAGTTCGAGGAGGTGTTGATAACCACGCCGCTCTTTTGTTCCCGGAAGATTCGCCACGCTGGCATCGCCACGTAGAAGGCACCCTTGAGGTGCACGTCGATCACCGGTGTGAGGAGGTCATCGTTCATGTTGTGGAACGTCTTGTCGCGAAGGATTCCGGCGTTGTTCACAACGATGTCGACCTGACCGAATGTGTCGATCGCTGACTTCACGATCGCCTCGCCGCCCTCGGCGGTTGCCACCGAGTCACCATTGGCTACGGCTTCGCCGCCCAGCGCTTCGATCTCTTCCACCACTGCCTGCGCGGCGGTTACCGATCCACCGGTTCCGTCGACCGCTCCGCCGAGATCGTTGACGACAACCCGTGCGCCCCGACGGGCAAACTCCAGCGAGTGTTCGCGGCCGAGGCCACCACCGCCACCCGTCACGATCGCGACTTTGCCGTCGAATCCCAAATCAGCCATTTGCTTCACTACTCCTCGGTAACCGGATGAACCGATCCGAGGGTACCGAGCGCCGTGTCAGATGACGTTCGACCCAGCGCGCCCGCTGTGGTGGCGGCCCTAACTGTCGACCGTTTCCAGGTCCCGTGGCGGGGGTGTGCTCAGCAGCGCCCGGACGTCCAGCAGCAGGTCGGTCACCTCGTCGGAGGACACAAGCTTGCGCGTGGTGAGACCTCCGAGGCCTGCGTCGATGAGTGCGAGGGCTTCAGCTACTTCTGCGGGGTCGAGCAAATCAGTCATGGGGATCTCCGGCGAATGGGGCAGGTCTTTTCGCCAACGGGTTGGCGCTACTGCCATCGGGATCAGTCTACCCCAGTACTGCCCTAGCCCTTCGTCGCTTTCTCCCACCTCAAGGCGGACCAAAAGCGTGCCGACTCACGATCAGGGCCATTCCGTCCACGGATTCCTGATCATGACCGCACCCTCCACTCCCAACGACCCCTCCGAGGTCGAGTCGTCCCAGCAGCGCTGGTCGCTAGACGATGAGCGCGCCGCGCTGAGGCGCCAACAGGCAAACGACCGGGCGGTTCGGTTCTCCTCGGTGCTTTCGGCCGTGGCCATCACCCTCGGTGCCGCGCTTTCGGCCTTCGCCGTGGTGGGTCCGAACTCAGCGGAGGACGACGTCCCCAGCGCTCCGGTGGACCCGTTGGCCCTCGTGGCTAGCGAGACGATGACCGGCGTGAGTTTCGAAAAGGAATCCTTCGCTGCGGTCGCTATCCCCGCCCTCGACCTGATCCGCTATCCGTGGCGCTCGGAATTGCAGGGATGGACGATTACCTTCCTTGAGCCCCGAGGCCGAGCGTCCGGGTACACATGGAGCGCCGAACGCCGAATGGAAGTGTTCATCAGCGAAGGTGATGATCCCGAGCGCATCGCGCGGGTTCTTGCCCATGAGATCGGCCATGCCATCGACGTAACGCTGAACTCGCCCGACGAGCGCCGCGAATGGCTAGCCGAACGTGAAGCCAGCGATGCCACAGAGTGGTGGCCCGGCAGTGGACGACCAGACTTCGAGACCGGTGCCGGCGACTTCGCAGAAGTGTTCGCCACCACTCAGGTTGGACGGGACGACTTCAAGTCAAAGGTCAACCCCGAGATCGACGACGCAGACATCGCGCTGCTCAACCGACTGATACTGCGGACCGAGTAACAAAACGACAAATGGCACGGGGTTGATCCCCATGCCATCGGTCAGTCAGAGCGCCGAGTCATCGGCGCCTGTGTTTAGCTGGCCGCGTCGGGCGTCTCGTCTGGCGTTGCATCGTCGTCGACGCCGTCGATCTTGTCGGCAAGATCCTTGACCTTGTCGATCTGGCTCTCGAACTTGCCCCCGGTGGCGGAGTTGGCAGCGTCAGCAGCCTTGTCGATGCCTTCCTCGATCTTGCCGCCAACGCTCTCGCGGAGGTCCTCGGCCTTGTCGGTGGCGCCGCTCAGTGCGTCCTTAGCTTTATCAAAGATCCCCATAGCAGTTTCCTTTCGGTTGGATCAGCCCCCATTGTGCCGCATTTTTGTGCTGTTTACAGGAAGTGGGGTCCACACGTATCAGAATGTTCTTCATGGCGACCTCCAAAGATCCCGGCCAACTGCACGTTGGCGAAGAACTCGATGTGGAGAGCGGCGACAGAAACGGATCTCCGGTTCTGCTCGATGGCGCAGACTTCACCACCCACGGCGTAATCGTAGGTATGACCGGTTCGGGAAAGACCGGTTTGGGCATGGTTCTGCTAGAGGAAACCCTGCTTTCGGGGGTGCCGGTGTTGGCGATCGACCCGAAGGGTGACCTCGGCAATCTGGCCCTCACGTTCCCCGATCTCGATGCCGCCTCGTTCGAGCCGTGGATGGACGAGGGTGACGCCCGTGTGCAGGGGACCACAACCGGAGAACTCGCAACCAAGACCGCCGAACTCTGGAAGAACGGTCTGGCCGGTTGGGATCTTTCTGGCGCCGATATCCAGACCCTGAAAGACGCTGCGACCCCTCGGATCTACACCCCGGGAGCATCGTCGGGAATTCCTCTGGACGTGCTGGGTCGACTCGACCCGCCCGCCACCGACGATCCCTCCGCCCGCCAGGATCAGGTGGACGCGACCGTGAGCGGACTATTGGGACTGATCGGCGTCGAGTCCGATCCTTTGGCCGGCCGTGAACACATTCTGCTGGCCAACCTCATCAATCGGGCCTGGGAATCGGGAACCGCACTGGACATGCCGGGACTGCTGGCCCAGTTGCTCGATCCCCCCATTCGAAAGCTGGGCGTGCTCGACCTCGACACGTTCTTCCCGCCCAAGGATCGCCAGACTCTTGTACTCAAGCTCAATGGACTGCTCGCCTCTCCCAGCTTCATCGCCTGGAGTACCGGTGAGGCGATGGATCCCCAGACCATGTTGTGGGATGGCGAGGGGAAACCTCGGGCCGCCATCGTGTCGCTCGGCCATCTCGAAGAGAGTGAGCGGCATTTCGCCATCACCATCCTGCTCAGTCGGGTGATTTCCTGGATGCGAAGTCAGTCCGGCACCGGTCAACTACGTTGCCTCATCTACATCGATGAGGTGATGGGTCTCGCTCCCCCGGTCGGGAATCCCTCCACAAAGAAGCCGATCCTCACGCTGCTGAAGCAGGCCCGCGCCTTCGGGGTGGGCCTGGTGCTGTCCACCCAGAACCCCGTCGATCTGGATTACAAGGCGATCTCAAACGCCGGCACGTGGATGATCGGTCGCCTGCAGACCGAGCAGGACAAGAACCGACTCGTCGACGGTCTCCGGTCTGCCGACGGCGGTGTGGACATTCAGCAGGTCGAGGATCGAATCAGCAATCTGGGCAAGAGACAGTTCGTCCTCCGCACAACCCGATCGTCCGATCTCCCGCTCTTCACCACCCGCTGGGCTATGAGTTACCTCGCCGGTCCCCTGTCGCGAGACCAGATCAGCTCGCTTATGGCTGGTGAGACCGTGGCCGCAACACCCACTTCGTCGGATCCGGCCCAGCCTGCGGCCCAACCGAAGGCTGCGGAACCGGCTCTGGCCGATGACGAGTCCTCGGTTGCTCCCAACGTGCCCGACGGCAGTGTCGTTCGATACACCAGTGCGTCTGCACCGTGGCTGGAGGCGGTTGGTGGCGAGGCGGGAACCAAACGATACGAACCGATTCTGGCCGCTCGGGTGTCGCTGCTCTTCGACGAAACCAAGGCGAAACTTCGTCACACCCAAGAGTGGGAGGCGATCCTTCGGATGGGCCCCGACGGTTTTGACATCGACACCCTCGTCGAGGTCGACTTCGACGATCGTGACTTCCAGACCGATCCGCCCGACGGCTGCCGTTATGTGGTGCCGGCGTTCAACATCACCAAGACCGCGTTGAAGTCGGCCGAACGAGAAGTCAAGTTGGCGCTCTACACCGACGAGAAACTCGAGCTCTTTCACAACCCGGAGCTCAAGCTGTACAGCCGACCGAATGAGACCCGCGACGAGTTCGAGGTCCGATGCCGAACTGCCGCCGACGAAGGTAACGACGAGGCCGCCGCCAAACTGCGCGACAAACTCACCACCAAGCTGGCTCGGATTCAGGATCAGATCGCCAAGGCCGAAGATCGGGTGCGCCAGGCCGAGGTCGATGCCGAGGGTCGTAAGGAGCAGCAACTGATCAATCTGGGCACATCGATCCTGGGCGGACTACTTGGCGGCCGCCGTCGGTCCCGGTCGCTCGGAGCCGCCGCCCGCCGCATGGGCTCAGGCCGTCGTCAGGCCGCCGCATCGGCCAATCGCGTGGAAACCGCAATGAACAGATTGGACGAGAAGTACGACGATCTGGAGGAACTCGAGGCCAAGTTGGCCGACAGCATTCTCGATCTTGAGGACGAGTGGAACGACAAGTCCATTGCGATTGAAACCGTCGAAGTCGCACTCGAGAAGTCCGACATCACGATCGAGGATCTGGTGATCGCCTGGACCCCGATCCCGGCCGCCTGAGGCAAGAGCCGGCGCCGCTAGCGATTGCTCGGAACGCGAAGCCAGGCCTGATGGTTCGATCCGGCCATCACTCGCGCCGTCGGGCGGCGGCCGGTCCATGCGCCCACCATCAGCGACGGGCCAGCGCTGGTGATGCGAAGCGCGATCCGGTCAAAGGTGGGTCGGACCCCACCTCGGGTGGCCATGTCGATCCCCCGTTCCGAAGTGAGGTAGGCCATCGATTCCTGTCGCGCCGCAGGCGATAAACCCTTTACGTACACCTGGCTGCTCGAATCGACAGAATCCCGGAGCTCATCAAACACGGCCTTGCCGGAAACCCGCTTCCGAGCCAACAAACGCACCAGGGACGTTCCGGGCCGCACCGCAATCTCCGGACTCCCCATCGCCGTCTGGAACAGAGCCGGCAGGTGCTCGATGGCTGCACCTTCCAGCGTGAGACCTAAGCGAATTCGTTCAGCGCCGAGCGCCGGCCCGAAACGAACGCGTCGCGTTTCGAGCACTACCCAGCACGTGGGATCCAGTGCGTGTTCAATTCGCAGCAGGGTCGATTCGTGGCCGATGAGGCCCAGGGACCAGCCGCGGAGTTCACCGGCCCCGATCCACATCGAGACCGGAGAATTCGGCCCGTTGGCCGGTCGAACGTCTTCCCACGTTCGCTGGGCCGCCAAAAGTTGATCGCGCCGAGCGTCCTTGTGCTGTTCGAGCACCTCGATGTCTGCGGCTGCGGTCTGCTGTTCTCCCGATACGAGTGCGGAGCTTGACGCTGAGGCTCCCGCCGAGGCGAGGGCCTCTTCGTAGGCCTGGACCGAGCGGGTGAATGCGGATCGGGCGTTGACCACCGATCGATAGGCGATGTCGGCAGCCGGCGGGCGCGCCATATGGCCAAGACTGCGGCGGCGCCTTCGATGTTGTCGTTCAGCGTGAGCTGCGAAGACAACGATCAGGGCGCAGGCCACCCCGACCACCACAATCGCCGCCAACAACAACACGACTCGACTCTAAACCGGGTGGGGATACCGAAGCAGGGACCGCACAACG
>CALGOA010000188.1 GCA_937958015.1 uncultured Acidimicrobiales bacterium | reverse complement strand
CAAGCGGCGAGACGCTGCTGCGTCGCAGAATGTCTCTGATAGCACCTTGTAGGTACTCCGTAATTGTTACCTAGGGTTGCAACCACGGTGTAACCACAAATCCACATGCTTGTACAAGCAGTGTACAACGGCTCCGACGAGAAAAAACATCACTCTGAACACGGTCCGTCACTCCAAGTGAGTCAAAATGACGTCCCAGTCGGGGTCTTGCGTCGGTCACCACTTGGCCTGCGTCCGCTCTCCGAACCCGCCGGAACCGACGTACATCGCTACCAAACCCCCCGAACCGACGTATTCGATCGATTCGGGGTGGTCCGGGGCTGTTCGAAGCTGCAGAGTGTGGGTCCGGCACAAAGTTTCGGCGAAGCCGGGGGTCTCCTAGTAGCCGAGGTGGCGGCTGACGAGCGTGGGGGGATTGACGCCGGTTTCGAACGCGGTGAGATTCTCGGCGAAGGATCGAGCGAGTCGAACCAGGTAGTCACGGCTGAGGCCGGCGATGTGCGGTGTGATCACGAGGCCTTCAACATCCCAGGCCGGATGGTGGGCGGGGAGTGGTTCGGTTCGGAACACGTCGAGGGCGGCGCCACCCAGTTGGCCACCCTCGAGCGCTGCGATCACCGCGTCGAGGTAGGTGATCCCGCCGCGCGAGACGTCGACCAGGAACGATCCGCGGCGCATCGCGTTGAGTTCAGCCGGACCCATCATCCCTCGGGTCTGTTCGGTCAGTGGCACACACACCACCACCACGTCGGCATCCTGCAATGCGTAGAGGCGATCCCCGGTGGAGACGACCTGCTCGATTCCTTCGACCGGGCGTCCGGAACGGCTGACCCCAACCACCCGCATACCAAGGGCCCGAGCCCGACGAGCGACGCTCCGGCCGATCGTGCCCAGGCCAACGACGCACATCGTCTGGTCGAACAGTGGCCGTGGGAAGGTTTCCCGCCACTGGTGTTGTTCTTGCTGGCGAACGAGTTGGGGCACGTTGTACGCCAGCGACAGGGCCATGGCCATCACGAACTCGGGCATGTGGGGTTCATGAGATCCCCTCGAGTTGCTGATCACCACGTGTTCGGCCAGATCCGGTGCCGGCAACAGGGTTTCGACCCCGGCGCCCGCCATATGGATCATCCGAAGATTCTCGGCGCGGGCCCACCGGTTGCGGGGGGCCCTACCGGTGAGGAGCAACTCCATCTCGGGCAACGCCTTGGTGAAGGCTCGCTGATCGGCCAACTGGATGAACCGTCGGCCGGGCAGCACGCGGGCCAATTCTGCCGCCATCTGATCGTTGTGGCCGGGGAGGAAGATGTGGACAGGGTGACTCATTGATAGAGGACACTACTGTCTGTGGGCCGATGCCGTCTCACGGGACAACCCACCATCGAGTCAGTTAGTGCGAAACGGTCTGGTACCGACCGGGTGCAACCTCGGTGACCTCGCCCCGGCTGATCATTCGTTCAACGTGCAGTGTCGCGGTCCGCCCCTCCACCGAGTTGGCAAACGGCAACTGCACCGTGGGCCGGTACACAAACCGGTGCTCGGTCATTTCGGCGATCGTGTGCGGCGTCGCCAGGTAGGTCAACATCTCGGTGTGGCGCCGCTGGATCACGGCCGTGAACGCATCTACCCGTTCGACGAAGTCGGCCCGGCCTTCGATCACACCCTTGTGGTGGTAGGTCACATAGAACTGGGCGTCCTCGTCCCGGATCTTGGCCAGGCTGTCCTCAAACTGGTCCAGGTCACTCCAGGCATCGCCGTAGTAGGGGCCGAATCCCGTCAGATCGATGTCGGAACAGAAGAACACGCCGCCGGAGATGCGAAAGCCACTGTGGCCCCGGGTGTGCCCGGGCAGATGAACGGCTTCGATCTGCACCCCGCCCAGATCGAACACATCGCCGTCGGTGAACCCGGTGGCATCGGGCCGTCCGACGTAGGAGAACTGATCAACGATGACCGGTTCGAACTCGGTCCAGATGGCGTTTGGGAGGCCATAGACCTCGCGCAAACCCTCGAGGCTCTGCACTGCGGGTAGGTCGTCTTCGTGCACCAGACAGCGGGCTTCGCTGAACAGACCGTTCCCCGCCATGTGATCCTCGTGACCGTGAGAGGTGATCACGGCGTCGATGTCGACCGGAGCGCCACCCCGTTCGACCACCGTGATCGATGGATCGATGATCACCGACTCGCCGGATCCGGAGATCACCAGGCTGTTGCCCGATGGGTAGGCCCCGTTGCTGTCGCCAACCAACACGTTGACGTTGTCGGTCAACCGGCGTTCGACATCAGACCAGTCCACGATCCCTGCATTCGTCACAGCGTCGAATGTACTGCGGGTGGGCGTCCGGTGCGGACCGTCGGATCCCCTCACCGTTGGTGGCGCCGCCGATTCGGGTGACCCGATCGAGACCGCGGCGGCTCGGTACGATGGAGACGCACCTGACGGGCACGAATCTCGCCGCTCATGCTGGTCGAGTGCGGTTGGATGAGGCACGACGAGATCGGAGGGGTACACGTGGTGATTTGGCACAGCGACACCAGGTCCCTTCGACGTCCACTGATGGTTCTCGCGCTCAGCGGGATGTTCGATGCTGGGAAAGCAGCGACGAATGCGGCAACGTGGGTGCGCGAGCACTCCGATGCCGAATTGATCGCCGAGCTGGACCCCGAGGAGCTGTACAACTTCTCCGACGCCCGGCCCCAGGTTTCGTTCGCCGAGGACGGTGAGCGCGTGATTCAGTGGCCCACCGTGAAGTTCTACGGCTGTCACACCGACTCGGTGCGAGACGTTCTGATCGCGGTCGGCGTGGAACCGCAATTTCGGTGGGACTGGTTCGGTCGCACGATCCTCTCGATCGCCCGACAGTCGCTGAGCGGCATGGTCGTCACCATGGGATCGACGTTGGCGATGACACCTCACACCCGGCCCGCCAGGGTGATCGCCAGTGCCGGTGACCCGGTTCTGGCGTCACGAATGCAGTTGCAGAGCCCCACCTACGAAGGGCCCACCGGCGTGATCGGCGTCGTCAATCAACGTTTGGCGTCCGAGCGATTCCCGGTGTTGTCCCTCCGGGCCGAGGTGCCTCACTACGTTCCGGGTTCGCCCAGCCCCAAAAGCACCCAGGCACTTCTGCGGCGGTTGGAACAGCTCAGCAGCATCCCAACCGGCTACGAAGCGCTCGACAGCGAGGTCGTCAGTTGGCTACGGCAGGTTGACGAAGCGGTGGAGGCCGACGAGGAGAGCAGGCTGTATCTCGCCCATCTCGAAGATCGAGTCGACCGCGACGAGGAACGTTTCCCAAGTGGGGACGATGTCGCTGGAGAGCTCGAGGCCTATCTGCGCGAGTTGGGATCGGGCGGCGAGGAATCCTAGGGTAAGGAAATGACCTTCTCTTCTACCTTCCTCAAGGCCCTGGATCGGGTCACACCCGCTCCCACCGCGTCGGCTCACTGTGACGGCCCCTGCGGCGTCTACGACCCCGCCAGCGCCCGCATTGCTGGCGAGTCGGTTCTCGCCATGACCAAGAAGCTCATCGATCTCGGTGACGGACACGACCTCGCAACCGAGAACACCCGGTCGCGTTTCATCGCCATCAAGGAGGAGCAGGCTGAACTCGTCAAGATCGAGCTCAACATCCTCTGGAACGACTACTTCAAGCCCCCGCACCTCGAGGCGTACCCCGATCTCCACACCACGTTCTGGAACGCTGCGAAGCAGGCCTCAGCGTGCAAGACCTCGGTCGATCTCGATGCTGCCAATGAGCTGATGAGCCAGATCGAAGCGATCCACAACATGTTCTGGGCCACCAAGAACCGTGACGTTGCCTGGGTCACCGCTTCCTGATCTCGACAACCAATTCAGTCGTATTCGTCGCCGCCGAACTGTGGGCTTGGACCCTCGGTCGGCGGCGTCGTGTCGTTATTGGCGGCCGTTCGATGTTGCCCACGCTGGAGCCGGGCTGGTTCGTGCTCGTGAACGAACGGGCGACCCCGGAGGCCGGATCGGTCGTCCTCGCCCGTCACCCCGACGATCCGGAACTACTCATCGTGAAACGCACCGATCCCTTCGAAGGCGGGCAGTACTGGCTCTCGAGCGACAACCCGTCCGAGGGATCCGACTCCCGCTCGTTCGGCGCGGTCGAAACGTCAGCGATCGTGGGCGTCGTCACCTTGGTGCTGGACAAGCCGAGGCACGTCCTGAGTCGACCTGCTGAAGATCAGCGGCCAGCACCCTGACGAAGGGCATGGTCGGCCAGGGTCAGCAGAATCATGGCCTCGACCATCGGCACCGCTCGGGGTAACACACACGGATCGTGTCGGCCCTTGGCGGCCAGAGTGGTGGCCTCCAACTCGGTCGTCACGGTCGTCTGCTCCGAGGAGATCGTGGCCGTTGGTTTGAACGCCGCTCGACCGTAGATGGAGGCGCCAACGGAGATTCCGCCCTGGACGCCACCCGAATAGTTCGTTTCGAGGGCGGGTTCGTCGTGACCGGGCAGGTAGGCGTCGTTGTGCTGAAGGCCCGTCATGCGAGTGCCGGCAAACCCGCTTCCGATCTCGAAACCCTTACACGCCGGCAGGGACAGGATCCCCTTGCCCAGGTCGGCTTCGAGGCGGTCGAAGACCGGTTCACCCCAGCCAGCCGGCACGCCCCGAGCGACGAATCCGACGACACCACCGAGGGAGTCGCCGTCGCTCCGAGCCTGTTCGATGGCGGTGACCATTCGTTCGGCCGCGTTGGGGTCCGGACAACGCGTGGGTGTTGCTTCAACCTGCTCGAGCGTGACGGTCTCCCGGTCCACCTCGGCGTCTATCTCGTGAACCTGGGCCACCCAGCCGAGAACATCCACCCCGTAACGGTCCTGAAGCAGGCGACGGGCGATCGCAGCGGCGGCGACCCGTCCGACCGTTTCGCGGGCTGAACTGCGTCCGCCGCCGCGATGATCGCGGCGTCCGTATTTGGCGAGATAGCTGAAGTCCGCGTGGCTGGGCCGGAAAACGTCCTTCAGGTGGTCGTAGGCGCCGGGTCGCTGGTCGGCGTTTCTGACCATCATGGCGATCGGGGTGCCGGTTGACCGACCCTCGAAAACCCCCGAGAGGATCTCGACCTCATCACCCTCCTTGCGTTGGGTGACCAACCGACTCTGACCCGGCCTCCGACGATCCAGATCGGCTTGGATTTCGGCGATATCGATCGGAACGTCGGCTGGACATCCGTCGACGATCACACCCACAGCAGGGCCGTGTGATTCACCAAAAGTGCTGATCCGAAACAGATGTCCGTACGAACTGCTCACCGGCTCAGGTTAGTGGCCGTTTCGACCGGCGCTCCGGCCATACTCGCCACCGAGCCCGCCCGCGGCTGGGCGTATGTGCTGTGGTGTCCCGCTCTCTCTGTACTGGGGTTAGAGCGGTACAATCGGTGGGAATGGATGACGCCCCCCGAATCCAGGTGTGGATCGACCAGGACCTCTGTACTGGCGATGGCATCTGCACCGATCATGCCCCCGAAGTTTTCACCATCCTCGAGGATGGCATCGCGTACTGCCTCGAGGGCACGCAGGTTTTTAACGACCCCGGTGGCTCGGCCGAGCTGGCCAATGTTCCGGTGAACAGCGAAGCGGGCGTGATTGCGGCTGCGGCCGAATGCCCAGGGGAGTGCATCTTCATCGAGGTTGATGACCTCAACCCGGCGTTGCCGCAAAAGGTCGGCGCCACCGGCTGAGGGTCGCCCCGTCGTTCCTGCAGTCTCACCCCATCGATTCTGCGACCTGACGGTGCGCCGCAGATACACGGGCGTAGCTCCTATGGGGGTAATCGCCGAGCCTGCGGTTGGTTCAAAGTGACGGCTCTGTCCCCATTGACTAGTTTCGGGGCGTGACCTCCCGAGACGACCGCAAGATCCTGCTTTCCGAGTCCGAAATGCCGACTCAGTGGTACAACATCGTGCCCGATCTGCCTGCTCCGCCTCCGCCGGCTCTGCATCCCGGAACCAAGGAACCAGCTGGCCCGGCCGACTTCGAACCGCTCTTCCCGATGGCTCTGATCATGCAGGAGGTGTCGATGGATCAGTACATCGACATCCCCGGTGAGGTGCTCGATGTGTATCGCATGTGGCGGCCTTCACCGCTGTACCGGGCCCGCGGCCTCGAGAAGGCGCTCGATACCCCCGCCCGCATCTACTACAAGTACGAAGGTGTCAGCCCGGCCGGCTCCCACAAGCCGAACACCGCCGTGCCCCAGGCCTATTACAACAAGGCCGAGGGGGTCACGAAGCTCACCACCGAGACGGGCGCCGGTCAGTGGGGCACCGCCCTGGCGTTTGCCTGTGCCCTGTTCGATATGACCTGTGAGATCTGGCAGGTCCGGAGCAGCTACGACCAGAAGCCCTACCGCAAAGCCATGATCGAAACCTTTGGCGGCGTGATTCATCCGAGCCCCAGCGACCTCACCGAAGCCGGCCGGGCCATCCTGCAGGCCAACCCTGCCTCACCGGGTTCGCTCGGAATCGCGATCAGCGAAGCCGTCGAAATGGCTGCGCCGGATCCCGAGGTGAAGTACGCACTTGGGTCGGTGCTGAACCACGTTCTGATGCACCAGACGATCATCGGTGAAGAGGCGCTGCTGCAGTTGGCGAAGGTCGACGAAACCCCCGACGTTCTGGTCGGCTGCACCGGCGGCGGTTCGAACTTCGGCGGTTTGGCCTTCCCGTTCATGCGCGAGAAGATGGCGGGAAAGATGGACCCCCGGGTCCTCGCGGTCGAACCGGCCGCATGCCCAAGTCTCACCAAGGGTGTGTACGCCTACGACTTCGGCGACACAGCCGGTATGACCCCGCTGATGAAGATGCACACCCTGGGCCACGACTTCGTGCCCGATCCCATCCACGCCGGCGGACTTCGCTACCACGGACTGGCCCCGGTGATCAGCCACATCTACGAGCTGGGAATGATGGATGCCATCTCGATCAACCAGACCGAGTGTTTCGAAGCTGGTGTGAAGTTCGCCCGAACCGAGGGCATCGTTCCCGCTCCCGAACCCACCCATGCACTGGCCGGCACAATCCGTCAGGCACTCGAGGCGAAAGAAGCCGGCGAGGAGCGCGTGATCCTCACCGCTCTCTGTGGACACGGGCATCTGGACATGGCGGCCTACGATCGCTACTTCTCCGGCGAGATGGTCGATTATGACTTCCCCGAGGAGAAGGTCCAGGACGCCATGAATCGCATCCCAGCCGTGTAGACAGAGAACACTATGACTAGCAGTGGCGACCATGTAGCCGAGGTTCCCGTTCGTCCCGATGACGAGGACGAGCAGGACCGCGGCGCCATCCTCGGTTGGATCTATCTCGGCGTGATTCTGGCGGTCTTCACCGCGATGGCGCTGTGGGCGTACAACCTGAACGACGGGGATGGCACCGCATCGGTCGTCGTCGTTCCGCCGACGAGCTCTCCCACCACTACGGAGGCGCCGTCGCTTGCGGGGGCTCAGGTCGACGTCGTGGTCGACCGGAACGTCGCCACGCTGACCGGCTCGGTTCCCGACGAAGGGGCACGCAACCAGCTCGTTCGTATCGCTCAGGATCAGTTCGGCCGTGGCAACGTGGTCGATGAATTGACCATCGATGACGGCGTCGATCTTGCGAGCGGCGTCATCAACATCAGCGGCATCGCCGACGAGGGCGACGACGCGCCCGAGCTGCTCCAGCTGACCGCGGGCGCAGATCTCGGTCTGGCGCCCGGGGCGTTCGATCTGAACTTCGTAGCACCCCGTTTCGATCCGGCGATGATTGAGATCGCGGTCGCCGAGGTGCCGGTACTGATCACGGGTGTGGTTCCCGATGAGTCCGTTCAGTCGCGCATTCTGCAGTCGGCCGAACAGGTCTACGGCGAAGGCAACGTCGATATCACCGGTCTCACGATCAGTCCCTCCACGATGGAGGACGCCACGATCAGTATCACCGGACTCACCGCTCCCGGCGATGTCAGTTCCCAGACCCTGGCCGAAATTGCGCAGCAGGATTTCACCTCGGCCGCGGTGAGCAACGACACCGAGGTCGATGTGAGCGAGCAGGCCCTGGCCGATCTCGAAGAGCAGCTGCGGGAGACGATCCGCGAGAACCCGATCCTGTTCGCGGTCGGTACCAGTTCCATCACGCCGGAAGGTCAGGCCAATCTCGTCGAGATAGCCGAGATCATCCAGGCCATTCCCGATCTGGGCGTCGAGGTGATCGGGCACACCGACAACACCGGTGGCGATGTTGTCAATCAGACCCTGTCGGAGAATCGAGCTGCGTCGGTGAAGGAAGCGCTCGTCGATCTGGGAATCGCTGAGAATCGCCTGACCGCGATCGGTCGGGGTGCCAGCGAACCCGAGGTTCCGAACACCTCGGCGGACAACCGGGCCCGGAACCGCCGGATCGAGTTTGTGTTCGAGCGGGTCTAGAGCCGGCCGGACGACAGCTCCTGCAGAGGTCTACAAGAACGCGCCAGCTGGCGTGGAGGGCAACTCAACGTCATCGGACAGCGTGGTGCTGTTCATGCTGGTCACGATGAGATCCGACACGATCGCCAGGGTCGATGCGTCGGTCTCCCCGATGGTTCGGAAGTCGTTGATCAGTTTTTGCGCCGACTCGATCGAGGTGTCGAGCAGGTAGGCAACGGTTGTATCGAGCTGCCTGTTGAAGAATCCCGATGCATGTTCTGACATCTTTATAGAGTCGCACGGTGAGGCGACTTCTTGAAACGGCAGATGCGAAATGTAACCAAATGGACGACAAACAGACATTTGCTGCTCGTCGTGTCACTTTCGGGTCGCCTGGTGATGCCGATAGGACCCTGCTCCCGTTTTGTGCTCAGCTTGGACGGGTCGCGACCCCCTCACCACGGCGTTCGGAGTCCCCATGAATCATCGGAAGAACCTTTCGCCAGGCATCGTCATCCTTGCGAT
>CALGOA010000187.1 GCA_937958015.1 uncultured Acidimicrobiales bacterium | reverse complement strand
GGTAGCCCTGGCACTGATCGTTGGTTCGGTATCGGGTGAGTCCGAGCCGGAAGTAGTGCTGTTGGAAGTTGTCGGCGGCCTCGCTGTGGTGGCGGGGTTCTGTCTCGTCATACTCCCGGCGGTAACCGGCTGGTTCTTCGGTGGCCTTGGTCAAGAGCGGGAACTGCGATTCCTGATGATCCTTATTGGAATCAGCTCCGCCAGTGTCCTCGCGGAGTTCGTCGGCATCGAGCCGTTGCTCGGCGCCTTCTTCGCCGGACTGGGGATGAACCGTCTCGTTCCCAATGGCAGCCGTCTAATGGAACGGATCGACTTCTTTGGCAATTCGCTCTTTGTGCCGGCCTTTCTCGTATCGGTCGGCCTGCTCGTCAATCCGAGCGTGATGTTCCAGCGATACACCCTGCTCTTGGCGATTGGGCTCGCCGCCGCACTGATATCCGGCAAGTTCGTAGCCGCCTTTGCGACGTCACGCCTGTATGGCTACGACCGGGCCGAGATGGGTTTGATGTTCAGCCTGTCGAGCGCTCAAACCGCAGCGACGCTCGCCGCCACGGTTGTCGGGTTCCGTGTGGGTCTTTACGGGGACGTAATGGTCAACGCCGTCATGGTGGTGATAGTTATCAGTCTCTTCGTCACCGGGATCGGCTCCGACTACTTCGCACCGCGGGTCGATGCCGGAGCTTCTCTCGAACGGCGACTGGGTGAGTTGGTCGTCGTGCCGCTCGCCACCGACCTCGACGAGACCAACACCGTATGGCTCGGAGGACAGGTCGCTCTCTCCGACGGCGGCATGGTAGTTCCGCTGGGTGTGGCGGTCGCCGATGAACCCGACGGCATGTCTGAGGCCAGAGCTGAAGTAACCGAGTTCTCCGACACCCTGAAGGGACTGGGCCTAACCGGCGAGCCTGAACTTCGTGTTGCGAGATCGGTTGCGGGCGGTGTCGACCGCTTCATGCTCGAGAACGATGGCTCGCTCGTACTTCTCACCTGGCCCGGCCCCCAGGATCTGCGGGCCACGTTGTTGGGCGGAGGACACGACGAAATCGCAGCTGCAACGGACCGACCGGTTGCCATGGTTTCGATGACCACCCGTTCGTTGTCGGCGGTGCTGGTGGGGATCACGTCTCATGATCTCCGACCTGCGTCGATCGCTGACACCCGGCTCTCCCTGCAGTTAGCCGCCCGGATCGCCAGCTCGTCGGATGTTCCGTTGATCTTCGGACCGGTCACGCCCGAGGAGTTGGAGGAGGCTCGGATCGAGCTGCCGAAACGAGCCAACTTCGTTCCCGGTCTCAGCGACAAGGACGCGTGGGTCATGGACAATTCTGCTGCTGATCGACTCGTTGTTCTGCCGGCGCTGGGCCGACCGGTCTCACTGATGCAGAAGTACAACCGTGGCGACCATTCACTTGTGGTGGCATCGAAACGTCGAAACGATCGGTGGTACGCCCGGGAAGGAACGCTCGGTATCACGGTGCCGCATGTGAGCACACCTACCGAGTCGGACCTGCTGGCGGAACGGGCCATCCGATCGGAACAGGCTGCGGCTCGGCGGGCCCGGCACACCGCTCCTATCGAGCTGCGCGCACCGGCTCCGCAGCCCAACCCGGCGGCGGAACGTCACGAGCGGGTTCGAGCCGATCGGCAACGATCAGTCCTGTAGTGACAACTCGGCCAGCTCGGTTCGAATGTTCGTTCCGGGTGCTGCCCGTCCGTTGGTCAGGACGACGACCCCGTCCCCGGATTCGTGAACCCCGGTCATCACCGCCCGATACCCACCGTTGTCACCGCCATGACGAAAGGCCCGACGGCCGTCGGCCAGTCGGACCGACACCGTGCCGCAGCCGTTGATGAAGTGATGGTGCAGCGAGGCACCCGGGACGGTCGGCTCGTTGCGCAGAACCGCGCGGAGGATCGCTGCGAGCGAGACGATGTCGATATAGAGGCCGCCAGCTGCCGCCCACGGGACCAGTTCGTGACCGCCGGGCAGTTCATTGCCATCGGGATCGTGCCCTGACGCAAACGAGGCGAACGACGGACGAAGCGCAAACGTGGCCTGGGTGGCGCCGTAGGCCCGCATCACCTCACCGAGGTAGTCCTCGAAGCTTTGACCACTTGCCACCTCGACGAGGTGCTGAAGGACGAGGTACCCCGCACCGCTGTAACTCCTCAGGGTGCCGGGCGCATAGGTGAGGCAGACCGGCTGTCGGTTGGATGCCCCCGACCAGGAGTTCACCATCCAGTCGCCACCCACTTCGTCGTCGGGCGAGTCGGGCCGTTGTTGCACCCGCTGACTGCCCCCACCTCGACCGGCGGGTAGGAAGCCGTCGCCTTTCAGCCGGGGCGTCGTGCCGCGACCGATCACGCCGCCGCGGTGCTGCAACAGCAGCCGGGGGGTGACCGGCGGCAATCCCCCCGCCGGGGCTCGCAGCTTGGGATGGACGTCGAGGGGGAAGCTGAGCAGCGGTCGAACATCGCCGTCGAGATCGATCTTTCCCGCCTCGGCCAGAGCCAACACCCCGAGGGCTGTCACGGCCTTGCTTACCGACGCCGCTCCAAAGACGGTGGTGGTTTGGACCGGCTCCCCGCCGACGGCCCGGGTCATGCCGTATCCATGGGCCCACTCGACCTCACCCGCGGTGATTCGCGCAACGGCCGCACCGGGCACGTTTGCGTCCTGAAGCCGTTGAAGAACGCGGTCGGTGGCGAGCATTCAGTTCGTTGCGGGTCGGGGCGGCAGGTTGTAGCGCTCGAGGATGTCGTCGGGTTTGAACAACTCGAACGGAACCTCGTCAGCGGTGCAAAGCTGAACCATCGCGTCGACGATCTCCTGCGGATCGAGCTGGTTGCCGAGCATCCGGGTTCGGGTGCCCGCCGCGAGATTCAGTTCCACCTCTTCGGCGTTGGAGCTCTGAAGCTGGTGTTCGACACCCTCGACCATCGCATCGTTGAACCCGGTCGCGTAGGGCCCGGGATTGAGTTTGCATACCTCGATCCCGTAGGGCTCCATCTCCAAACGAAGTGATCTACACATCGCCTCGAGCGCATGTTTCGTCATGGCGTAGGGCCCAGATAACGTACCGCTTGCCACTCCGGCGATGGATGAGACCGTGATAACCCGCCCGGCCCTTCGTTCCTTCATTCCGGCGAGAACGGCCTGGGTGACTTGAATGGTTCCAAACACGTTCACCTCGAACACCTGACGTACGAGATCCATCGGAACGTCGGCGATTGGTCCCAATTGACCCCGGCCAGCGTTGTTGAGGAGCACATCCACGTGCAGGTCTCGCAGAGTTGCCGTGTCCTCCTCATTCGTGATGTCGAGTTTTCGGCCCGTGATGTTCGGATGTTCGGAGGACATGAGCTCGGCCGAAGCCTGATTGAGGGTTCCTGCGATCACGTGGTGACCGAGATGGGCCAGCGCTAAAGCGGCGCCACGCCCGAAGCCCGATTCAGCCCCGGTGATCAGAATGGCCTTTCGTTGCATGTTTCTCACCGTACTGATCCATCTCACGACTTCTGGTGACACAAAGTGCTCACCCAGCGAGCACTTCGCGTTGCCAGTCGTTGAGCGACTAGGTTCAGAGCTTGGAGTCGCGGTCAACCATCTCGGTTATTTACGCCGTGGCCGTCGTTGCGGTGCTTGCGAACCCGCTGGTAATTCCCTCCTTACCCGAGGTCCTCGCGGACTTCGGACAGCCCGACAGCCGCGCCGGCTTGATTGTTGCTGTCGTCCCGTTACCCGGCGTTCTGATCGCCCCGATCGCTGGACTCCTGTCGGACCGGCTGGGCCGCAAGCAGGTAGTGATTCCACTACTCGCGCTGTTTGGACTTGCCGGGGTTTCCAGCGCCCTTGCCCAGTCCTTTGAACTGTTCATCGCCGCAAGGTTCGCCCAGGGGACCGCAAGTGGTGGACTTATTGCGCTCGCGGCAATTCTCATCGCCGACAATTGGAGCGGGTCGGATCGAACGCGGCTGCTGGGATACAACTCTGCCGCCATCTCGTTTGGTCTGCTGGTCTCGCCGTTGATCGGTGGGTTCATTGCGAGCAGGTGGGGTTGGCGTTGGTCGGTTGGCCTCGCCGTGATCGCACTACCCCTTGCGGTCGCCTGTCGGTGGCTCGTTCCCGAGAACGTCGACAGCACCGGCCTTGGTGTTCGAGGTCAGCTCGGTGCGTTTCGCCAGACCCTGCGTACCGGGTCTGTGCGATCGCTGCTGGTTGCTGGATCGCTGCTTTCTGCAGCCACCTTTGCCGTCCTCCTAACGGCTGCTCCACTGTTTCTGGAAGAACAACTTTCGGTTGGGATCGATGTCCGGGGCGCCGTATTGGCCCTGCCCGCAGTTGGAGCGGTGCTCGCCGGGCTGGCCGTCACCCGACTCCGACAGGTCGTTGCCGTCCGTTGGATTCTGCCCGCAGCAGCGATGGGCATGGCCGCTGGATCGTTTGTGATTGCGTCCGCCGGATCGACCCCGATGGTTGCGGCGGGCGTACTCGGCTTTGGGCTGGCCACCGGTTTCGTCGGACCGACGGTCCAGGACACGCTCGCCTCAGCAGTACCTTCTTCTGGGCGAGCTGCGGTACTCGGTGCCTGGACTTCGTTGATGCGGCTGGGTCAGGCGATTGGGCCTCTGCTGTTCGGTGTTGGGCTCGGCGTTGCATCGTTGCCGAACACCATTCGTATCGGAGGGCTCGCACTGGTTGGTCTGGCGGTCCTGTTGTTCTCCTTCTCTGCAAAGGTGGTGCCCCCGAGCGAGAATCCGGCCACTTGAGATTGGTGCGGCGCTACCGATCACCCGTGGAGAACACATAGTGGTCGGGGTCGATGTCCGACGTGAGTTGCCAGTAATCCACCAGTCGAAACGGCATCGGCGAGCGGACTTTGCCTTCAGGGTTCCGGTAGTAGGTCGTCATTCCGGGGTGGGTCCAGATCAGATCCTCGTGCAGCTCGTCCACCCAGTCGGTGTAGGCGGTCCGCTGAGCCTCATGTACTTCCAGTGACGTTGCGTTCCGCTCGGCCATCGCCGCCATACACGCCATGATGTAGCGGGTCTGCATCTCCGCAAGGTTCATGCCGCTGCCGCCGTGACCAAGGTTGGTATTCGGCCCGTACATCACAAACAGATTCGGAAAGCCGGGAACGGTCATCCCCACATTCGCTCGCGGATTCTGATCGACCCAGTCCTCAGCAAGGGTCGTTCCGTCACGACCTTTGATGTCGAAGCGGGCGGCGTGGTTCGTGACCGTGAAACCGGTGGCGAGGATGATCACGTCGAACTCGTGCAGAACTCCGTCGTCGGTTCGAATACCCGGCTCCTCCCACGATGCGATCGGGTCGGTTACCAACCGGACGTGCGGTTGGGTGATCGTTTCGAACCAGCCGTTGTCCAGCAGGATCCGCTTGCCGAACGCCGGGTAGGCCGGCAGACATTCCTCGACCAGTTCGGGATGGTCAGCGAGCTGTTCATGGAGGTAGTCGGTCATCTCTTGGCGGTGGCGGTCGTTGATCCGATTCAACGCCCGTTCCGGGTGAGGCCAGTCGGGATCCTTGCGCAGGAACCGCAGAAGTCCATCGCCGTAACGCCAGAACTGACCGAACCGATACCAGATGCCATAGAACGGGAGGTGCTCGAAGAGCCAGCTGGTGGCCGGGTCGACCGACGCTCGGTACTCGGCCACTGGACGCACCCACTGCGGGCTGCGTTGGAACACGGCGAGCGACTTCACCTCGGGAGCGATCGAGGGCACGAGTTGCATCGAGGTGGCACCGGTGCCAATCACACCAACCCGTTTGCCGGTGAGATCCAGATCATTAGGCCAGCGAGTGCTGTGGATCACCTCGCCCTGAAACATTTCGTCACCGGGGAACCTGACCGGTGTCGGTTCGTTGAAATGGCCGGTGGCACACACCAGCATTGACGCATCGATCGTTCGCTCACCGTCGGAGTCGCTGATCTCAACGATCCAACGGCCGAGATCGTCGTTCCACTTTGCGGCTGTCATCTCGGTCGAGAATTGGATCTGGTCGCGAACCCCAGCGCCGTCTGCAACGTCGGCGAGGTATGCCTGTAGTTCGGGTTGGCTGGAGAAGAACCGCGTCCACCCCGGATTCGGAGCGAAGGAATAGGAGTAGAAGTGGTTCGGCGTATCGACGCCGCAGCCGGGATATCGATTCAGCAGCCAGGTGCCGCCGAGGTCGTGTTGTCGTTCGATGATCGTGTACGGGATCCCGAGCGCTTCTAGTTTGA
>CALGOA010000186.1 GCA_937958015.1 uncultured Acidimicrobiales bacterium | reverse complement strand
CGAGTTCACTCCAGGGGATCGAGTGCGCCAAACCAGAGCTGCCCAGTTGGTCGTCGAGCCAGCGCTGGTAGGCAATGAGGGCAACACCGCTGACCGTCAAAAAGAGACTGGTCAGGATCAGCTTGAGGCGATGGAACCGGTTGAGCAGATCGTTCATGAATTGGTTCTCATTGTACCATTTCATTGCTTTTGCATATATAGAGAAACGAACCGACCCCGGGGATGTCCCCTAGCATCGGTCCGCTGTCTCGTCGTCTGGCCGGAGGGACTCTGCAAGCACGCAGAGGTCCGGCTCTAGCTATCCGTCACCTCCCATGGAGGCTCACCTTCCTCTCGGGCGCTCGTCCTACTCATTTCGATGACCTTATCAGTAGGCTATGGAGTCATGTAGCCGGGCGGACTCAGATTGACCGGTGCCTCAGAGGACCCGCAGGGAAGAAGAGCTGGCGATTGCCGCTGCTTTTGGTGAGCGGGTTCGAGGGGTGCGGCTCGGTCTAAAGTTGACCCAGGAAGACCTTGCAGAGGTCACCGGGCGACACCCGACGTACATCTCGAATCTCGAGCGTGGATACAGGGTGCCAACGTTGCCGACCGTTCTTCGGATTGCGGAGGGTCTTGGAGTACCCGTCTCTGCCCTCGTCGATGGTCTTGATCACTGAGCCAACGAAGTGGGCCAGGGCAATCGCCTCAGGAGGCTACGAGTCTTGTCCTGTCCGCTGCTTGTCGTGCATGGCCCAGGGTGAAATTCGTTGAGCGAAGCGTTGTTCGCTTGTGACGTTCGTCCTTGCTGGGAACGGTACATCTCGGTACCAGTCGGAAATCTCGTCCCAACCGTCGTCGATTGTCAGGCAGTAGTTGTTGCATTCTCGAATGAGGTTGTGAAGGTCGCACGCGCTGCTGATCCCAGTGTGGTTGCCTGATATCGGGAACATCTCGCGACCCACCCGCTCCCCGACTGTCCAGCTACAGTCGCAGCAGTCGGCCCATGCTTGCCATTCATCGTGGATGGAGCGCAGGGTCGGATCCAGGGCGACAGTCTTCAGGAAGCTGTTCATTTCTCCGCCCGATGCGCTCATGGCCTGACGAAGGCAGGATTGGTCTTGTTCATCGAGAGGTGATTCGAGCCTGATGGCTTGCATCGCATCGGCGACGTTGTTCTCAGCTTGGGCTGTTGGCAGGAGCCAGAGACCGCCCAGCTCGGTTTCGAAGCGCCTCTCCTCCACGAGCAGACCCGCGAAATGAGTGAGCGCCCAGCGGCCATAGTCATCGACGGCGCGCTGCTGAGAGCTGGGATGCCCGTCAGGCGTTTCAGCCTCGTCATCAGGCCAATGGCTCTCCAACCGAGTTGCTTGACGGGCGCTGAGATCGGATCCGAGCCCGGAGGCTGGTGACCAAATTCGGTAGTAGGCCTCAAAGCGCTTAAGCCATTCGACTGCCAATCGCGTTCCGATCGGGGTTCGGAGGTCGGCCCTAAGTCTGGCCAGACGCATTCGGTGACTGTGTGCGTTCTGCAGGATCAGCTCAGCCAGCTGTTCGATTGCCCTCAGTTCCTGCACGCGTCTGAACTGGTCGACACTGAGGCCCACGACGCGTGCGGCTTCTCGGCGAAGCTCGGCCGGAGAGTCCAACGCCATACCGGGACCCAGCCCGAACAGAATTTCGAGTATGTCGCCGAGATGTCCCTGCGTTGCGCCGATTGTTTCTGCGAGCAGGCTTCGGAGCACGTAGCTCGACGCATCCTCGGTTGGCTGGATGTGTCCAGTGGCCCTGGCGCAGAGCTCGAGCGATGGCCTAGGTTGACGCGCAAGAAGTGCGATGCCGCTGCGGCGAATCAGTCTGAGTTCCTCGACCAGGTCCGATTGCGTCGGCAGTATTACATCGAGGGGGTGCCGGTGATCTGGTTCATCCACAAGGGCTCAGATGGAGTCGATTATTGCGGCCCGCTTGGCCTGGAACTCATCCTCATCCACAAGACCCTGCTCGAAAGTGGAAACCTCGCTACGCGTCGCATCGATGTGGGGGCGCAAGTTCGTCAACGCCAGAGACACCATCCGGAGGCGAATCAACCAGGCCTTCGTCCAAACGTTCTACGTCACAAAAGAAGGTCCAATCGAACCGCTCATCAAGGAGCACCTTCAAGTGGTCCGAGACACCATCGGCCGAATCGATGCCGCTGGCTGGGAGCCCGGCGATCCAGCGATCGACCCTGGTCCGAGCGACACAATCACCAACACAAACGAACCCGGATCCAGTCTTTTGGATCCGGGTTCGCATAAGACTCTCTTGGCACCCCGTACGGGATTTGAACCCGTGCTACTGGCATGAGAAGCCAGCGTCCTAGGCCGCTAGACGAACGGGGCAGGACTGAAGCGGCAAGGATAGTGATCCCGACACGCCTTTTGTTCGGAGGAGAGGACTTGAACCCCTAATAACTGGATCAGAACCAGTTGTGTTGCCAATTACACCACCTCCGATCGGTGGAGCCTGCATGATAGCGGCCCAACCCCAGAGCAGAAACCGAGTTTTGGGTCAGTCATCAACTCCCTCCATCGCCTCTTTGGACGCCCCTCGGGACCACCAGCCAGAAACCAGTGCCCTGAAAGTCCAGCGTGTGAAGCAATCTGAGGAAGTACTGAGAACTGCGGGTTGAACGAATAGGCTCGATCGGTGAGCGTCCGACGCGGAGCGAGAGCACTTTTCAACGCCATTGCCGTCGTAGGACTCGTCCTGCCCCTGGTGCTGTCGGTCGGGCCGGCTCAGGCCGCAGATCAGATCGACACCGTCACCGACGTGATCTGGGATGTTGGCGACGCCGACGCCACGGTGGGCCACACCGGCGAGCTGAGAGCACTGATCTGGGACATCGAAGAATTCGACGGTCGGGTGTACGTGGCCGGCAAGTTCCTCAACGTGTACGCACCCAACGGCGACCAGTTTCCCCAGCCGTACCTGGCCGCCTTTGATCTGTACTCCGGCGATTGGATTCCCTCGTTCCAGCCCACGCTGCGGGGACCGGCCTACGCCATCGACATCACCGACGATGGTGTGATCCTCGCCGGTGGCGAGATCCCGGGCGGGCTCCAAGCGGTCGACGCCACCACCGGAGCCGATGTGCGCGGCTTCCGGACCGACATCGGTCACACCTGGGGCACCGGCGCCATCTTCGACGTTGAAATCGCCGGCGCCCGAACCTACATCGGTGGCACGTTCTCGAACGCCGGTGATCAACCCTTGGCCAATCTGGCGCGAGTCGTCACCGCTACCGGAGCCCTCGATCCCGGATGGTTGCCCACCGCTCAACTGGACACCGGCACACCGCAGCTGGGTGGATCCAACGTCTTTGGCATCGCCGTCGACCAGGCTCGCGACCGTGTCTATCTGGCGGGCAAGTTCGGGGCCGTAAACAACAACCGCAGTGCGTCCTACTTCGCCACCGTCAACATCATCGACGGCAGCCTCGTCACCACGCTCCCCCAGGGCCTACCGCCGAAAATCCTGAACCATCGCGAGTCCTTTTCGATGTGGCAGTACGACGTGCAGTTCAGCGCCGACCGGGTCTACCTCGGCGGGCAGGCCCACCAGACCCTGATCCTCGACGCGGAAACCCTCCTGCCGGTTCACTCGTTCTTTTCGAACCGCGGCTTCGGCGACGCCGACGCCGGTGGCGACACGCAGGTGATCCACGTTGGCAAGACCACGATCTGGGCCGGGTGTCACTGCTGGGGTTCGGTCGGTGAGTACCCGCTGGGCTCGCAGAATCGAGCGAACCGCAGCGGTCAGCAGAGTTTCTCCGAGTACCGAAGAGTGATGGATCGGCTGGCAACCGTGCCGGGTTCCTTCGGCCAGCAGAAGGTCCGGGGAACCTACGGCATCGATATCGCTACCGGCGACCTTCTCCCGATGGTCTTCGACATGAGCGGGCAGGCCGGATCGTGGGCGATTCTGGAGGACAGCAACGGTCGGGTGTGGACCGGCGGCCAGTACACCCAGGACCGGTCACGGGGTCGGTTGGTTCGGGCCCTCGCCCGGTTCGCTCCGCCCGGCGCCCCGACCGAGGCTCCCCCGCCGAACCCGCCGGTCGAACAAGCGCCTAACGGTTTCCGCACGATGTTCCAAACCCGGGATCGACTGGTGTTCGGGTGGGAAGCGGTCGACGGTGCCGGTGAGTACGAGGTTCTGCGAAATGGGGAGGTCGTCGGCAGAACGGCCACCACCTTCTGGAGCCATCGCGGCTTGGCCCCGGGAACCTCGGGTTCGTACGCAGTGCGAGCGGTCCTCTCATCGGGTCCAACCCCGGCCAGCGAACCGATCAACGCAGCCACACTCAATTAGTGGTCTGTCGCAGAAATGATTTCACACGTTCAGGACGGCCAGGAACGCCGCTTGCTTCGTCCTCGAATTCCCGATTCCGCTTACAAGGAGGCGGAAATCCTGCGTCCTCGCCATCGACGCCCCTGACTCGCCCTGACCGCCAAACTAATTCCGCGACAGACCACTAGTGGTCGGATCTGTCCCCCAAACAGGTCGACATACCCCCATCTGGTGACCAGTCCCACGGGGAGGGCTACGTTCGTACAGTGGTTTCTCAACACTCTGCACGTTCGTTCGGCTGGATTGCAGCCCTCGTCGGTATCATCGCAGCGGTCATCGTCTCGACCCCGCCCGCCGATGCGGTGGACGACATCAACTCGGCGACCGACATCATCTGGGATGTTGGTGACGCTGAGACCAATGTGGGCCACACCGGCCGCATCCGGGCCCTCGTCTGGGACATCGACGAATACGACGGCCGGGTCTATCTGGCCGGCAAATTCCTCAACGTCTATGACCCTGACGGAAACTCCTTCTCCCAGCCCTACCTCGCCGCTTTCGACCTGAACACCGGGGCGTGGGATCCGACCTTCGCCCCAGCACTGCGAGGTCCGGCGTACGCCATCGACATCACCGACGACGGCGTGATCATCGCTGGCGGCGAAATACCGGGCGGTCTGCAGGCCGTCGACGCCACCACCGGCGCCGACATCGCAGGGTTCTCCACCGACATCCGCCACAACTGGGGCACCGGCGCCGTCTTTGATCTGGAGATCGCTGGCAACAGCGTGTACCTCGGTGGCCGTTTCTCACGTACCGGCAACCAGACCATCGCCAACCTCGCCCGTGTCGATCTCGCCACCGGTGCGTTCGATCCGAACTGGGTTCCGACGGCGCAGACCGACACCGGCACGCCACGATTGGGCGGTACGAATGTGTTCGGCCTGGCGGTCGACCAGGGTCGTGACCGGGTGTACGTCACCGGCAAGTTCGGCTCTATCAATGACGATCTCAGCGCGGCGTACTTCGCCACCCTGAACACGACCGATGGTGCGCTTCGAAACGACGTGCCCCAGGGTCTGCCACCGGGTGTGCTGAACCATCGCGAGTCGTTCTCGATGTGGCAACACGATGTTCAGTTCCGGGATGACCGGGTCTATGTCGGTGGCCAGGCCCATCAGACCCTGATTCTCGACGCCAGCACGCTCGCTCCCCTTCGATCCCATTTCACCAATCGGGGAAACGGTGACCAGTACGGGGGCGGCGACACCCAGGTTCTCTACGTCGGCCGCAACACGGTCTGGGCAGGCTGCCACTGCTGGGGCGCACTCGCCGAGTACCCCATCGGATCGAACAACGATGACAATCCCGACGGCCAGCAGAGTTATGACGAGTATCGGGAGGTCCTGGCCGAGCTCCGCGATGTTGAAGGTTCCTACAACCAACGCAAGGTGAGCGGCGCATACGGCATCGACATCGAGACCGGAGACGTCCTTCCGGTCAACTTCGAACTGAAGGGCCAGGGCGGTGCCTGGGCGATCTTCGAAGACAGCAACGGTCGGATGTGGGCCGGCGGGCAATTCACCCGAGACAGCGCTCGTGATCGGTTCATTCGAGGAATCGTCCGATTCTCCCCACCTGGAGCTCCCGATCCGGAACCTGCCGGTCCCACCGGTTTCCGGAACACCTATCAAAACCGCGAACGCCTCGTCTTCAACTGGCAACGCGTCACCAACGCCGCCAGCTACGAAATCCTCCAAGACGGCACCGTCATCGGCACCGCCACCGGCCAATGGTTCACCCACCGCAACCTCCCCGCCGGAACCACCTGGACCTACACCGTCCGAGCCATCCTCAACGACGGAACCACCACCGCCCAAAGCGACCCCATCACCGCCTCCACCAATCCCTAAGCCTTCGAATCGGGGTCGAATCGTGCCCTCCGGGGCGTGAAACGGACCAGATTCGACATCGGTGGACGGACGAGAGGCGCTCGAGAGATTCGCGGCGCGCCCATCGGGGGCGGACCGCACACTTAGTCGGTGGCGAGGGCGTCAAGTTCGGCGCGGAGTTCGGCCTCGTCGTATCGAGAGAAGATGATCGCGGCCAGTCCGTAGAGCACCAGGCCACCGATGCCGCTGAGCCGGATACCCAGGTCATCGCCGATGTCGCCACCGAAGGTGAGGAACAGCGCAAAGATCACGATGCCGATGGTCTGCCCGAGTTTCTGGGCGAACGTTCTGGCGCCGAAGAACATGCCCGTGGTGGCCTCGCCGTGACTGAGGATCGAGTGTTCGGCGATATCGGACAGAATCCACTGCGGAATCACGCTCAGGACACTGAACGGCACGCTGAACAGGATGACCACGGCGGCTGCCTGCAGCAGCGGGGGGACGCCCGGGTAGAGACCGAGGAAGACGACCCCCAGGAACATCACCGACGTGAGTAGGAACGCCACGACCACCATCTGTTTGGCGCTTCGTTTCTTGGCCTGCTTGTTCACGATGGGATACAGCAGGAGGGCCATGATGACCATCAGCCCGAGGAGCGGTGCGACGAGCGCCTTGTCCAGCTCCAACAGCACCGTTACGTAGAACAGGATCCCGGTCTGGATGATCGCCAGACCGCAGAAATAGGAGAAGTCCGCAGCTACGTAGTACCGAAAGAAGCGGTTCGACAGTACGACCGACAGCGACTCCCGCAGCGTTGCCGAGGTCGGTTTCGACCGGGCGTAACGGGGTTCATCGATCAGGAACACCGGTAGATACATCAACACCAGTGCGATCAGCGCTACGACAACTACGGCCAGCTGCCACGATCGAAGCTCGGTGTAACCGATTCCTTCGAACAGCGCTGACAACGGCGTTGTGAGGCTCGCTACCACGATGCCAAGCGCCCACGCAACCGAGGTCCAGGTGACGATGTCGAGTCGCTCCTGGGCGGTGCGCCCGAGGTCGGCGATCAGAGCGAACGACGGGGTGACATACGACGTCAGCGCGATGTAGAGAACGATCTGGACGCCGATGAGCCAGATGATGTTCCAACCGCTCTCTCGCTGGACCGGCGGGACAAAAAGCGCCACGGTGGCCAACACCGCGGGAAGGCCACCCAACCGCATCAGCGGAATCCGCCGACCCTTTGGATGGTTCGATCGATCGGAGATCATCGCAATTGCGGGATCGGTTACAGCGTCGAGGAGGCGTCCACCGGCGGCGATCAACGCCACCACGTTGAAGACCACCCAGAACTCGGTCCTGGTCACCAGAGTCGGGAGACCCGAGTCCTGTGGCGGGATGTAGAAGAAGACCAGAAGGATGCCGATCAGGTTGATCAGAATCGACATTCCACCCTGACCAGCGCTGAGGCTGGCCACCACTTTGCGGGGTAGGGGTTCGATGCCCGAGACACCGATTGGGGCGCTCGTCACGTCGGTCACGCAGCCAAGGTAGCGACCGGTACGGTTTCGAGGGTGGGAACCGCAGCAATTCGCCTGATCGCAATAGCGATCGCCCTCATCAGCCTTTCCTGCACCGGCGAGGAACCGGTCGAAATCGACCTTCGGGAAACCGTGCCACCGACCAGCGCAGTCGAGGAGTCCGACGACCCGAACGCGGCCGAGAAGGCCCGGCTCCAAGAGTTGGCCGAACAGCAGTGCCTCGATGATCCCTCGCTCAGCGAAGGCACCGTTCGCATCGTCGACCCGTCCACCGGCGAGGTGGTCTCCGAACTCGTGTTGCCCTGTGAGGAAGTCAGGAACCCCTGACCCAATCGAGTCGGCGGAATCCCACGATCCGGCCTACCGACACCGCGACCGTCTCGCGCATCATCGGACCGAAGTCGGCCTCACCGACCGCCGAGACCTCCGCTTCCAGACCCACTTCCTCGGCGATCAACTCGACCCGACGGGTGTGATAGGCGTCGGTGACCAGGATGACATCGTCGATCTCTTCACGGCGCAGGAAACGAGCCGCAGCAGCCATGGATGTGTAGGTGGAGTCACCGTTCACCTCGAGCCGCAGGTCCGCATCGGGAATTCCCTGGCGGCGAAGATAGTCGTATCCGGCCTTGGCTTCGGTCGTGATGTCTCCCTCCTGCTGGCCCCCTGTCACCACGACGACCTGTACCCGCTCGGCCTCGTACAGCGCCGCCGCCTCGTTCAGTCGCCGGAGCAGAACCGGCGAGGGGGTGCCGTTGTATTGGGCCGCTCCCAGGACGAGCGCTGCGGTGGCGTCACCGCCGGCCGATCGCCTCGTCGCGTACCAGATATCGACGAACGTGGTTGCCACATACAGGCTGCTCAGAACGACGATCAGCGCAACGACTCGCCGTGGTGAGAACAACGGGGGCCGGTCCTCGTCGGGTTCGGACTGGTCGGACAAGAGCGATCAGCCTTCCACCCTTGCGAGCGCGCTGTTGATCCGGTCGATCGCTTCGGCGCGGTCCAGTTCGGCCATGGGCTCGAACAGTGGCATACCGGTTCGGGCACCGGTGACGGCCATCCGGACCGGTAATTGGGTCTTGGTCTCCAACTCTTCACCGACTCCGAACACGCAGGCCTCGAGAGCCTCGGGCGTCCACTCGACAGTCTCCAGTCGGGCGGCAACGGTACGCAGCACGTCGGCAACACCCGCCTTGCCCATCACCTTCTTCCAGTCCTTGTCGCTGGGCTCCAAAGGGGGCCCTACGATCCAACTGACCAGCGGTTCGATTTCCTCGGCGCTTAACCGCACCAGCCGGGCCTGCACGAACGGGGCCATACGTTCGTAGAGGTCCAGGGGGACGGCCTGGGGTCGAAGGTCGGCGGTCAGTTCGACGAATCGTTCGATCGGAAGTGCCCGGATGTACTCACCGTTGAAGTGCTGCAGTTTCTTCACGTCGAAGAACGCCGGGCTGTTGTTGATGTCGGACAGTTCGAACTGCTCGACGAACCGTTCGATAGGGGCGATCTCCTCGCCGTCTCGCGGTCCCCAACCGAGCGTGATGAGATAGTTGCGCATCGCTTCGGGCAGATAACCATTGGCCCGATAGTCACCAACCGCCACATCGTCGCGCCGCTTCGAGAGCTTCTGGCGTTTCTCGTTCACGATCAGCGGCAAGTGCGCGTACACCGGCGGATCGGGATAACCCAGCGCCTCGCGGAGTAGGAGAACTCGGGGTGTGGTGTTGACCAGATCTTCGCCCCGGACCACGTGGGTGATGCCCATATCGGCATCGTCGAACGCATTGGCCACGTGGAACATTGGGGTCCCGTTGGAGCGCACGATGATGAAGTCCTCGAGCACGGCGTTGTCGAACTCGACCCGCCCCCGGACGATGTCGTCCCATCCGGTGATTCCCTCATCGGGAGTGCGGAAACGAACGACCACGCCATCACCGGCGGCGACGTCTCGATCACGGCAATAGCCGTCGTACCCCGAGTTCGCCGCATCGCCGCGTTCGGCGATTCGGGCGTCGATCAGATCCCGGGTGCAGTCGCAGCGGTAGGCCCGTCCGGTCGCCAACAGATCGTTGGCGAACGCAAGATGTTGCTCGGCCCGGTCGGTCTGCCGATACTCCTCGTCCCAGTCCAGGCCCAGCCAACGCATCGAGTCGTAGATGGCTTCGATTAGATGGTCGCTGCTGCGGTCGGTGTCGGTGTCTTCGATCCGCAGAACGAAGGTGCCACCGGTATGGCGGGCGTACAGCCAGTTGAACAGCGCTGATCGGGCCCCGCCAACGTGTAGATAGCCCGTGGGGGCCGGAGAGAATCGAACGCGCACAGTCACCCGCTCAGGCTACCTACCAACCGTGGTCTCAGAGCCCTCGCCAGCGCACCTGGACCCAATGTGTCATGTCTCTACGAGCCGGGCTGCCACACCATCAGAACCAGGGCGGCCACGAGCAGAAGCTGTCCAATGCCGTCGCCCATCCCCATCTTCTTCAAACCCTCGAGCGCCTGGGAGTCGCGGGCAAAGTCGACGGTGGGATCGAGCTCGTTGGCTCGGGCGGAGACAAGCTTCAGGTTCTTGAGCACCAACGCGTGGGCCACGCCGATCATCGCAAACCAGACGAGGAACGAAAGGGAGATCCACAACTCGCTGAACTCGACTCCGCCATCGGACAACGAGACGAGCACGATGCCGAGCGGCGCTACCGCATACATGGCGCCGTGGGCCACTTTGGTCACGTCGACCGTCGTCTCGAACAGCGTCGCCGCACGGCCCGCCGTGGTACGCATGGCACGGGAGTTGTAGGCCGACATCGTGGCCATTCCGCCGAATCCCACGACCGCGACGATGATGTGCAGCACCAGGACAATGTTGTAGAGCGTCTCCATGAAGTCAGACGGTAGTCCCCGTGCGATCCGCAATGGCGGTACTCTTTCGGTGTGTCTGCGCCCGACTATGTGCCTACCGATCCGACCGAGAAGGTGCGGACGTACTCCTCACCTCCCAGCCGAAACCGCTCGTGGATGGCGGATCGCCCTGGTGACCTGGCGGGCGCTCAACCAGTGGGTGATCGGCTCGGAACACCGGGTCCTGATGCGGGGTACGCGATCAAGCTGGCACGGACGTTCAGCGACCGCCTCAAGACCGGCAAGTTGGCCGAGTCCGATGTGGTCGCCGGTTGTGTCGCCGTGGCCATCAAACGGTCTGGCCTCTTGGGGCGTGGGCCGGTGGTTCACGATCTCACCGCAGCCTTCACACTGTGGGGTTTCCTCGACGATGCCCCGAAGTCAGAACTTGTGGCGTTGCGCGAGGAAGTCTTCCCCCAGGTAGCGAGCTCGCATCACTACGCCGAGCGACGCGAGATCGTGGACCTCACCTCGTCGGAAGTGTTGCATCGGCCCCATTCGCTGATCATCGAAGACTACAAGTCCGACTGGCGAACGAACATCGCCGCCGGCTAAGCCGCTGCGTTACTGCGCCAACTCCAACGCGTACACGATGCTGTCGGAGAGCGCCTGCCAACTGGCTTCGATGATGTTCTCGCTGACACCGATGGTGCTCCAGCGTTGTTCGCCATTGCTGGCGTCGATCAGTACCCGGGTGATGGCACCCGTGCCCGAGACGCCGTCCAGGATGCGAACCTTGTAGTCGGTCAGTCGAACCGCATCCAACGCGGGGAATCGGGGTCCGACAGCGGCCCGGAATGCGGCATCGAGCGCGTTCACCGGTCCGTTCCCTTCCCCGGTGGCCAGCACACGTTGCCCACCGTCGGGCGGAATCACCAGCTTCACGGTGGCCTGGGTTTCGACTCCATCGAAGTGGCCCAGCGGATTGACCTCGAGCGCCATCTTCTCACCGGGCCGGTGATCCACGGTGACTCGGAAGGTCTCCAGCACAAAATGCGGGTTGCGCCAGCCCGTGGCTCGGCGGAGCAGGAGTTCCAGGGACGCATCGGCCGCTTCGAAATGGAAACCTGCGTTCTCGAGGTCCTTGAGCTGGGCCAGGGCCGTGGTCAGCTGCTCACCGGTGAGTTCGAGGCCCATCTGCTTGGCCTTGAGCTCGATGGTCGAACGCCCAGAGAGGTCGCTCACGAGGAACCGGGTGCCGTTGCCGACCGTGGAGGGTTCCACGTGTTCGTAGGCGTCGGGCCGGCGAGCGATGGCGCTGGTGTGCAGGCCGGCCTTGTGGGCGAACGCCGACTTGCCCACGTAGGGCAACGCATCGTTCGGCGGGAGGTTCACGATTTCGGCGACGTGTCGGGAGACGCTGGTGAGCCGCTCCATCGACCCGGGCGGGAGTGTCTCGATCCCCATCTTCAGCGTCATGTTCGGAGCGAAGGTGGTGAGATCGCAGTTGCCGGTGCGTTCGCCGTACCCATTGATCGTGCCCTGCACATGGGTGGCGCCGGCCCGCACACCGGCGATCGCGTTGGCGACCGCACAACCGGTGTCGTTCTGGGTATGCATTCCGATCGTCACGTCGGCACCGAACGCCTTGACCACCTGGGACGTGATGTCCTCAACCTCATGGGGCAACGAACCACCGTTGGTGTCACACAGCACAAGAACCTCAGCGCCGTTCACCACGGCAGCTTCGAGCACCCGAAACGAAAACTCCGAGTTGCGTTTGAACCCATCGAAGAAGTGCTCAAAGTCAACGAAGACCCGGCGGTCCTGCTGGGTGAGATACTTCACCGAGTCGGCGATCATCGCCACTCCCTCGTCGAGGGTGGTGCGCAGGGCCTCGAGGACGTGGTAGTCCCAGCTCTTGGCCACGATGCAGCAGATGCCGGTCTTGGCAGCCACGAGATTCTGGAGCGTCTGATCCTCGTCGACCTTGCCCTTGGGGCGGCGGGTGGATCCGAACGCCACCAACTCGCTGGTTTCCAGTTGCAGCTCCCCGGCCGCGGCCCGGGCGAAGAACGCATCGTCGCGCGGGTTGGCTCCCGGCCAACCGCCCTCGATGAAGTGAACGCCCAAATGGTCGAGTTGTTCAGCGATGCGCAGCTTGTCCTCGGTGGTCAGTGAAATGCCCTCGAACTGGGACCCATCTCGCAGCGTCGTGTCGAAAATATCGACGGACGCCGGCCACTGTGGGTTCCACTCCGCTGCTCGACTGATCTCCATGATCTGATCCTGCCCTGTTTGTCTGCTGTGTTCGAGTTCTTTGTCTGTGCCGAGTTCCGGCGTCGGCCGGGGCCGCCTTCTAGATTGCGCTGGCGATCAGATCGCCGATCTCGGTGGTTGAGCCAGTGGCATCGAGGTTCGCATTGCAGGCCGCCAAAATTCGGTCGGCCGCAGCCTGCTCGCCAACGAACTCCAAAAGCATCGCACCTGAGAGTATGGCCGCGATCGGGTTGGCCTTGTTCTGGCCAGCGATGTCGGGCGCAGAACCGTGCACCGGTTCGAACATGCTCGGGGCGTTCCGGGTGGGGTCCATGTTGGCCGAGGACGCGAGACCGATGCCGCCACTTACAGCTCCGCCGAGATCGGTGAGGATGTCGCCGAAGAGATTGTCGGTGACGATGACGTCGTATCGCTGGGGGTCCTGAACAAAATAGATGCAGGCGGCGTCGACGTGGTTGTAGTCGGTCTCCACATCGGGGAAGTCCTGGGCCACAGCATCGAACGCCCGCTGCCACAGATCGCCCGAAAAGGTCAGCACGTTGGTTTTGTGGACCAGAGTCAAGTGATTGTTCCGGGCGGATGCCAATTCAAAGCCGTAACGAATCGCTCGTTCGGCTCCGCGCCACGTATTGACCGACCCCTGGGTCGCGATCTCGTGCGGGGTGTTTTTGCGCAGGAAACCACCTTCGCCGGCATAGGTGCCCTCGGTGTTCTCCCGGATCACCACGAAGTCGTGGCCGTTGTCGCCCTTCAGCAGGAACGGACGCCGGTTGATGTAGAGGTCGAGCTCAAATCGCATCTTGAGCAGGAGACCCCGCTCGATCACGCCGGGAGGGACCCCGGGCGAACCGACCGCTCCGAGATAGATGGCGTCGTGGTTTCGCCACTCATCCAACACGGAATCGGGGAGGACGGTGCCGTCTCGCAGATAACGAGCGCCGCCGAGGTCGTAATGGGTGAGCTCGGTACTCACACCAGCGGCCTCGAAGGCCTTCAATCCCTCGGCGATCACCTCGGGTCCGATGCCGTCTCCACCAACGACTGCAATCTTGTGCGTTGCCATCAAAATCCTCCCCAAACCGGTGGTTCGTTCACACCTATTCGGCGCATTGACGATACGGCCTCAAGGCCGCTCCCCCTCTGACCGATACGAACTCATAGCCGGGAGTTCCCTATGTCCGAAACCAATCTTGATTTTTCCGTGCGCAATGTGCCTGACTCGTGGAACGAGGCAGCCAAGGACGCACCCGAACCCGGCGAAGGCCGAGTAGACAATCGTCGCGCCGGACGACGCCTTCCCACCGGGTCGCGCCCTGACCTGACCACCGGCACGTTGTCGGGCATCGCCATGGCCGTCATCACCGGTGCAGCGTGGTATCTGAACGACATCAACGGTGTGTTCACCAGTGGTTTGGCCGACTTCGTCGCCGCCAGCCTCATGGCCGCCCTGATCGCCATTGCGGTCCGGATCGGTGCCGGCCCCGCCGGTCCCGAGATGCGGGTTGGCATCGGTGCAGCGCTCTACATCGTGGCGATCCTCGGCGTTGCCTTTGCGGTGTCGCGCGAGCAGTTCGTCGCCGTGAATCGACGGACTCCCAGCTTCGGTGAACTCGAGACCCTCGTCTCGTCGCTCTACCTGAACAGTTTCGTCACCGTCGCCAGCTGGATCGTCGGTTTGGCCGTGATGGGTTGGTCGACCTTCGCACTACGCCACCGATTCCGCCGCTGAGTAGCGCCGACGTGCGGGCGTAGACCCCTAACGCCCAAGGGTGAGGTAGATTCTCTCGATGGCCCAGACCCATCAGCTCTCCCCTGAAGCGTTCAAGCGACTCGAGCGCGAGTACGACGACTTGACCAACCGGGGTCGCATCGAGATCGCTCAGAAGATCGAGACCGCCCGGGAGCTCGGCGACCTCTCCGAGAACGGCGATTATCACGCCGCCAAGGAAGAGCAGGGCAAGATGGAGGGCCGCATCAACCAGCTGGCCGCCATGTTGGAGAACGCCGAGATCGTCGAGGCCGATGCGAACGCCGGTGCCGTACAGGCCGGCTGTGTCGTAGGGATCAAGTACGCCGGCGACGACGACGTCGATACCTACCTGATCGGGTCGATCGAGGAGAAGCGGGACGGCATCGACGTCATGTCCCCCGGCTCACCGATCGGCCAAGCGCTGTTGGGCGCCAAGATCGGTGACAAGGTGAGCTTCGACGCCCCCGCGGGAACGCTCACCGTCGAGGTCGTCTCGATCGACGTCTAGGAAGCCAGCGACACCAAACGTAACGACGGGGCCTGTCCCTTTTGTTACGTTCGGCTTCGGAGCGCGGTGAGTCCTAGGTCGAGGAGCATCATGACCGAAACGATGGCAATGACGTAGCCGAGCACTGCAAGCGGGCCGCCCGCGATCATGGCTACGCCCAGCACCAACGCACCGACAACGAAGAGCCAGCGTCGACCAACAGCCAGCACCTCCATGCCAGCCGTGAGCGCCAGGTAGTAGATCGGGAAACTCAACAGAACGAGCAGGGTGGAGCTGACCAGGCCGCCCATGAGAGTGAAGCTGAGGCCTTCCCAGAACGGATCGCTCAACGCCAGTGGGAACAGTCCCGCGACGGTGGTGATCGCGGTTGCGACCAGCGGTCGGAACCGGCGTTTCACCGCCTGTTCGATCGACTCGCTCAACGACATGTTGGCCCGTCGGGCCTGATTGGCGCTGTCCACCAACAAGATCGTGTTGTTGACCACAACACCGATAAGGGCGATGAACCCAACACCGCTGAAGAAGCTGATGCCGTTGTCGGTGAATGCCAACGCTCCGGTGAGTCCCAGGAAGCTAAACGGGATGGCCAGGAACACCAGCACCGGCTGCAGGATCGACCGGAACTGCACGACCAGCAGAAGGAACATCAGGACCAGTGCGAGTCCGCCGAAGGTACCGAGGGAAGCGAAGTCGTCCTGGTTGTCGGACTCCTGCCCGAAGTCGAAGTTCAAGGCATCGGCCGGCAGACCAAGTTCGGCCAGCCTTTCAGCCGGGACAAGATCATTCTCTATCAGTTCCTGCGTTGCATTGAGGTTGGCCGTGAGGTCGTCGGTGTCATACGACGCCCGCACCTCGATGAACCGGTCGGCTCCATCGCGGGAGATCTGTCCGGCGGTGCTCTCGAGCGCAGTGACGATCGTGGTCGGGTCGCCGCCCTTGTCGAGGCTCTGGCCCGGCAGGATCTGCACCAATTCGTCAGCCAACGCCTGCGCGGCGGCCGGATCGTCACCGGTCTGGATCTGCACTGCGAACGGCAAGCCCAGGACCGGCGGTCCTGCATCGAGAACCGAAACGGTGATTCGAGCGCCATCTACCTGTGCGAACGCGGTCTGGAGTTCCTCCTTCAGGAACGGAGCCTTGCGATCATCGGAGCGGTCGCCGAAGGGCACCAGATCGAGGAAGTTCTCAGCCCGACGGACATTGCCTCGTACGTACTGGGAACGCACGAGGTCGTCGCCGAGGACATCGACGGTGATCTGGTCGACCTGCTCAGAGACGGCCTGCGCCTCTTCAATCGTGGCGTCGGGCGGAAATTCGGACTCGATGAAGAGCAGATTGGCGTCCTTGGCCGACGGGAAGATATTGAACCCCAGCGTGCTTCTAACTCTGTTAGCACCGCCTATAGCAAGGATCGGAAGCGCCGCCAGCAGGAGGCCGATCAGGATTCCGAAGAAACCTCGTCGAGCCGGGAACGATGCGAGTCGTCCGACCGACGCCGCCAATTTGTTCTCAAATGCGATGATAGGATTCTTGGAGGGACCGCCGCTGAGAAGGACGTACTTTCCGATGGCGGGGATGAAGACGACCGAGGCGATGTAGCTGGCGATCAGGGTGATGATCACCGTGATCGGAATGGCTCGTATGA
>CALGOA010000185.1 GCA_937958015.1 uncultured Acidimicrobiales bacterium | reverse complement strand
CCATCGGCGCCTCGTGATCTGGTGGCCGCCGCCGATGGTTCGGCCGTGGTCGCCACCTGGTCCGCACCCTCGAACCTCGGCAACGGTTCGCTCCTTGGCTACACCGCCCAGCTCGTCCAGAACGGATCCGTGCTGGAAACCCAGGATGTTGGCCCCGACACCTCCTCCATTCGATTCGACAACCGCAGCCCCGGCCTCTACTCGGTCGTGCTCCGGGCCCGGAACGGGCAGGGTGCCGGGTCGGCAATCTCGGTCGACGTCGAGGTTGGCACCACCAATCCGTCAGCGCCGTCGAACGTGTCGGCGACCGCTCGGTTCCAGACCGTCACCATCACGTGGGGTCCACCACTCTCGGTCGGTAACACCGCACTGACCGGTTACGAGGTGACCGTCGGCGACATCGTTCAGACCGTCACCGCCGGCACCCGCTCGGTCGTTCTGGTCGACGTTCCCCCCGGCACCTATGTGGCCGAGGTTCGAGCGGTCAACGCGGGCGGCAAGGGCCTGCCGGGCGAGTCCGGTTCTTTCAAGTCCGAGACCCTCTTCTCGCCGTTCGAATCGTCGGAGGATCTTGTTTCCCAGCAGTACCTCGACTTCCTCGGCCGCCCACCCGACGCCGCCGGTGTTGCGTACTGGCAGGGAATTTTGGGCAGCGATCGCAGCCAGGGCCCGATCGTGATCGAGAACTTCATGCGATCGGCTGAGTTTGCTCCCCGCCGTTCGATCGCCCGCCTCTATCTGGCCTTCTTCGACCGGGCGCCCGACCGGGACGGTTTCGACTTCTGGGCCCAGACCGTGCGCAACGGAGGTCAGCTCAACGACATCGCAGCCGCCTTCGCCGGATCGGCCGAGTTCCGCGCAACCTATGGCGAACTCAACGACGCCGAGTTCATCGCCCTGGTCTACAACAACGTCCTGCTTCGCACGCCCGATCTCGATGGCTTCCGGTTCTGGCTCGACCGTCTGAACGATCCGGGTGTGACCCGAGGTGACCTGATGGTGGCCTTTAGCGAGTCCGCCGAATTCAAACGGAACTCGAATCCGGCCGTCGACGTGATCATGACCTATCGCGGCATGCTCGACCGAGCACCCGATCCTGAGGGCTTCAGTTTCTGGGTCGGCGAGATCGCTGGAAGCCGCAACGCGCTGCAGATCCTGATCCTGAACTTCCTCGTGAGCGAGGAGTACTCCAACCGGGTGCGCTGACCGGATACTCTCTAGCGGTGAGTTCTCTTGCCGCACTACATGCCCGCGAAGTGATGGATTCCCGCGGGAATCCCACGGTTGAGGTCGAGGCTGTTCTGTCGTCGGGTGCTTTCGGCCGGGCCATCGTGCCCTCCGGTGCCAGCACCGGCCAGTTCGAGGCGGTAGAGCTGCGCGATGGCGGCGACCGTTACCGCGGCAAAGGCGTCCTGACCGCGGTGGGAAACGTCAATGCGGCCATCGCCGACGCCCTTGTCGGAATAGACGCCTACGACCAGCGGGCGCTGGATCATCGTCTGCTCGAACTCGACGGAACCCCCAACAAGTCGAACCTCGGCGCCAATGCGGCTCTTGGTGTTTCCCTCGCCGTGGCCCGCGCCGCAGCCGACGATCTGATGCTGCCGCTCTACCGATACGTCGGTGGCGCCAACGCGCACGTCCTCCCCGTCCCGATGATGAACGTGTTGAACGGTGGTGAACACGCCGACAACAACGTGGACTTCCAGGAGTTCATGGTGATGCCGGTCGGTGCGTCCTCGTTCACCGAGGCCATGCGATGGGGGATCGAGACCTACCACGCGCTGGCCAAGGTGCTCCACGACCGTGGGTTGTCCACCGGCATTGGTGATGAGGGTGGTTTCGCCCCGAACCTGGCCAGCAACGAGGACGCACTCAAACTGCTCCTCGAAGCGATCGAAGCCGCCGGGTATTCCCCCGGTGACCAGATCGCCCTGGCGATGGACGTGGCGTCCACCGAGTTCTTCAAAGACGGCAACTACGTGCTGGCCGGTGAGGATCGGACGCTTTCACCCGACGAGATGAGCGGGATGCTCGATGACCTCATCGATCGGTACCCGATCGTGTCCATCGAGGACGGTATGGCCGAGGAAGACTGGGATGGTTGGGCCACCCACACCAACGCGTCGGCCGGAAAATGCCAGCTCGTCGGTGACGATCTGTTCGTGACCAACACCGTGCGCCTCGAACGAGGAATCGATCTCGGCGTCGCCAACAGTGTGCTGGTTAAGGTCAATCAGATCGGCACCCTCACCGAAACCCTCGAGACCGTCGCCATGGCCGGCCGCGCCCGTTACACGTCGGTCATGAGCCATCGTTCTGGCGAAACCGAAGACACCACGATCGCCGACCTGGCCGTCGCCACCAACTGTGGCCAGATCAAGACCGGTGCTCCCGCCCGTTCCGACCGGGTGGCCAAGTACAACCAGTTGCTCCGCATCGAGGAGGAGTTGGGCGACGCCGCCCGGTTCCCCGGCATGGGAGCGTTCAATAGCTGATGCCAGCCGCTGGTCCCGCCGCCCAGCAGCGTGAGGTTCTCTCAACGCTGGCGTTCTGCGCCGTATGCCTCGCGCTCATCGTGGCGCTTGCGGTGCTGCCCGCGCGAACGTGGTTGAGTCAACGGGAGGCGCTCAGCAGCGCTCAGGACCGTAAGGCCGAATTGTTGTACCAGCGGGCCCAGCTGGAAGCCCAGTTGGAGATCCTCGAAACCGATGCGGAGATCAAGCGGCTTGCCCGAGCCAACTACGACCTCGTGCTCCCGGGCGAGGAGAGCTTCCGCATCCTCCCCGCCTCGGAAGACTGAGGCACTCCTAGTCCCGGTTGTTCGGCGGGATCGTGATCGTGTTCGATCTGGTGCTGTAGCGGCGCGGGGTTCCGTTGTCGAACGACGTCACATAGAACGTGTCGCCGGGTTTCATGTCCCATCGGTAGAGCACGATTCCGGCAGCATTCCACGTCCGCCAGTACCGGCCGTTCTTATAGATGTTGTAGCCACCGATGCCCTGGCGATCGGTTGACTTTGGCCACTGGATGCCATAGGACCACTCGCCGCTCTGTTGCTGATACCACCCGCTGATGTTCCGGATCCGAGGTGTGCTGGGCCGGTCGGAGTTCACCGTGTCGGCCGGCCTCACACTGATCCCGTTGTATGCGGTGGCCTCCTGGGAACGGGGGCTGAACGACACCGGAGTACCGCGGTCGTAGGCGATCACGTAGTAGCGGTAGCCCGATCGGCCCTGCGAGTCACGGAAACTGGTGCGCGATGTTGAGGCCAGGAAGAACCCGTTGCGGTAGACGTTGTGCCCCTTCACCCCCTGCTGGTCCGAGGATGCCTTCCAGCTGACGTTTACGCCGCCGCCGGAAACGAAGGCGACCATGTCTTGTGGCCGAGTGGGTCTGTCTCCGGCCGCCGAGGCAGGGGTGATTCCGGCGATACTCGCCACCACCATCAGGAGCGATGCGGCGATGGTTCGCCGCGCAGTAACTGTCATGGTTTCCCTTCACCGACGCCACGGTGGCGGCGGTGATGTGGAAACGATTTCAACGGTCCCGGGGGACACCAACCCCGAACGCCGGGTGAACGTGCCCGCTACAGCAGAGCGAACCGCACTCGACGGTTGTCCGCGAGTTCGGTTCCGAACTGGGTGGTCTCACCAAAGCCCCTGGAGGTGAGCGCATCTGCGTTCACACCACCCTCGACCAGGTAGTCACGAACAGCCGCGGCGCGTCGTTCACTCAACCGTTGGTTGGCCTGATCGCCACCGCTGGTGTCGGTGTAACCCTGGACCTCGAGGCGGATGTCGGCGGCCGCTTCCCGGAGGATCCGGACCGCGGAGTCCAACGTAGGCAGACTCTCGGCGAGGATTTCGTCGGATCCGGAGCGGAACTGGATCGGCTCTAGATCGAACAACTGATTGAGTTCGGTCGTGATGTCCTCGTCGGTTGGCCCAACGACCTCGAGCAGGTTGACGACCTCGGTCACACCCTCGACCGACCGGGCAGCAGCCTCGGCGGCGGCCGAATCTTCCTCGGAACCCACCGATCCGGTAAGGGTGACAACCCGACTGATCGGGCTGGCCGCCGGGTCGGTTTCCACTACAGACTCGCCACCTTCGACCACGTTGAGGCCCGAGACTGCCTCGTCGACCAGCGGTTGGAGGATCCGCAACTCATTGATGACCGGGGGAGAGACACCTTCGACAGCTTCGGCCGCGGCGATTGCGCTGGCAGCGTCGAGATCGTTGCTCACCAGACCGCGCAGGGTGGCGCTGGTGCCGTTCATGACGACCGAGGCGTCGCTCACTCCGGCATCGGCGCCGTTGGCGGCGTCGAGGACGCTCTGTTCAAGCACGATCAGGCGGTTGTCGATTCCGGTGATCCCGTCGACGGCGAGGGCCTCGTTCTCGGCCTGCACCGACTCGGCGGTGGTCCCGACGAATCCTTCGAGGGTGGCGATCGAACCGTTGGCAAATCCGGTGATTCCGGCAAAGCCGCTTACTGCGGCTGCGACGTCGGGGGTCAGGTCTACCTCTACATCGGGGGCGACGGTTGTTTCGGTCTGGGTGGTCGTGGTCACCGGCGAGACCGATTCGGCATCGGAGTCCTCGATGACCTCTTCGGAGGAGGTATCCAAATCGGGCAGAACCCCCTCAACGGTCGAGTCGTCGCCGCCGAACAGGGCCGGCCACACCAAGGTTGAACCGAGCACAGCAGCGACCACGATGAGTCCAAGCACAATGATCTGCCAATCGGCGGCGAGTCCCCAACCGGGAATCAGTTTCTCGTCGTCCTCCCTGCGCCGTCGAACGTTGTCATTCATCTGAGGTCAGCTCCAATAGGTCGCCCGGGTATCTGGCGTTGACATTACTCGTGTGCGAAGGTGTGGGGGTGATACCTGTTGCGTTTGATTATGTGAGAGCCGGATCTGTCGACGAGGCGCTCGCCGCCCTTTCAGAACACGGGGATGAGGCCAAACTGATGGCCGGTGGCCACTCGTTGCTTCCGATGATGAAGCTGCGGTTGGCGTACCCGTCGGTGGTCGTCGATATCGACCGCCTGAGCGACCTGTCGTACGTTCGCGACGCCGGCGACCACCTTGCGATCGGTGCGCTCACCCGTCACCGGGCGATCGAAACCAACGATCTGATCGCACAACACGCGCCGCTTCTGGCCCGGGCGACGGCGAATGTCGGGGATCCGCAGGTCCGCCATCGGGGCACGCTGGGCGGTTCGATCGCCCACGCCGACTCGGCCGCCGATACGCCCTCGGCATTGTTGGCCCATGGCGGCAGCATCGTTGTTCGATCCGCCGACGGTGGTGAACGGGTGATCGAGGCGACCGATCTGTTCACCGGCTTCCTCGAGTCCGACATCTCCGACACCGAAATGATCACCGAGGTCCGCATTCCCAAAGCCACCGGCATGGGCTGGGGCTACCAGAAGTTCAACCGCCGAGCCCAGGACTGGGCGATCGTGGGAGTGTCGGCCCAGCAGGTGAAAGGTTCGGCCCGGGTCGCCCTGGTCAACATGGGCCCAACTCCGATGCGGGCCACCGCGGTGGAAGAAGCTCTTGCGGGCGGAGCAAACGCCGCCGATGCGGCCGCGTTGGCTGCCGAGGGCACCGCCCCCAGCTCCGACCTCAACGCCAGCGTCGAGTATCGCCAGCACCTGGCTCGAGTGCTGGTGAAACGCGCTCTTGTCGACGCTGGCTTCTAACCCGAACGCACCGGCGCAGGCTGGCTGCCCGGCAGGGAACTCGGTAGCCTGAACCTGTGAAGGAAATCCTCGCCGACCTCAAGGGTTGGAAAGCACAGGGCAAACGGGTCGCAGTGGCCCGCGTGGTCGACATCGAAGGTTCAGGACCCCGGCTGCCCGGAGCGTCGATGGCGGTGAACGAAGACGGCGACGTCGCCGGTTCGGTCAGCGGCGGATGTGTCGAGGGCGCAGTTGTGCACGAAGCCCTGCAGTGTCTGGAAGACAATTCACGACGAATCGTCACCTTCGGCTACTCCGACGACGAAGCGTTCGCGGTGGGACTCACCTGCGGCGGGACCATCCACCTCTTCCTCGAGCCCCTCGACTGGTGAGTATCTTCGAGGTTCTCTCCGCCGCTCTCGTCTCCGAGAGCCCCGTTGCACTCGCCACCGTGGTCGAAGGGCCAAACGTGGGCGCCAAACTTCTCGTGCGACCAAACCAGGACCCGATGGGTTCGTTGGGCCAACCCGACCTTGACCGGGTGGTGATCCGCGACGCCATTGGTGAACTCGCCGCCGGGATCACCTCGGTCCGCAACTACGGACCCAAAGGTGAGGCCCGACAGGACGAGGTGAAGGTCTTCATCGAGTCCTTCGCCGCACCGCCCCAGATGTTGATCTTCGGTGCCGTCGATTTCACGGCTGCGTTATGTCGGGTCGCCAAGGTTCTCGGCTACCGCGTGACGGTCTGTGACGCCCGCCCGGTATTTACCACCCGCCAGCGGTTCCCGCTCGCCGATGATCTCGTGGTCGATTGGCCCCACCGCCTGCTCGAAAAAGTCGGGCCCGACCTGGGCCCCCGGGACGCGGTCTGTGTGCTGACCCACGATCCGAAGTTCGATGTTCCCGCCGTCATCGGAGCGCTCAAGACCAGCGCTGGGTACATCGGGGCCATGGGATCTCGTCGCACCACGAACGACCGGGCCAAACGTCTCCGGGCCGAAGGGGTGACCGACGAGGAGCTGTCCCGGATGTACGCACCGATCGGCCTCGATCTCGGGGCCAGGACACCCGAGGAAACCGCCATTTCGATCTGCGCGGAGATCATCGCACTCCGCTCCGGACGGTCGGCGCCGTTCCTCTCCGGGACCGAAGGCGACATCCATCGGACGGTCGAATGACGATTGCCGGCGTACTCCTCGCAGCGGGTGGGGGTTCACGGTTCGAAGGTTCCAACCACAAACTCACCGCCCTCCTACGGGGAGAGCCGGTCATCGGCCACTCGTTACGGGCGATGGTCGGAGCCGGGTTCAATCAGTTGGTAGTGGTCACCGGAGCCGTGGATCTCTCGTCTGAGATAGCCGCGGTTGAGACCTCCACGGGAACGTCGATTGAGATAGTTCACAACGAGCGGTGGCAGTCCGGGCAGGCCTCCAGCCTGCAGGCGGCACGCGCGGTGGCTGAGACCGCCAATCACTCCGCCATGGTGGTCGGTCTGGGTGATCAACCCGGCGCCGGGATCGCCGCTTGGCGGGTTGTGGGGGCGTCGATCGGTCCGATCGTGGCTGCATCGTTCGGTGGAAAACGCCGACCCCCGGTGAAGTTGGATCGTTCGGTTTGGGCGCTCCTGCCCACCGAGGGGGATGAGGGCGCCCGAGTGCTGATGGAACGCCATCCTGAGCTTGTTTCGGAGGTACCGTGCCCCGGAAGTCCCCTCGATGTGGACACACTCGAGGACCTGCTCGCCGCCGAGGCAAACTCGCCGAGTTCGCCCGCTTCCCAAAAGACCCCATCCCCAAAGGAATAGTGTCATGGAACTCACCAACTCGTTTGAAGTTGATCGGCCGGTCGCTGAAACCTGGAAGATCCTTACCGACCTCGAGTTCATTGCTCCCTGTTTTCCCGGTGCCCAGCTCACCGAGATCGAGGGAGGAGAATATCGCGGGATCGTCAAGGTGAAGGTCGGCCCAATCTCGGCCAAGTACAAAGGTGCCGCCCGCTTCGTGGAACAGGATGCTGAGAACCACCGGGCCGAGTTGAAAGCCGAAGGTCGAGATCCGCGCCAGGGGAATGCGAACGCATTGGTGACAGCGTCGATGAAGCAGATGGGCGATGCGGTGACCGAGGTGACCGTACACACCGATCTCAGCCTGTCCGGAAAGATCGCCAGCTTCGGCCGCGGCGCGATCGAGGACATCTCAGGCAAGATTCTCGGCCAGTTCGTCGACAACCTCCGGGACAAGCTCGCATCGGAGCAGCCGTCCGAACAGATCGCCGTCGAAAACACCCCGGCGTCGGTCGATACGCCAACAGTTCGGACCATCGACGGACCCGAAGCCGAGGCGGTCGATCTGCTGGCGGTCAGTGGTGAGACGATCACGAAACGGTTGGCACCGGTAGCCGCCGGCGCCGTCGCGGTGCTGGTCCTTCGTTGGTTGATCAGGAGCCGGGGCTGACCGTGGCGGGTGATGCCGTGATCGATGCGGACGACCAAGCCATGGTGACCGAGTTGCTGGGCCGTCCGCCCATGGGAACTTTCAGCGTGTGCGTCCGACGCCATGACCGCAGTCCCGTGGTGGTCTCCAACATGCCGCTCTTCCATAATGGTCGCCCCATGCCCACCCGGTTCTGGCTCTGCGACCCGTTCCTGGTCCGAACCATCAGCGGTCTCGAGTCCGACGGTGGCGTGAAGGCAGCCGAAGCCCAGGTCGACCCCGATGGGCTGATTCTCACCCATCGGCGAGCGCAACGCGAACGGGATGCCCACATCGACCCCGCGTACGAGGGGCCGCGACCCTTTGGCGGGGTGGGCGGAACCCGTCAGGGCGTCAAATGTCTGCACACCCACTACGCCAACTATCTCGCCGGAGCACCGGATGTGGTCGGCGAGTGGGTCCAGGGCGCGCTTCAACAGCGCGACTGCGCATTCGATCCCGCCATGCCGGGGGTGGCGTCCGCATGAGCCCGGGAATCATGACGTTCGAACCTCAGTCCCATCGGACCACGTTCACCATCCGAGGCGTAGATCCTTTGCCCGACATCGATCTCGAGTTCCCGCTCGGGTACAAGAACATCACCGACCTCTACCTGGGCGCCGATCCACCACGACCCGAGGAACTCTCCGCAGCGCTCTCGGTCGTTGAACTTCACCTCGACGACATCAGCCGCGAGTTGGGCGCCGAGCGCAGTCTCGATGATGGCCGGAGCCGATTCGACATGACCGTGCGAGACGGAGTGGTCTCGGGCGTCGGACCGTTGCTGGTGAATGTGGCGGCGGTGGAGGTGGGTTCGGCGGACTTCGAGTTGGAAGGTTTTGTGCTCACCCGCGAAGCTGTCGAGGACGTGTTTCGAACCATTGCAACAGAGTCCCTCGCTGACCGCGCGTACAACCCGGGCCTGGATGCCGAGTGGACCGATCTCATCCTCGGCGGCGGTTGCCTCGTCGTCGAGATGATGCGCTGCTGGGACATCGACAGCATCACGCTGTCAGCGGGGGCGGAGATCTAGGTGGATTCGGCCCAGCAGCCATCACCCCAGACCAATCTCCTCGGGCGCAGGGTGCTGCTGCGCACGCTTCGACCCGACGACTTCGCCCAGTGGTCGGCCGTCCGGCGACGGAACCATAAATGGCTGACCGTCTGGGAACCGTCCAGCCCGCCCAGCGCCCCCGATCTCACCGCCGACCGGACCGCCTTCTCGTTACGTTGTCACAGCCGTGATCGCAGCTGGCAGATGGGCACCGGTTACGGTTTCGGGATCTTCGTCGGCGGACACTTCGTCGGCGAGATCAACCTCAACTCGGTGCAGCGAGGGGCGTTCCAGAACGCCTATCTCGGGTACTGGATGGATGAGGCCAGGGCCGGAAACGGCTACATTCCCGAGTCGGTCGTTCTGTCGCTGCAGTTCGCCTTCGAGCGGGTCGGACTCCATCGGGTGCAGATCGCCATCGTGCCTCGAAACGACCGGTCACTGCGGGTTGTTGAGAAGCTCGGGATTCGCCACGAGGGCATCGCCGAGCGGTACCTCGAGATCAACGGCGTATGGGAAGACCATTCCCGATTCGCAATGACAGCCGAAGACTGGGCCGAACGTGGCGACGAACTGACGAGCGCCTGGTTGTAGGGTCAGTTCTCGTTGCGGGTGAGGTCGATCCCGGCAGCTGGAATCGGATTGGGGGAGACGTTGGCCTTGGCCGCCGCGATCGCCAGCAGAACAACTTCGCCGATCATCGACAACGTGGCGTCCAGTGAGTCCTCCACCCGGGTGTCGGGTGGCATCTCATGGTTGAACGCCCACAGGTTGACTCGTTCTTCCAGTCGGTCGGCATCCTCGATCGGGACGCTGAAGAAGCGGCGTGACTGCTGAAATCGGAATGAGTTCTCGGTGAGAAAGTGGGTGAGCAGGGCAGACTCGGCCGGGTCCTGGGCAAGGACGGGAATGTCTATCCAACGTGCGGTATCACGGGCATCATGATCCATACGGTGACCATCGGCAGATCCGGCCTCGGGGTGAACTTCTTTTCCGCCAGACCTCGACGGTTGTAGTCAAACGGCCAATCGAAGGGTCCACCGGTCGCCACTAGGATGAGATGATGGCAGAGCGTGCTCGACTCGTGCTGGCGTCGGCCTCACCCCGACGGGTCGCACTGCTTTCGGCGCTCGGAACCCAGTTTGATGTGGTCCCCGCCGACATCGACGAAACCGAGTTTCCCGGCGAGTCCGCCGCCGCCATGGTGCAGCGACTGGCGGAGGAAAAGGCTGCTCACGTCGCCGTCACCGAATCCGACGCCTTCGTGATCGGTGGCGACACCACCGTCTACCGGGCCGGCCAGATCCTGGCCAAACCCGAAGGCGATGCCGATGCGCGCCGAATGTTGTCGTTCCTCAGTGGATCCGACCATCACGTCTTCACCGGAATCGCCGTGATGTCGCCCTCGGGCGCCATGTACTCCAGCGTCGAGACCAGCACGGTCTGGATGCGGGAACTCAGCGACGCCGACATCGACTGGTATCTCGGTACCGGTGAACATGTCGGCAAAGCCGGGGCGTACGCCATCCAAGGCGCCGCGTCGGTGTTTGTCGACCGTATCGATGGCGACCACAACGCAATAGTGGGCCTACCAGTAGCGGGTCTGGACCGACTCTTTGGCCGTTTCGAACGATCGCTTCGGGACTTCAGCTGATGGGAACGCCCCGTGTTGACCTCTTTAGTGGTCCCGCACTTGTCCGTCGCGCCGTCATCATGTTCGTCGGCATGTTGTCGCTGTACTACTTCGCGCCGAACATTCTGGAACTGTTCAACTCGGCCCCCGAGCTGGTCAAAATCAACCGGCGATGGTTCCTGCTGATGATCCTGTTCGAGACCGTCAGTTTCGGGTTCCTCTGGTGGTTGACCAGGATCGTGCTCCCGAACGTGTCGTGGTTCGTGGCTGCTACCAGTCAGTTGGCCTCCAACGCCGCCAGCCGCGTCGTGCCCGGTGGCGCCGCCGTCGGCGGGGCGGTGCTGTATCGCATGCTGTCCGTCAGTGGCACCTCCTCGGGGCAGGCCGGAGCCGCACTGGCCGCCACCAGCGGGCTCTCCACCACGGCGTTGGCCGCCTTCCCGGCAGCCGGTTTTGCACTGGCTCTGGCCGGTGCCCCTATTCCTGAGAGCCTGGTGCCGGCCGTGCTCGCCGGTGGAGTCCTCTTCCCCGTTTTGGTGGGCGTGGGAGTGATCTCGGTGCGCACCACCCGCCCTCTGGTCCGACTGGGTCTACTCGTTTCCAAGGCCACCCATTGGGCCGCCCGGGTATTTCGAACCGACTGGCACGTCGATCCGCGCACGCTGGTGAAAGAGCGGGACCGGATGGTGGATGCGGTCGGGGACCGGTGGCTTCTCGCCATCGTGGCTGCGGCCCTCAACTGGGTATTCGACTACCTGGTGCTCGTCACCGCGCTGGTGGCGGTGGGAGCCGATCCCCGGTTGTCACTGGTGTTGCTGGCCTACACCGGCGGCGCACTACTCACCATGATCCCGGTGACACCGGGCGGATTCGGATTCGTGGAAACCGGCATGACCTATCTGCTGGTGCTTTCGGGCATCACCAAGGGTGACGCCCTGTTGGCCACGCTGGCGTATCGAATCGTTTCGTTGTGGCTGCCAATACTGGCGGGGGCGGTGGCCTGGCTCCTGTTCCATCGAAAGTACGGAGCGATGGATCATCACGTCCACCCGGCGGCGGATCAGGCTGTCTGAGCCCGCTCGGCGAGGAAGGCCACACCAGCCTCACACGAGGTGCGCAACGGGCAGAACGTGCACGCGCCGCTGGGTGTCCGTTCGGGTACGACCCCCTCGGACTGCAATTCCACCATCCGGCCGATGGCCTCGGCCGTGCGGCGGGCGGCGGTCCACAGCAGGTCCTCGGTGACAGCCTCGGTGTGGGGTGTGCCCTGCTCCAGGTAATAACTAACGAGGAGCCGGGGTGGGGTACCGGTCTTCAGGGTGTCGATCAGGGCGTAAAACCGGAGATCGTCGATATGGGTTCGGTGCGAACGTCCGGTCTTGAGGTCGATCGTGACCTTGCCGGCCTCGTTGCCACGGGCGTACCCGAGCTGGAGGTCGATCTTGCCCGAGAGCTGAATCTGCCCGTTGGCAAATTCGGCCCGAACCTTGGATTCGGTTACCGGGCGCCAGTTTCGTTCCAGGGGTGGGAAGGTCTCCATGAAGGTGGTGACCCGATCGTTGGCGAGGGCGACCAGTTCTGCCCGTTCGCCCTCATCGAGTCCGAGCAGGAAGTCGCCGGGTCCGTAGGCATCGTTCTCGAGCCGGGCGATCGCCGACTCGACCAGTTCGAGCGGCGTGGGGTTCCCCCGATAACCAACCAGCAGTTCGATCGCCTTGTGGGACACGATCCCGCGGGCGATCGGAACACTCCACTGAAACTCCTCGGTCTTGTCGGCGACGAACAGCTGCTCACAGCTGTGAACCATCCCGATCGATCGTTTCGACACGAAAAGAGGTTCGTCCTTGGGGATCGCCGGGATCATCGGTTCGAACGCCTGATCGAGTTCGTGTCGCAACTGGGCCCGAAGTGCCGGGTCAAAAACCGGACGATCGGTGGAACCGAGCTGATCAAGAACCTGCTGCTGGGCTGCGTTCAGCGATGCCTTGGCGATCGTTGACACCGGATCAGGCCGCCACCCGCAGATGATGAGGGCGTGGAGCCTGCTCGCTGGTGAGCCAGTCCTGGCCGACCCGCCACAGCCGGTCGTACAGATGTCGGGCATCGGCACCCTGGCGGCCCGAGGTCAGTACGACGCCGTCGATCATGTCCGACAACACCGCCATCACCGGCCGATCCCGAACGACGACCGCCACGGTGACCGAACCGTCTCGGTTCCGCGTGACCGATCGCCGCACCCCGGGGATCCGGGGTGGACTACGGAATCCGGGTGCTTCCACCTGGTCGCCAGCGGCGGTATCGGTAAGTAACCGTCCGATCCGGGCGAAGTCCGTCGTTGTTGCCAGTTCGTTCTTCGAGTCGGTGTCGGTTGAATTGTTGAGGTTGTGATGTGTGCCCATCGGGTGCTCCTTACTCCACTGATGTCAGTATGACGAAGGGGTGGGACAGAGTTCGCTGACCCGCCCCGACGGGCACCACATCACCGGATCTATCCGGCCCGGTACTCGGCCGAGTCGCTGAAGTACAGGAGCAGTTCGGCCCGGGTGAGGCCATCGGCCATCAGTCCGGTCCAGTAGTCGTAACCCTCCTGGTCGGGTTCGCGTTCAAGCACGTTTCGATAGATGCGATCGACGAATCCTCGATTGTCCAGCTTCCCGTACCGTCCGACGAACTCGTCGCTGATCGTGAAGGCGTAGGCGATGTCGACCAGACGGGCGTCGACGCTGAGCCAGTAGGCCAACCCGGCCTCGTCGGGCGCCCGAAGGAACGCTGCGGAATACAGGCGTCCGACGGCATCCTCAATCGCGGGGTCCGGCGTGGGAGCCGGCTCGGGTTCGGGGGTCGGAGCGGGATCGACCGGAGCCACACCGGGCCCGGCCAGTGCCTTGTTGTAGGGCCAGGTCGCCGAATCGACACCACCGGACTCCATCGCTCCAGCGTCGGGGCCGTTGCCTGCTGCCCGTACGTTGCCGGCGAAGTCGACCTGTAGCCCGGTGGTGAACCCTGCCGATCCGTGGTCGATCGCCGCACTGCCCGACAGGGGTGTGAAGTTGGCAGCGTTTAGCGATCCGGGATTGGTCGAGGGGCCAGCGAGTACCGGCGTGCCCAGCGACAGGTGTCGATCCGAACCCGACTTCTGCGGATCACGGGTGCCGACGGTGAGGTTGTTCGAGAAGGTCACCGGGGTGGTGAGCCCAGCGGTGAGCGGGAGAACCCCCGAACGGGACATGATCAGGTTGTTGGCGAACCGCACTCGAGATGAGTCATAGGCCATGACCTCGGACCCGATCCCGGCGACGTCGGGGGTGCGCATGTTCTGGTAGAAGGTGTTGTTCACGACGTCAACGTCAGCGCTCTTGTAGACCTGGGTCCCGCGACCGCCGTTGTCGACGCAAATGTTCGACCCGAACAGGGTGTTGCCCGAGTACCCGGATTCGAGGGTCACGTCGACCACGAAGCAGTTGCCATCGGTGACCCGGCTACCGCCGCCAAACTGGTCGGTCTTGACCTTCACCTCGTTGGTGTAGATGAGGTTGCCGATCACATAGTTGTTGTAGGCGCCCGAGGTGGCGGTGCCATCGTCGACCAGGCCCAGCAGGGAGATGCCCGAGTGCTGGTCGGGGTTCCAGTTGGCGTTGTGGTGGACGGTGTTGTGGTAGATCTCCAGGTGATCGCCGCTCTGGAACGTGATGATTCCGCCGGCGCCGAAGTGGTGGACCTCGTTCTGAACAATCCGCACGTGGTGGGAGTCACCGGTGACAAGGACGCCGATGCCGTAGGGGCTCTGGTTCTGGTCGGCGTCGCCGCTCAGCTCAAGTCCCCACATCTCGACATAACTGGTGTCGTGGAAGTGGGCGCCGTTACCGTCGCCAGCTTCGATGGTGGGGGTCGTGCCGGGGAGGGCGGCGATTCGCATGTAGTTGCCGGGGCTTCCGGCTCCGCTCATGCTGAAGCCGTCGTAGGTGCCTTCGAGTACCCACAGGGTGTCACCGGGGCCCAGCAGACCGGCGCCCTGTTGCAGGGTTGCGAGCGGTGCATCGAGGGACGTGCCGGGAGTGTCGTCGTTGCCACCGGGGCCGACGAAATAGTCTCTACCCCCTTGCGCCGATGCACTTGTGGTTCCTGCCACAAACAGTGAAAAAAGCAGTACGAATGCACTGAGGATCCTAGGAAAATGCCGATTCATTCTGGGGTGCGCCTCTTGAGTCGATGGGGTAGTAGCCGTGTAGTCCGCACTGCGAACCTAGCCGCTGACGCCCCCGCAATCCGTCGGTGGCCGAGCAGTTTCTTGGGTGAAATCACCTGATTTTTTGAGCGACTCACGAGCGGTGAACAGGCGTCCGCAGACCGTGTTCGAGAGGGCGCGAAACGACGCCCGACTCACGTTGAGTCGGGCGCCGTTTCGTTTCGTTGAGGTCGAGTTGTTTCCGACCCGGTTGGCCTTAGCCGACCCGACGAATCTGCAGGGTGGCGATTGCGCCGTTCCAGTCGAAGCCGGGGTCGAGGTCACCGACACCGCGGAGGGTGCGGTGGCGGGTGATGACGCCGTTCTCGGCGAGGGCGGGGTTGGACTCGCCGGTCCCGACGCCCGATCCCATCTGACAGAACGGGGCGGGAACGATGTCGGCTTTGAGTTCGGTGTTGATCTCGGTGCCAGCGTCGTAACCCTGCAGACGGTAGGTGCGGTTGCCACCGTTGCGGGGTAGGGCTCGGCTGTCGAGCCCGGCAAAGCCGTCGTTGGTGCAGATCAGCATCGATACGACGCTGAGGCGGTCAGCGGCGGTTGAGATGGTGAAGGTGCGGGACTGCCCCGGTCGAATCGGGTCGGGTCCCGCAACGCCGGAATCACCGAAGCCCGCCGCGCTCACGGCACCGGCGAGTTCGTCGGCCAAGACCGGGACGGCACCATTTTCGGCGACGGCCTGAACACCGGGGCTGGCGGCCTGGCCGCGCTGGAACACGTCGACGGAACGGTCATGGGTGACCCAGTTCGGCGGGGTGAGGTACTGGCCGGTCAGGTTGGTGATGGTCAGCTCGTACTCGGCGACCGCAGGGACCCGGGTGATGACGATGCGAGCGACCGGTCCGTTCCAGTCGAAGTTCTCACCGAGATCACCGACGCCGTTGATCGTCTTGTGGGTGCGGATGACGCCGTTCTCGGCGAGGGCGGGGTTGGACTCGCCGGTGCCGGAGCCGGCGCCTTCCTGACAGAAGGGGGCGGGAACGATGTCGGCTTTGAGTTCGGTGTTGATCTCGGTGCCGGCGTCATATCCCTGCAGGGGGTACACCCGTGATTGGCCATCGATGGTGGGGAGGCCGAGGCTGTTCAGGCCGGCGAAACCGTCGTTGGTACAGATCAGCATGCTGACGATGCTCAGGCGGGTGGCGGAGGTGGTGACGTCGAAGTTGGTCGTCTGACCCGGAGCGAGCGGTCCACCCTCGGCAACACCGGAAACGCCGAGGCCCTGTGCGTCGACCGCCGCATTCAGTTCAGCTGCGAGCACGGGAACGCCACCGTTTTCTGCAACGGCCTGCACACCCGGGCTGGCAGCCTGGCCGCGGTTGAAGACCCGCACGGAGGGATCGTGCGCCGCAAAGTTGGCGGGGGTGAGGTATTGCCCGTCGGTGATGTTGGTGATCGACACCGTGTAAGTGGCGTCGTTGGAGTGAGTGCCGTTCGCCCCGGCGCTCGGGACCGCCGCCGTGAGCGTGGTTAAGACGCTGGCTACCGCCAACATCAAGAGCCGTGTTTTCTTCATTTTGTTTCCTCCTGTTTGGTTACGGAACTGTCTGCATCGCCCAGTCCCGCAGGCGAAACCTGACGTGTCCGCCGTCATATTCCCGAATTGCGCGAAATAAGGCTGACATAAAATTGACGTAAAAGAACCAAATAGAACCGGCTCCGGCCGCCAGTCCGAGGGCTCTTTCAGAACGGCCGTATCGTGTGATGGTGGGAGCCGGACCGAGAAACGAAGCCAAACGCCTGGTGACGGAGGGGGCAGAGATCGTGAAGGCGGTGGCCGCCGGTGAAGGGATCGATCGGCCCCGGGTACTCCGACTTGTCGAACACGGCATCACCCGGAACGTCGACACTCAGGTTCGACAGGTCGCCGGGACGAGCGATGTATGGGACACCGTTGGCCCGGATCAGGTCCAGGCGCTCGTTGCGGTGAACCCCGGGATGGAAGTTCTGCTCGGCGCCCATCGCAACGGGTACGTGCGACAGACGGTCCTCGAGCGTCGTTCCGGTGAGGTTCTGCCCGGGATCGCCAGAATGTTGGCCCAGCGAGCCGTCGACGGGATTCCACCGGTTCGAGCCCTCGCCCAGCAGCACATCGCGGCACTCTTCTCCGCCGAAATCGCCGAGGTCAATGACGGACGTATGCCGACCAATGTGGAGAAGGCAGCTCGGGAACTGGTGGGTCTGACCCGATCGGTCACCCTGTGTCCGACCGAACTACTGCAGGCGCTGAATCTGTTCAGCACGAGGGTCGGTCGTTATTCACGTCACGGTGCCCGCGATCATCATCGTCACGATCTGCGAGAAACCGACCGGCGGGCCCAGCTGCTCGACGATGTCCAGCTGATGCTCACGACGCTCACCGAACCCGCGGAGATCGAGGCCGCCACCCAACTCATCACGTTCTATGAAGCGTCGCTCGTACCGGCAGCCCGCGTGGTGGTGGAGGATCCGCTCAACTGAGGTGGCGCTGGCAACGTTACGGGGTGTCCATCGGCAGCAGGTTGCGGGCCAGGTCTGCTTCCTGGGTCCCCGGCGAGCTGAACAACACATCGAGAATACGGGTGTCGCCGGCGGCCGAGTCGCCTCCTCCGATCGTCCACTGGGACGCGGTTGGTGCAACGTCGCGAATTCGGCGAACCCCCGGGCTGGGGAAACCCTCCTGTGACATGACGGCGACGCCGATCCCGGCGGTGGTCAGGTCGAGGCCGGCGGGTAGCGCCGATCGAGGTACCCGAACGGTGATCAGGCCCTGTTCGGCGAGTACCGAGATCGCCAGACCCGAATCGTTTTCGGTGTACCGGGAGTTGTTCGGCACCGCGATGGCGCTCTCGAAACCCTCAACCGCAATTGCCGCCTCCCAGCCCGAGTCCCCATCGAGCTGGGCGTTTCGACCGTCGAGCAGGGCCCGGCGTCCCGTCCCGGCTCCGGGGTCGTAGTCCAGGTAGATATCGATGCTTTGCACGCTCAGTCCGATGGGACTGTTCCAGGGGTTCTCGATGGGTGCGTCGAGCAGGATGGCGAAGACATAGTCGCCGTCGGTTTCGGTTCCGCTCTGGCCGGCGACGACCTCGAGCAGGTCGTAACTTCCCGACGTGAAGGCGACGTCGGTGGGATAGCTGTAGGTGCCGGGACCGTGGTCGTCGCCGGCCTGGTCGGCGATCACCCGAAGCTCTTCGAAACCGGCGATATCGGGGATCGGGGACTCGGCGGGACCGCTCGACGGGCTGAGCGACGAACCGGTCTGAATTCGAATGTTCAGTCGATCGCCGGCGGTGAGGGTGCCGAGGAGTTCGTTCGGGATCGCCATCTCGACCCCCGCCGCCGACAGCGCCGACTCGAGGCGTTCGCATTGGCTGGGGTAGGTGTTGATAACGGTCTCGGGCGCCAACTGGTCGCTGATGCACGCACCGTCCTGTTCGTTCCAGCGGATCAGGTGGGTGGCGTCGAACCCGAGCACGAAACGGTCATCGATCGTGGTGCCGCGCCGGCTGGTCCCCTGCGGGGCTCCCAGATAGATGTCCATGCCGTCGTCGTAACCGCCCTCCAACTGGAGGCCGACCCGGTCATCGTCGACCGCCACGGCCAGGGTGGAGATGATGTCGCCGTCAACGGCGAAGTCGAACTGGGCGGCGTCGGAGAAATCGGCGGGATTGCCGTCGACGATGATGCTCACCGGCTCACCGCTGGAGCTGATGGGCACCACCCGCGGGTCGGCGATGATCGGCACCGTGGTCCAGCGGGGGCGGTTCTGGCCCAACGCGTCGTACATCTGGCCGAGGAGTTCTCGGTAGGCATCGTCAAAGTAGCGGTCGTTCCCGCTGTCCTGATCGTCGCCGTACCACCAGAACCAGTCCGAGCCCTGGGCTTTCAGCATCAGGTCGGTGGCGGTGGCAAGTTGAACCGCGCTGGCGGTGCCTCGCCGCTCGGCGTCCTGGAGATCCCGCCGGGCGAGGCCCAGCAGCTCCCACGCTCTCGCTTCCTCGGGTTCGCCGATCCACGTGGCGAAGTTTGGAGAGAACCATGCGGCCGGGAAGACCTCGTCGAGTTCCTTTACGTCGTCGGCGTGATTCGAGAGGTACTCGCTCGGTGTGGTGGTCGTGAGCCACTCGGTCGAGGTGAGGCGGCCGTAGAGCTCCCGAAGAAAGTCGCGCCCGTCGTTGGGGTAGTTCTCCCAGGCGTTCTCGCCGTCGATGGCCAACGTGACCAGAGGGGTCTGGCCCGATGCGGCGTCCACACCGTTGCGCGCCAGTTGCGACCGAATGTCGTCGAGGCGGCCGATCAGATCTTCGGCCGCCACGTCGGCATCGATGCGGGAGTACTCGAATCCGATGAGATCGGACAGTCGCACGTCTCGGAAGAACACGTGAACCGGACCCTCGCGGGTGTCGACCCGCCGGGGAATGTAGAGCTCGGCCGCGTCGACGACCGTGTCGTTGGCGTCGCGAGAGAAGCCGCCCAGGTCGAGCGACTGGGCGAGTACGTCCTCACCGGTCGCCACCCAGCCGACGTCGTTCTGGGCAAAGATCGGCATGATCGCCTGAGCGACGGCACCTTCACCGGGCCACATGCCGTTCGGCGTCTGGCCGAGAAGTTCGGTCGCCCGTTCCAGACCGCGCTCGACCTGCAGTTCGGCGTCGGCGTATTCGCGGAACGTCTCGCGGGGCAGCACCGCCGTGGGGTCGCCCACCCGGGCGAGGTCGCTGTCGGCGATCAGGGGCAGGATCGGGTGGGCCAGCGGCGTGGTGGTCAGCTCGACCTGACCGCTGTTCCACAACTCGGCGTGGGTGGGGATGACCTGGGCCACCAGCTCGTCGATGGCGTCGAGAACCTCGATGGTGTCGGCGTCGGTATACCCCCCGTCGTCGGCTTTGAGGCGGGCCAGAACGGGCGTGTCGGCCACGATCTCGGGATCGATCCAGCCGAGATGAAACAGGGTTCGAAGGTCGCGCAGGTCCTGATCGGAGAAGTCGACGCCGGTCTCGCGCTGGGCCCGGAGTTCCCTGTACCGGTTGGACCGATCGAGAACCCGGCTGTTGATATCGAAGAATCGATCGACGATGAATCGTTTCTGGTCCGGTCGCAGCTGCACCATCGGCGCCCGGGAAACCTGCTCGTAGGAATCCTCGGCGTCACCCTCAAGCGCGACCAGTTGGTCCAGCAGTACCGGCGTGAGGTTAAACGTCACCCGGAGGTCGGGGAATTCCTCGACGATCGACGCCATGTCGACATAATCCTTCGAGGCATGCAGACGAACCCAGGGGCGGCTGACCTCGCCATCGATCACCGGATACTCGGGTTGATGCTGATGCCAGATCAGCGCTACTTCAAGCGCGGGTTTCTCGTCTTCGGGAACGACGCGTTGTCCGGTGGCATCGATTTGATCGACCTCACCTGCGGTGGTGTCGCTGGCGACGTCGGCGGTGGTCGGGGTGGCCTGGGTGGTCGGTGTCCCTGTGTCGTCAGTGCCGCTGCCCGTGCAGGCGCCCGCGATGAGCATGAGGCCGAGCAGTACCGGAAGTGTTCGAGAAAACATGACGTACCTCTCGCTGGGTGGACCGCTCAAAGAACGAAAGAGGAGTCTAGTGGGGGAGCATCACTCGGCTGCGGCTGCTGACGGGCTGTAACAGTTGGGACCACTCGATGTCCGAAATCGTGGGCATCGTGTCATTGACGCCATCGTGGTGGGCGGGGATGATCGTCGTGTGAGCGGCCCGCACACCATCCATCACCTGGTCTACCCCGGGTTCCAGTCCCTCGACCTCGTGGGGCCCTACGAGGTCTTTGCCGGCGCAAACCTTGTCCTGGAGCAACCGGCGTATGACCAGACGGTGGTGTCGTTGGACGGCGGCCTCGTTCGATCCGAATCGGGACTTGAGTTTCCAACCGAAGGCCTGACCGATGTTGGTCCCGACTCGCTGGCGATTGCGGGTGGTATCGGAGTGTTCGAGGCCTGCGGGAACCCGAGGCTGGAACAAAAGCTCCGCGCCACCGCAGCCGCGGCCGGCCGATTGCTCACCATCTGTACCGGGAGTTTCCTCGCCGCTCAGGCCGGGTTGTTGAGCGGCCATCGGGTGGCAACCCATTGGGCCCGAAGCAAACAACTTCGCGAGTGGTACCCGGAACTCGACGTCGATCCGGACCCCCTCTTCATTCAGAGCGGCACGGTCTGGACCTCCGCCGGTGTGACCGCGGGGATGGACATGGCCCTGGCGGTGGTCGAACAGGATCACGACAGCGCAACTGCCCAGATCGTGGCCCGTTGGCTGGTACTCCACCTTCGTCGTCCCGGCGGTCAATCCCAGTTCGCCGCTCCGATCTGGTTCGATCCGTCGCCGCTGGAGCCGGTTCGGACCGCACAGCAACTCATCGCTTCGAACCCGGCCGGTGATCATGCGGTCGAGTCGCTGGGCCGCGCCGTCGGTATATCCGCCCGGCACCTGACCCGCCTTTTCTCTCAGGAGTTGGGCATCACGCCAGCCCGCTTCGTGGAACAGGCCCGGGTCGAGGTAGCCCGTGTCGATCTCGAACAGACGTCCCTCACCGTGGCCGAGGTTGCCCGTCGGGCTGGCTTCGGCAGCGGCGAGTCGTTGCGTCGCGCCTTCCATCGGCGGCTCGGTTTGTCGCCTGATGATTACCGGCGTCGCTTCTCCCTCTCACCGTCAACGACCTAAGTTCATCAAACACCGAAGGAACCCTCATGCAAATCGCTATCCCCCTCTTCGATCGTCTGACCGCCCTCGACGGCATCGGACCGTACGAGACCCTGCAACGGCTCCCGGGGGCCGAGGTCGTCTTCGTCGCTGACCGAACCGGCGAGATCCGAACCGAGAACGGGTTCCTCGGCTTAATCGCAGACGCAACGTACGACGATATTCCGAACCCGGACGTCGTCGTGGTTCCCGGCGGCACCGGAACTCGAGCGGTCGTCTCCGAGGACGGCCATCCGCTCGTCTCGTGGGTCCAGGCCGTTCACCCCACGACGCGGTTCACCACATCGGTCTGCACCGGTTCGCTAGTCCTGGCCAAGGCCGGATTGTTGGATGGAAAGTCGGCCACCACCCACTGGGGTGCCTACGACTCGCTTGCGAAGTTGGGTGCGGTGCCAACCGAGCAGCGCATCGTGGAACACCTTGAGGATCGAATCATCACCGCCGCCGGGGTGAGTTCGGGGATCGACATGGCGCTCCGGCTGTCGGAGTTGCTGGTCGACGACGTCGCCGCCAAGGCGATGCAACTGATGGTCGAGTACGACCCTCAGCCACCGTTTGACGCGGGCAGCGTAAGCAAAGCCGGACCAGAGGTGATGGAGCGCCTGATCGAATACATGGCCGACGGCAAGGCGTAACAATCCCCGAGCGTGCCCGGAGTGGGATTCGAACCCACACGCCCTTCCGGGCCAAGGTGTTTAAGACCTCTGCGTCTGCCATTCCGCCATCCGGGCGGGATGGTGTCTCCGCAGGATACGCCTCTGATACAACTTCAGGGATGGGTTTGTGGCGGCGTGCAGGTGCGGTTGTTCTCGGGATCGTGGTCATCGGGTGCACCAATGGTGCATCGTCGTCGGAGGTGCTACCGGCCCAATCCGACGACGCAGGCGCTCCTGAGGCACCAACTACGTCCGCCGCCACCACCGTTCCGGCGACCACGACAACCGCGACAACCGCCGAGCCGACAACCACCGAGCCGACCACCACCACCGAACCACCGATCGTGCTGCCCGAGGTCGAAGCTCCGCCCGGATACGAACTGGTGTGGCGGGACGAATTCCTGGAACCAACGATCGATCCGAGGAACTGGCGGATCGAGAACAGTACGTTCGGAGACGGCAACAACAGCCTGCACTGCTACACCCCCGCCAATACCGATGTTCGGGATGGCCTGCTGGTGCTCACAGGCCGGGCCGAAACGACGACCTGCCCAAACGGCGACACCCGTCAATACAGCTCAGGGATGGTGACGTCGGAAGATCTGGCGCGATTCACCCAGGGCTGGTTCGAGGTCCGAGCGCGGGTTCCCGAGGGTCGCGGGCTCTGGCCGGCGATCTGGATGTCGCCAAACGACGATGTGTACGGCCGGTGGCCCAACAGTGGCGAGATCGACCTGATGGAAGTGCGGGGCGATGAGCCCGACGTCGCCCGGGTCAATATTCACTATCTCGGCCCCGACAACATCCGGGACCAGAACCCCAGAGACGTCCGGGCGGTCCCTGGTCAGGGGTTCGCGGACGAGTTTCACACCTTCGGGCTGCTCTGGGAGCCCGGCCGGATGGTGTTCTTCATCGATGGTCTTCAGCACCACGCGATCGAGGGGTGGCCCTCGTCGGTCGGCGGTGGGGATGCCCCGTTCGACCAGCCGTTCTTCTTCCGCCTGAACCTGGCGATCGGTGGCGACTACTCCGGTTCGCCGGACGCCACAACGCCGTGGCCGGCAGACTTTGAAATCGACTGGGTGCGGGTGTTTCAGCCAGCCAACTGAGCTGGATCGAGCGGCTGGTCCGAGCGGACCCACACGGTGCGTTGCGGGAACGGGATCTCGATTCCCGCCTCATCGAGGGCTTCCTTGAGGCGTTTGCGGGCGATGCGGCCCATGACCCACTGTTCGGCCGGTTCGGTTTTCACTACCGCCCGGATGACGACGCTGGAATCACCCAGACGATCCACGCCCAGCACATCCGGTTCGGCGATCACCGTGGCTCTCGGGTCGTTCTCTTTCCAGATCTCATCGAGGGTGTCCTTGATGACTTTGATCGCGTAGTCGAGGTTGGTTTCGTAGGCGACCTCGACGTCGATGACCGCATTCGACCAGAGCTGGCTGGTGTTGCCGACTCTCTGGATTTCACCGTTCGGAACGATCCACAGCGTTCCCGACTGGTCCCGCAAGCGGGTCGTACGAAGGGAGACCTCCTCGACCTTGCCCATCGCCAGCCCGGTGTCGACGATGTCGCCCACTCCGAACTGATCTTCAAAGATGATGAAGATGCCCGCTAGGAAGTCCTTCACCATGCTCTGGGCGCCGAAGCCGATGGCGAGGCCGGCGATACCGGCGCTGGCGATCAGGGGAGCGAGGTTCAGGTCCAGCTCTGATAGCGCCAGCAGCCCGGCCAAAAGGAAGATCACCAGCGAGGCTCCGCTGCGCAGCACTTCGCCGATCGTGACGGCCCGCTGGGCAGCCCGCGACGCCAGCGTGTGCTCGCGAAGGGCCCGACGACCGGCGACCGAGGTGATCTCGTCGGGCAGCGGGGTCACCCGACGGTCTTCGTCTTCGGCGATCCGGCTGACGAAGCGGTCGATAGCACGAAACAGGAACCAGCGAATCAGCCATGCGACGGTGAGGATCAGAAGGATCCGGAGCGGCTTGTCGACCAGCCAGGTGGCGATACGGGCGGCGATGTCGGAGTCGGTCTGTTCGAAGACGAACTCGCAGAGCAGGCCGGGACGCGATCCACAGGCTGCTGTCAGATCGAGGTCCTGAGGCATGGTGAAAAGCTACGCGACCCCGCCCGGTGGGCCGCGGACCTTGCGTGGGTCCGACCCGGTTCAGTCCCGCGGCAGCAGCGCGATCTGGCGGGACTGTGCGACCAGGGTGTCGTTTTCGTCCCACATCAGCCCGTCCTCCTCCACGAACCCACCGGTGACGAACCGGGACGTGAACTCACATCGCAGCCACCCGGGGACCGGGCGGTTTCTGACGTGAACGGTCAGTTCGAGGGTGGGAACCCAGGCCACGTTGAAGTTGGCATTAAACACCGTGGGCGGGAAGATGTCCGAGATCAGAAGCAGCGCGACCGAGTCCAACGGTTCGTCATCGAGTAGCCGTACCCACCCCCGCATCTGCGGGGTGCCGCTGGGTCCGTCGTAGAAGCTGTCGTCGGGATGGAGGCGGAGGTCGACCTTGCCCATGACCGGGGGCGGAAAGGTGTCGGTTGCTTCGATCTTGATGCATCGATCCGGATCCGGAAGGTCGATCGGTGGCATCAGCATGACGCTTCGGTCATCGGTGGTCTCGGCATGGTCGGTAAAGGAACCGACCAGGGACAGCACCGGCTTCTCGCCGGTCAGCGTTCCCTGGACCGTGGTGAATCTGCGGCCGGTTTTCGCGACGTTCGCCTGAAGCCGATGGGGCCCGGGAATCCCGGGGCGTAGATAGTGGGCCGTCAACGACGCCACGTCGGGCCGCTCGGCTGCGTTTGCCATTGCCCGACCGGCCAGCGCCAGCAGATACCCACCGTTGGCATTGCCGCCGATATCCCAGCCCGGCTGGACCTCGGTAAGCCATTCCCCGTTCTCAGCACGGCGGGCAGCGGTCGCTTTGGAGAAGATCACGAGGTCATACTATGGCGATAGCCATAGTATGACGACCGAAGGTGTGATCGTTTCCCCCTAGGGGAGTTTGGGGGATTCCCCGCGAGCCGCCCTCGCCGAACTCTGTCAGACCCCTCCTTTATGGTGAGGTATGGAGTTGTTGGCGGAACAAGATGCGGGCGCGCAGGAGCTGCTCGTGGAGGAGCGCGCCGTCCTGGCCGAGGCGGCTTCTCGTCTTCTGACGCTGGCCAACACCGATTGCAGCCAGTTCGGTCGGGAGGAGTTCGCGGACCACACGATCGACCTTGTCGCCACAGCCCAGTTGGCTCTGGCCGTCTCCGGCGGGTTCGTTTCTGTCGGCGAACAAACGGCATGTTCTCTCACCAAGGGCGAATCCTCAATGGTGGCCGCGTTGAACACCGGTTGTCGTATCAGCCGGCGCCACGGCTCGCAGTTGGACCTCATTGGTTCAGCGGCGGGCCGGTACCCGATCTTTTACTCAGCCCTGCTGGCCGGGCGGATCACCGCAGCCCATATCGAGGTGGTCCATCGGGTCTGGCGACGGATCGACCGGTTCCAGTTCAACTCGGCCGAGTCCGATCTGTGTGACCTGGCTGGAATGTGCACGCCGGAAGAGTTCGCCGACTACCTCGCTCGCTGGGAGAACCACGCTGATGAAGACGAGGGCTTGGAACGCTTCCTCGAGCAGCAGGCCAAACAACACTTTCAGTACGGGTTCGACGTCTTCGGCTCGGTGCACTACTCCGGCGCAGTCGGTCCCGAACACGCCGAGCCGTTCATCGACACAATCGAAACCCAAGCTCACCAGCACAAAACGGCCGCCGACCTGCCGTCCCAGGCGCTGGGTCACGCAGTGGTAGAACTCGTTCTCAATCCCGACGGGAAGTATCGGGCCCATCTGGAAGTCCTCACCCCTGAGAACCCGACAGGTTCAGGCCACCATCGATCCGAGATGATCACCGATCGCGACGATGACGAAGAACGCAGAGCGGTCCAAGCGGTATGGAAAGCCCAATCCAAACTCGCACGACTTCGGGCCCGCAACGTCGGACGCCGGACGGTGCCCGACCCTCATGATCTCGGGTTCTCGGCCATCGATGCGCCCCGAACGGCGAGAGGAACCTACCTCCCTCCGGTGATCGTTGAACGAATGCGAGTCGACGGCGCCCGGATCCGAATCCACGTCGTAGATAGGGACGGCAACATCGCCAAAGACCGAGTCGGCGGTCGGCACTTCGGTGAGGTTCAGAAACGGTTGATCCGCTTACGCGACAACCGCTGTCGGCAGCCCGGGTGTCGCCGAACAACGTGTGAGTACGACCACATAGAACCCCATGAACATGGCGGCCAGACGCTCATCAGCAATGGTCAGCTGCTCTGCCGATTCCATCACAGATGGAAACATCGCAACGACCCCCACGGTTCACGGATCTTCAACGACAGCCCCATTCGGCTGGAGTAGTTCTGCGCCTAAGGTTCGGTCCCATGCAGGTGCGACCGGTCAGCCGAGACGATTTTGACCAATGGCTGCCCTTGTGGGACGGCTACAACGCGTTCTATGGCCGCGAGGCGGATACGGCGCTGCCCCGTGCCATTACCGACGTGCTGTGGGAGCGCTTCTTCGATCCGAACGAACCGGTTCACGGACTGGTGGCAGCGGACGGTGATCGGCTCGTGGGTCTCGCTCACTACCTGTTTCATCGCAACACGACCCAGATGAACCTGTCGTGTTACATGCAGGACCTGTTCACCTCACCAGGCGTTCGCGGGCAGGGGATCGGACGATCACTGATCGAAGGGGTGTATCTCGCAGCGGATGCCGCGGGCTCTGGTCGTGTGTACTGGCACACCCAGGACACGAATGAAGCCGGACGACGCCTCTACGACAAGATGGCCGAACACGCCGGTTTCATCGTGTACGTACGGGCGGGGTGAGGGAGTTTCGTCAGCTTGCGGGCCACAGGTTGGTGTCGGGGTGGAACTGGGACCATGCGAACCAGAACGCCTGATGGCCTCCGAGGTCGTCACCGTCGTCGTTGACGGCGCGGATTCCGCCGGCTGCGGGGAGGATCGTGATGCCGTCGACCTCGATTGTTTCGCCATTGGCCAAAGTTGCGACGGCGGTGGCCACGTGGAAGGCGATCGGTTCGCCACTGTCGGGTGAGATCACGCCCAGGATTGGTTCCTGCACGGGCAGGCGGGGATCGACATCACCGATCGGGAAGATGGGTCCGTTGTCATCGCGGCCCCGGAGCGGGTTGAGTCCCTGGCCGAGCGCGAGCTCTTCCCGAAGGATCGAGGTCTCGGGGTGTTCCTCTTTCCACTCGCCCCAGGTGGTGGTGACGACCGACGCCTGGGGGAGCACCACTCCTGCGGCTGCCATCGGGCCGGTGACCGCGGCGCCCAGGAAGGTGTCGAACACGCTGTTGGTGCGCAGGTCGAACATCACCTTGTTCGATCGGTTGAGCAGACCGCTTGTTCGCATCACCGGACGGTCGAACCCTTCCACTTCATCGGTGAAGAAGACCTGGGCTGAACCACAGAGTGTGCAGTATGGCATTGCGAAGTCGCGGCCCCCGAGGGTGTCGTTGACCATCTCCCGGATCTCCATGATGTGGCGGGGGTAGGCGCGGGTTTCACCGTTGATCTCCACGCCAAAGACGAATGCGTCGTCCGGGTACCAGTCGCCTCCCGAAGCGATCGAGGCAGGCGGATTGTCGATCGCCGGGATGCAACCCCTCGAGGGGCACGGCTGATCGGTCTGACCGAATGGACGGTCATCGATGAAGACACCACCCCAACCGATGTAACGCCAGTCGACATCGCCGGCTTCATCGAAGAACGGCTCCCAATCCCGCTCCACAAAGCTGAAGAGGCGCTTCTTGTGTCGGAAGTAGTCGGGCGGCGCCGGGACATCCCATGCGATCAGGCGATCGGTGATCTGCTGGCGGTCATCGGGCGGCTGGATGGTGATGTCGAGGAGTTTGGTGGCGTTGTTGGCGACACCGGGACGGGTGTCCTCGCCGCGCACGAAGTTGAGCAGATCGCTGAGCAGCCAACCCACCCGCACGTCTCCGGAGTTGCCCAGAACATCGAGCGCTTCCAGTTCGTTGGAGTCGAACAGGCCATCCTCGAGGGTTGGTCCAAAAAGCGATTCGATCGCATCGTTCACCTCGGGGGTGAGGGGTCCGTCCGGAATCGATGGCGGGTCACCGAAGTCCTGCTGCGCCCCGGTTGGCAGAGCGGGGATCACCACGGTGGTGCTGGGTGCTGCGGCTTCGGTGGTTTCGGTCGTTTCGGCCGATTCACCGTCGGGGGTGGAGGTGGTGCAGGCGGCGGCCACCATGCCGACGCCAAGAACTAGCGCCACAAACCGGAGAAGGCGTTGCGAAGTTCGGCTGGAGGAGGGGGCATCCATACAGGCACGAACCGTTCTACCTACGTCCGGCATTCCCAAAAATGCCCAGAACTGGCCCTGTCCGTTGCGTCTCGACGGTGCCATCCCCGTTACTCTCTTCGGATGGCTGAGTATGTGTTCAAGAGTCCACTTCCGGATGTTGAGGTCCCGGTCGTTCCGTTGACCGAGTTCGTCTTCGGCGATGACCCATCCGCCACCCGTATCGCCATGATCGACGGTGCAACCGGCGGCACGTGGACCTTTGCGGAGCTGACCGATGCCATCTATCGGTTGGCCGGCGGTCTGCAGGCGGAGGGCGTCAAGCCAGGGGTGTCGGTTGGACTCATGGCTCCCAACATGCCCGAATACACCATCGTTTTCCACGCGGTCGCTGTGGCCGGCGGAACGGTCACCACTATCAACCCTACCTACGGTGCCGAGGAGGTTCGATTCCAGCTCAACGATGCGAACGCAACCATGGTCATCGCTGCGTCGCCATTTGCTGAAACCGCGGTCTCAGCAGCCGAGGGTTCTTCAGCGACCGAGGTCGTTACGATCGGCGCTGTCGCGGGTCTGCGTTCAATGACGGATCTGATGGGTGAACCGATCGCCCAGGTCGAGGTGGATCCGCAGGACCACGTGATCGTGCTTCCCTATTCCTCCGGCACGACGGGCCTGCCAAAGGGTGTCATGCTGACGCACTACAACTGTGTCGCCAACCTGGTGCAGAGCAACGCCATGCTCGCCTACGAGCCGGGTGAAGTTGCACTGGCGGTGTTGCCGTTCTTTCACATCTATGGCATGCAGGTGCTCATGAATGGGTTGCTAGCCGACGGCGTCACCGTCGTGACCATGCCCCGCTTCGATATGGAGGAAGCGTTGTCGCTCATCCAACAGCACGGCGTCACCCAGTTCTATGCCGTGCCGCCGATCGTGTTGGGACTGGCCAAGAGTCCGCTGGTCGACAACTACGACGTGTCATCGCTGCGCAAGATCTTCAGCGGTGCTGCCCCGCTCGGTGGTGAAGTGGCTGAGGAGGCTGCTGCCCGGGTGGGATGTGTGGTCGTCCAGGGCTATGGCATGACCGAGCTCAGCCCGATCAGCCATGCGACCGTCGGAACGGACGTGAAGCCCGGATCCAACGGCGTTACGGCGCCCAGTACCGAATGTCGCATCGTCGCCGAGGACGGCACCGATCAGGGTGTCGACGGCGAGGGTGAGCTGCTGATCCGGGGCCCCCAGGTGATGAAGGGCTACCTCAACAATGAAGAGGCGACGGCCAACACGATCGACGAGGACGGTTGGTTACACACCGGCGACGTCGCCCGTTTCGACTCCGACGGCCACATGTACATCGTTGACCGGGTCAAAGAGCTGATCAAGTACAAGGGATTCCAGGTCCCGCCGGCCGAGTTGGAGGCGCTCATCGTGACACATCCGGCGGTGGCGGATGTCGCCGTGATTGGGGTTCCCGAGATCGAAGCGGGCGAGTTGCCGAAGGCGTTCGTGGTGCTGAAACCCGACGCGGACGCCTCGGCCGAGGACATCATGGAATTCGTTGCCGGACACGTGGCGTCGTACAAGAAGATTCGACTGGTCGAGTTCGTCGACTCGATTCCCAAGTCGGCCAGCGGAAAGATTCTGCGCCGGCAGCTCCGCGCAAGTTAGACACCATGCCCCGCAATCCGGACGCCGACGTAATCATCGTCGGTGCCGGTGTTGCTGGATGCGCGGCGGCGGCAACGGCGCTTGAGCTCGGATATTCGGTCGCGATCATCGAGGCCGGTTCCGCCGGTCCGCTCCCGGCCCCCCTGCGATCCCCTGACCTGAATCGGGCTGCCGATGCCGCCGCCTGGTGGTGGGATGACCCGTATCTGGCCGGACGTGGCATCGGTGGTGGTTCGGCGGTGAACGGCATGGTTGTCCAAATGCCGACCGATCGCTCGGATGAAGCCGATTGGGTCTGGAGTCAGATACAGCCGGAAACGGCCCCTGTTGGACCGTTGGTCGACGAGTTGGCCGCAGTTGCTGGAGGGGAGTGTGAAGCGGCAACCCTGATGGTCCGCAACGGCACCCGCCTCACCGCAGCGGATCTCTGGCTCCAGCCATCGGAACAGCTGGTGGTTCAGGCCAGGTCCACCGTTTCGGCGGAGGATGTCGATCGATGGCGGGTCGACCGCGCCGTGTTCGTGGCGGCTGGGGCTCTCCGGTCGCCGGGTCTCGTCGGAGCTGAGGCCGCACCGCTTCGAGATCACAAGAGCGCGGTCGTGGAATTCGAGTTGCCGGACCGGCTGCGGAACCGATCGACCGATGCGCCGGTGGCGACCGCCCTTCTTCGCCGGGGTGACGTGCAGATCGTGGTCCTGGAACGGGCCGGGAAAGACCCGGCCCGCGGAGCCCTCATCGTCTCTGCCATGGTGGAGGATTCCGACGGTTCGACGCTGAATGGCGGAGCGGCTCATGCGCAAAGCCTGCTCGCAGCGGTTGGCCTGGTGGGGGAGCGGTCCGATGCTCCCGCTCCCGTCGCACATGCCTGCTGCACCCTCACCGGCATCGACACTGAGGTGCCTGTCATCGACGCTTCGACCTTGCCGGAGCTTCCATCGGTCAATCCGATGGTGACCGTCGCTGCGCACGCACGCCGTCGAGTCCACTCGTTGCTGAGCTGACCAATACGTCCGGCTACTCGGGTAGGTCGTGGACGGGGAGGGTCACCATCAGCGACTTGACTGCATCGAGGGTGTCGGCCTGGTTCGGGTCCTTGTCATCGCGATAGGTTCGGACGCGTGCGAATCGCAGAGCCACGCCACCGGGGTACCGGGTACTGGTGTGGCTGCTGTCCAACGCGATCTCCACCACCAGCTCCGGCCGGGCGAAAACGGTGATGCCTTCGCGGTGGGTTTCGCGGGCCAGGATCTCGGCGGTCTGCCACTCGAGAACGGAGTCGGTCAGGCCTTTGAACGTCTTGCCAACCATCACGAAGTCATCGCCGTTGCGGGCGCCAAGATGAAGGTTCGACAGCCAACCCTGGCGTCGGCCGTGACCCCATTCGGCTCCGAGCACTACCAGGTCGAGGGTGTGAATGGGTTTGACCTTCTTCCAGCCCTTGCCCCGTTTGCCAGCCTCGTAGGTGGTTTCGATGGCTTTGACCATCACCCCCTCGTGGCCTGCGGCTAACGCCTCGTCGAGGTGGGTCTGCGCCGCAAGCGGGTCCTCGGTGATGATGCCCGGAATTCGTAGATCACCGGTTACCCGATCCAGTATCTCGAGCCGGTCCCGAAGCGGTCGCTCCAGAAGGTCTTCGCCGTCGAGGAGCAGCACGTCGAAGAAGTGGGGTTGGGAACCCAGAACCTCTCCGTCGAGCACGATCGATTGGACCGGTAGGTTGAGCACCGCGTCCACGACACCGGAGGTCCGTTCGGTGATGTCGTTGAGATTGCGAGAGAACACCCGCACGTCGTCGCCTGACCGATGGACCTGAATACGGATTCCGTCCAGCTTCCACTCGACCGAGGCGAGTCCAACGGATTCGATCGCCTCGGCGACGTCGGCGGATGTGGAGGCCAACATGGGCTCGATCGCACGGCCAACCGTCAGCCCGACCGAAGCGAGGGCGTCCTCGCCACCGGTGGCTGCCAACTTCGCAGCTGCGCCCAAGTCGCCGAGCAACATCGCCGCCCGCCGGACCGATCCGAGTTTGACGCCGAAGGCTTTGGCCACCGCGCTGGTGAGGACACCCGCCAGAGCGCCTTGGCGGAGGCCGCCGACCAACACCGCGGCGAGGAAGTCGGCCTCGTCCTTCGTTGCCGCCGTCATGAGGTCGCTGATGATCTGCTTGCGGACGCCGTCGCTCCCGGCGCCGGTGGCTGCACCAACCCCGTCGACGGCGGCGTCCACGTCGGCGAGGGTCAGGGTTGCTTCGTTGGACCGGGACCCCGGTACTCCACCGCCGTCGAACGAGGCGCCGACCGTGGCCCAGCCGATACCGACGCGACCCTGGCGTGGGACGCCGGTCAGCAGCGCAACCGCAGTGGGAATTTCGTCGCCCGGAACCTCTTTCAGAAAGGCGGCGAGCGCAGCAACCTTCTCGTTACGTGCCGACGCGTTCGCTGTCGCCGTGGAGGTGCTGACGAGAGTCGAAAGAATGGTCGGAGTCGGCTCCATTCATAGAACGATGCCGTCCCAGCCAGTCGCTCACAACAGCGACGCCGGTTCCCCCGATCAGCATTGCAAGTCCGACCCGGCCGGTTCGGACGTGCATGCTCTGTCCTGCGGCGAGAAAGAACAGACCACCGCCGGCTGCTGCAGAAGCAACACCGGCACTCTCCACTCGGCGGATAGTGGAGCGCACCGCCATGGCGGCTGGGGGCACAGCCTGGCGGTGGTCTGCGAACCAATGGAGACCGGTCGCGGTCTCCATCCCCAGGGCGGCAGCCAGTTCGATGAGTTGGCCCGGATTCGCTTCGCGAACGAGGAGACCATCGATGATGCCGAGGTTGGGGTGGCGTTTGGGTTCGACGAACAGGAGGCCCGTCGTCGGCGGGGCGGCGGCGGTTGTCGTCGCAAGATACGGGACGCTGAGGTGGCTGTAGTCGACTTCGGCATTGCCCATCAGGCCATCGTCGAGTTCGGCTATCTGATCGCGGGTGTCCACCACGGCGATCTCGGACCGGTCGAGCATCCACGGCAGGTCGCCGAAACGGCTCGGGAACGACAGGTTGATCGTGCCGGGGTGAACCTCGAGAAGAGGTTCGGTCCGCTGCCACGTAAAGGTTGCTAGGGGGATTCTGTGCATGTCACTCGCCTTTTCGTTCGAGGGGGTTGAGGCCGGTGTTGGATTCCGGCTCTTCGATGTTGGTAGTTGCACTTTCGACGTTGCTTTCGACCGAGGTCACGACCACGTTGACCGAGGATCCGAACGCCTCGGAGATCCGATTCGACAGGACGTCGACGCCGAGCGGTTCATCTCGAGGAGCACTGCTGGCAAGGGTGAGATGAACGGTTGGAGCTTCGCGCTCATCGACGATGTCCTCGATGGCAACGCTGATGATCCGAACATCGGCTCGCCAGCCACTCACGACGTCGGTGACCATGGCCTGACCGGGCGCCGAACTCATAACCGGGGTTGGTCGCCACTCGTCGATGATCTGCAGCGGGGCGACGACGAGGACGGTGGCCATCACGGTCTGGCGAAGACGCCGGGCAATCGGTTGACGAGTTTCGAAGAGTCGGCCGTTGGGAACCAGGCCGAACAGGATGAATGTCAGCGCCCCGGCGGTGATGATGCCGATCACGTTCGCAAGGAAGAGAAGGAATGAACCTGCGGCCATCTGCCATTCGCCCAGTTGAAGGGTGATGCCGGTAACGGCCAGTGGTGGAATGAGCGCAACGGCGACGGCCACTCCGACGATCGCATCCCCAGCTTGTCGTCGCACCTGCGAATATGCGCCAGCGGCGCCGGCGACGAGGGCGACTCCGAGATCGACCAGTCGGGGAGAGGTTCGAGCCAACAGTTCATTCGGAAGCGGTTGAGGGTCACCGGGCAGGATCCACGAGGTGGCGGCGGCGAGAGCGACGGCGAGCGCTGCGCCGGTGATGACGAGCCAGAGTGACCACAGGGCCCGGTCGGACCAGTCCATGACGAGGGCGGCAGCAACGCCGAGGGCGGGTGCCATCAGTGGAGCGACGAGCATTGCGCCGATGACCACGGCGGTGGAGTCGGCCAGAAGGCCCAGCACAGCGATCAGGACCGACAGGGTCATCAGGCTGTAGAACCGGTGATGGAACGCCTTCGCCCGGTCGCCTTCGTGGAAGAGACCTTCGACGATCTGTTTGCGTTCCACGGTGCCCAGTGGGTCGATCCGAAGCCGGGCATCTGCGAGGGCGGCGAGGCCTTCCTCGAGGGGATGGATCAGTGCGTTCTTCCCCGCATGGTTCATTCGCATGCCGGAAACCTAAATCGGATCGACCGAACCACCATGGGTATGACTACCGAGCGATTGTGGGTGGAAACTCCCGTCTTGTCGCGGTGGGTGGTCGGCTCCTACGAGGTCGGACGAACGCCACCTGCATCAACAAGCTATTCGGGCCGAATCGGACCTAAACGGAACCGACCGAAGAAGCCTTCAAAAACCAGAATTGGGAGCGGCCAAATGGCCGCTCCCAATCAATTACCCGGTCCGATGTCGGATCAAACGTCAGCCAAGGTCGTTGATGTCATCGATCCTCTGGCGGCCGCCGTCGAGAACAGCTGATCCGTCCGAGCCCATGAACGACTGTGGCTCAAGGTCGGGATCGATTCCACGGTCACGGTGCTTGAAGCGGGTCCACAACCCGAACAGCGCCAGAAGGGCACCGCCGATCATGAGGGCCCACGGCAGGATGGTGGCCAGCCAGAACAACTGTCCCTGAGCTTCGTCGGCGTCCGCCTTGGAGTCAGCGATTCCCTGATCGGACTGTTCGAAGGTCAGATCCCAGACCGTGGCGAGCGGCTGGAAGTTGCCAGCGATGTTCACGCCGGCGGTGCGGGTTTCGTTCGTGTTGTAGTCGATCAGGATGCCGGTGGCGGGATCGATGTAGAAGTCGCGGGTGTAGCTGTAGGTATAGGACAGCGGTACCGGGTCGGGCGCCAGTTCAAGTGCACCTGCGAGCTGGGATGTTGTGGCTTCTGGTAGTCCGAGCACGCCGACGAGTCCCAGGAGCTGGGCCTTGGGCAGCGCAGGCGGCAGCGACGCGGGATCGGGCTCGAGGATCGCATCGGGGCCCGAAGCGGACGTGAAGTGGTAGACGTCGACACCTTCGCGTTCCTCTTCGCCCTCGAACCGCAGCGGGTTGGTTTCACCCGACTCTCCGTTCCAGCCCACGTAGTCACGTTTCTCGGTTCCGATGGGGAAACCGGCCGCCAGTCCCTCACTGGCGATGACGTTCGGATTGTCGGTGAAGTTCTCGATGCTCAGCATGGTCTTGCGGTCGATGGCGTAGACGCTCTCGGTGGCCTGGATGGGCTGATTGGCCGGGTCCAGCACCAGGGCGTCACTCTGCACCAGAGCTTTGCTGCCATCGGTCTCCAGGACCTGGAGCCGACGTTCCACGGTCACGGGGATGTCGGTGACAAAGAGTGACGCAAGGTCTCCGGTGGCCAATGCCTCGGGGTTCAACGTGGTGTTGAGAACACCATCAAAGGTGCGGGTCTCGTCCACATCAGCGGGGAACTGCTTGGCCCTGGGCACGATCAGGAAATTGATGATCAGGCCGGCCAGCAGTGCCAGCAGACCCAATCCAAGAATGAAGCTTCCAAGTCGACGCATGACGTAACCCTGTCAGATGACTTGGGCACTTGCGAGCTGAAAGACACTTTGTAACTGAGCGGAAGCAGAGAAAACGCAGAAGCGCCGGGCACTTTGGCCCGGCGCTGCGTGTCATCACCCACGACTTGTGGAGTCACTGTGACACGGTCTCCTGCTAGCCCGAAAGGGATCGGGAAGGAGTGCCTATAAAGGTGGGCAATCGTGTTCCCGACGGACGTGCCTTCGTGGGTGAGAGTCCCCACCGGGGCACTACGGTGTCGGCCTATGGCACGTCCTGACAACCGACAAAACGACGAACTTCGACCCCTCACTTTCGAGCGGGATTTCACCGACATGGCCGACGGCTCGGTGCTGGTGAAATTTGGGCGTACCCATGTTCTGTGCACCGCATCGGTCGAGGAAGACGTACCCCGGTGGATGCGCAATACCGGCAAAGGCTGGGTGACCGCCGAATACAACATGTTGCCGGGTTCCAGTCCGGAGCGGATTCGTCGGCGTCAGTCCGGTCGCGATCAGGAGATCCAACGGCTGATCGGCCGCAGTCTGCGGGCCGTCGTCGACATGAAGAAACTCGGCGAACGAAACATCACGGTCGACTGCGACGTGCTTCAGGCTGACGGCGGGACCCGAACCGCCTCGATTTGTGGCGGCTTCGTGGCGCTGCACGACGCGGTCACCCGGCTGGGAATCGGTAAGGACCCCTTCACCGATACCTGCGCCGCCATCAGCGTTGGGATCATCGACGGCGAACCCCGCCTCGACCTTCCCTACATCGAAGACTCCACCGCTGGCGTCGACATGAACGTGGTCATGACCGGTGAAGGCAATCTGATCGAGGTCCAGGGCACCGCCGAGGGCGAAGTCTTCAGCCGAACCCAGCTCAATGAGTTGCTCGATCTGGCCGAGATCGGCGTCGCCCAGATCACCGACGCCCAGAAGGCGCTGCTAGCAACACCTCCGGCGGCCCGCCCTCCCCGGGACTGACCCTTGAAGTTGGTGCTGGCAACCCAGAATCCGGGCAAGGTCGTAGAAATCGCCGATCTGTTGGCCGATGCCGACGTCGAGGTTTCACCCCGACCCGACGGGTTGGGTGAAACGGTCGAGGATGCCGGAACCCTGGAGGGCAACGCTCGAAAGAAGGCGATCGAGGTGGTCGCGGCCACGGGCGAAGCAGCCCTGGCCGACGACACCGGTCTGTTCGTCGATGCGCTGGATGGCGAACCCGGTGTGCTGACCGCTCGGTACGGCGGCTGGGAGCGCCTCCTGGCCGAGCTGGAGGACCATCAGACTCGTTCGGCCCGTTTCCGAACGGTCTTGATCGTTGTGTTTCCCGACGGCCGGCCCGACCTTGTGGTCGAAGGGGTGGCCGAGGGGCAGATCGCTCGGTCCGCTCAGGGTGACGGCGGATTCGGATACGACCCGATCTTCATTCCTGACGATGGCGACGGTCGGGCGTTCGCACAAATGACCAGAAAAGAGAAGAATCTCATTTCCCACCGCGGGCGAGCGTTGCGGGCTCTGGTGCAGGCCCTGGCCCCCTGAACTCAGCCACGGTTGGTGGCGGAAACCCGACCGGGCGGATCGCTCTCAGAGCGGTGGGCCATTGGTAGCCTAGAAACCTATGACGACCATCCCTGGACTCCCCACCGCCGAATCACCTGCCGGCGGCTTCGGGTTCGATATCTACAACCAGTTGCTCAAGGAACGTATCGTCTTCCTGGGCTCCCAGGTGGACGACAACATCGCCAATCAGCTCGCAGCTCAGATGCTGTTTCTCGCCGGTCAGGACAGCGACAAAGACATCTGGCTCTACATCAACTCACCCGGTGGTTCGGTTACCGCCGGCATGGCCATCTACGACACGATGCAGTTCATCAAGCCCGACGTGGCCACGGTCTGCCTCGGACTTGGCGCATCGATGGGTCAGTTCCTACTGACCGCCGGTGCCCCTGGCAAACGTTACGCACTGCCCCATGCTCGCATCTTGATGCACCAGCCGTCGGCCGGCATCCAGGGTCAGGCCAGCGACATCGCCATTCAGGCTGAGAATCTGGTCAAGATCAAGCGTCAGATGGCCGAACTCATCGCTCACCATTCCGGCCGCACCGTGGAAGAGATCGAGAGTGACTCTGATCGTGACAAGTGGTTCACCGCCGCAGAGGCCCAGGAGTACGGACTGTTCGATCGAGTGATCGCCCGAGCTGGCGAACTCGGCGACGACGAGTAATCAGTCTCGGCCGTACGCCTTCGTGGCCAACTGACGTAATTCGCTCACTGCGGCCGCCAGTCCTTCGGGATGGCGGAACATCGCCGACCCTGAGATCAGAACGTTTGCGCCGGCCCCGGCGGCACCCTCGATGGTGTTGGCGCTGATCCCGCCGTCGACCTCAAGGTCGATCCAGTGGTCGGCGGTGTCGAGCAGGGCCCGGGTGGCGGCGATCTTGGGTTCCATGGTGGAGATGTAGGCCTGACCGCCAAAACCCGGGTTGACCGTCATCACCAGCACCATGTCGAGCAGGTCCAGAACGTGGGCGACCCGATCGATAGGAGTGTGCGGGTTCAGTGCGACCGCAGCGTTCGCTCCGAGGTCGCGGATGTGGGCGAGCGTGCGATGCAGATGGGTGCAGGTTTCTTCATGCACGATGATCAGATTGCATCCCGCTTCGACGAACCGGCTGATGAGGTGATCGGGCTCTTCGATCATGAGGTGAGCTTCGAAGGGGACCGACACGGCGTCACGCACCGACGCGATCACGTCGGGGCCGAACGTGATGTTCGGTACGAATCGGCCATCCATCACGTCGAACTGGATGCGATCGACTCCGGCCTTCTCGAGGGCCTGGCATTCGTCGCCCAGGCGGGCGAAGTCTGCCGGAAGAACCGATGGAATGATCTTGATCTGGGGTGCGGAACTTGAAGACATCGGCTCCAGTATGGGGGTGTGAACGAGGTGGAACTCACCGTTGATCGGATTGCCGTCGGAGGCAAGGGTCTGGGGCTCGATGATGATGGACGAGCCACCTTCGTTGCCGGTTCGGTTCCGACCGAACGGGTCGTGGTGCGATTGACCAAGAGTAAGAAGAGGTTCGCCGAGGGTGAGGTCGTCGAGGTCATCGAACCATCGCCGGATCGGGTGGTGCCGGGTTGCCCCCATGCAGTCGGCGAACGGCGTTGCGGCGGCTGCGATTGGCAGCACATCTCCGCCGATGGGCAGCGACGGCTCCGGGTCGAGATGGTCGAGGATGCGCTTCGGCGGATCGGCAAGTTGGCTACGGCAGAGATTCCGATCCGGTCAGGTCCGGAGTTGCCCGGGACCGGCTACCGCACCGCCGTGCGGATGTTGGCGCAGCCCGATGGTCGACTGGCCTACCGCCAGCGGGCGTCCCATGAGGCGTTCGTTCCAACGACGTGCGGGGTCGCCCATCCATTGTTGGAGGATCTGATCGCAACCATACGTTGCCCCGGCGCAACCGAGGTGAGCCTCCGCGTCAGTGGATCGACGGGTCAGCGGATGGTGGTGACCGACACGGACGTGGCCTCGGTGCAGGCACCTCCGGACGTGATCGTCGTCAACGGCAACTCGCCGGGCGATGAACACATCACGGAAACGATCGATGGCGTGACCCTTCGGATTTCGGCCCATGCGTTTTTCCAGTCCTCATCCGAGGGTGCGGCCGCGCTGGTCGAGGAGGTTCGTCGCGGGTTGGGTTCGGCGGATCGTTCGGGTGTTCTGATCGATGCCTACTCGGGCGGTGGTTTGTTCTCCGCCACGATCGGCCGTGAGTGGCTTGGCTCGGGCGGCTCGGTCATCGCCATCGAGTCCAATCCTGCTGCGGTTGCTGACGCCCGGGTGAATGCTCCCGGCGCTAAGCAGGTGGAGTCGCGCTTCGAACGGTGGACGGCCGTCCGAGCCGACGCCGTGATCGCCGATCCCGCCCGGTCGGGTTTGGCCGAGGAGGGCGCGCGGCGCATCGCCGCGACCGGTGCCGCCCGGGTGGTGTTGGTGAGCTGCGACGCCGGGGCGTTGGGTCGCGACGCCGGCCTGTTGACCGCTCACGGTTATCGCCTGACCGACGTGGTGGTGTTAGACCTGTTCAACCAGACCAGTCACGTTGAGGTGGTCAGCACGTTCGTGTTGGCCGACTCGGAGGATTAACGAACGCGATTCCGGTACTCGTCCGACGCGAGGAACCCCTCCACCAGGAGGCCGAGGTCGGTCCCGGACTGGGCCAGTTCGGTCCAGTAGGCGAAGCCTTCGGCGTCTGGAGCACGGTTCAACATGCCGACGTAGATCATCAACACATCGACTTCGCTTCGAATGGCCGCGGCATCGGCAACTCGAGGCTGACTCTGGGTCGTGCGGCGCCACTCCCGAACCTGCTCCGCGGTCGGCAACGTTTCTGAGTCGAGCAGTGCACGCTCGGCCTGTGGGCGGATGCGGCCTGCAAATTCACCGGAGTTCAGGAAGTGCAGAATCACCTCGGCGGGTTCGAGCTCCTCGGTGTTCAGCATGCCGGCCCAGTACGCCAGACCCTCGGGATCGGCAGCGCGGCCCAGGAAGTCGCTGTACTGCTGTTGGACGAAACGGTCGGCCGAGTCGAACGGGCCTACGGTCCGGGGACAACGGAGATCCGAGGTGGCGGCATCGGACACGGCACTATCAGAACCCGGCAGGGTGTCCTCGGGCGTCTCCACCGTTCGTTCGATGTATTGGGAGGTGACCCACATCCTGCCGTCGTCGGCGCAACGAACGTCGACCCAGATGTGGGTGGCTCGGCCCGCCATCATGTTTGCTGCATGGGGGGCCGAGCCCAGCCACAACCCGGCGGCATCCGAGGCGGGGTCGAACATGACGAGGGCGTTCTCCGCCGCCCACATGTTCTGGGGGAAGTCGTCGATGAGGGTGACGATGTCGGAGTGCCCGAGGGCGGCGTCCTGCACCATGTTCTGACCATTCGAACCGGCGTAGGGGGCGAGTGATTCGAACTCCAGCAGGGGATTCAGGCCGGCGTCGGCCCGAACGGCGTTGGTGTCAGATGCGATCTGGCTGGCCAAGGCTCGTTCGACGTCGGACATCGGCGATGCCGTTTCGGGCGTGACGGCCTCGACCTCGGCGCCGACCGGCGTCGGGGCGTGAAATAGAACGAGAAGAAATCCGACCAAAACTGCTAAGACACGACGAAAAAAGTGCGATGAGGGGGCGAACACGCAGAAGTCTTCGGCGCTGGGTAAAAATTCCTTGAGCGTCCTGGTGAATGGGGCCTAGGGTGTCGCTGCTAAGACAAGCACGTTGAGGCTTAGACCCGCTTATTCACTGAGTGAGAGCCATGTAAGGGTGGAGCTGCGAAGACGGTCGATATTGAGCCCGCTGGAGGCGCTGACCCACAGGACGTCGCCGGGCTCGAGGTCGCATCCCTCGGCCAGTTCCTTCTTTCGTTTCTGTCGTTTACTCGACTTCACTTTGTCGTGTTTAGTGGCAACGACACTGTGGGGCAGGCCGTTGCTGCGCAACCACGCCAACATCCCCTTGTCCAGCGCCGTGGGACCGACCAGCCCGTCGACCAGGACCATCACCATGGTCAGAGACTCCCGTTCCAACAGGTAGTCCTCGATCATTCGCTGCCACGATGCCTGCGCCTTTTTCGATGCACCCGCCGCATATCCGTAACCCGGGAGGTCCATCACCCCACGGGTGATCGGGTTCTCGTTGAGAACGAAGAGGTTCAACAACTGGGTCCGACCCGGCGTCTTGGACGTGTGGGCCAATCGTTTGCGGTTCGCGATCGAATTGATCAGTGTGCTCTTGCCGACATTCGAGCGGCCAACGATGGCGATCTCGGACTCGAGTTCGGGCAGCGTGCGGTGGTCGGTGGCGCTTTGAGAGAACTGCAGGTCGAGCGGTCGCACCCCCCAAGGCTACGAGTGTCGGCGTCCGATAAACCGATATCTCAAGACCCCCCGAATTGCCGTCGATGTTCATGAAATGGAAGCTGCCGACATCATCGCCGCCACACCGGCGCCGACGGACAAAGATGCTGTGCTGGCCTCGTTGGGCGCGTTGCTCGAGTCGATCGATCTCGAATCGAGCGAACTCGCCGACCACGAGGTTCGAACCGCCGACTTCCAGGCTCAGATCGACGGTCTGAAGACCCAACGCGAGCAGGTCAGTCAGTTCGCCGACGCCCAGTCCCGCAACGAACCGATCTCGGAGTGTTTGCTTTCCACGTTCGAGTTCCTGATCCTCGATGACGAGATCACGTTCGAAGTTCGCAATAACCGCATGCTCGGTCTGTTCCGTTCCGCCAGCGCCTGCATCATGGCTGCGGACTGGTCTGATGACTCACCCAGCACCGTCGATTGGGTCGACAGTTTCAACCGGGTAGTCGATCGTAAGATTCGCGATCTCCGAAAGAACGAATCGGGCTACGCCAAGGTGGGGAAGATCAAGTACACCCAGCACCTGATCATTCCGAAAGAGATCTATACCCAGCAGCACTACGACCGTGCGCCCAAGGAGTACTGGCTCCAGTACGCAAGCTTTTCGATGATCGGGAGTGTGCTCAGCACCCGCAAGGTCTCCAAGCAGCTTCGTGATGAGATGGCACCCGCGATCTCGATTCTGAATGTGGCTACCGGTCGCGAACGTATCTCGCCAGTCATTCGCCCCGCTGGCCTGTAGCGCCCGACCCTCCTTCGGTAGGCTGGGATGATGCAGCCCCTCATCGGAGTTACCGGCCGTCAGACACCTGGCCACACCTTCCAGAATTCGCCGTCGATCCTGGCGAGCGCACCGATCGATCTTCACTGGGCTGAGTACTCCGAGAAGGTTGCTGCCTCCGGCGGTCTCCCGGTGCAACTTCCCGGATCGGTAGATCCCGAGGCTGTCGTCGCCCGCCTCGACGGACTGCTATTGACCGGCGGGACCGACGTTGACCCGGCCCGTTACGGCGCCACCCCCGGACCGAACCTGTGGGCGATCGAACCTGAGCGTGATGCGTTTGAATTGGCGGTTGTGGCCGCAGCCGCCGAACGAGGCATTCCGATTCTGGGAATCTGCCGCGGCATCCAGATCCTGAACGTGGGCTGCGGGGGCACGCTCGTGGCCGACCTGCCCAGCGATTCGGGTGAGGCCCACAGCAGCATGGCGTACCCTCGCCACGTCGGACGTCACGAGGTGACCTTCGAGGCCGGGTCAGTCCTCGCCGACCTGTACGGGTCGTCCGCCATGGTGAACAGCTACCACCACCAAGCGGTGGAAGCGGTCGGTTCCGGGCTCAACGTCGTCGCCAGAGCGAAGGATGGCGTCGTCGAAGCCGTCGAACACGAGAACGGCAGGATCATTGGGATCCAGTGGCACCCGGAGATGATGCGCATCCAGGAACCTATTTGGGACTGGTTCATCAAGGCCTGCGGCTAACCTATTTTCCGTCCTGCCCACGTAGCTCAATTGGATAGAGCAACCGGTTTCTACCCGGTAGGTTCGGGGTTCAAGTCCTCGCGTGGGCGCTCACCAAATTCCTGATGGAGACTACATCTCACGGTGTTTCCACGGGGTAGAAGTCCATCGATGTAGTTGCCATCATGAAGAAGGGTTCCGAGGCGAAGCGGACTCTCACCGTTCAAGAAGGTCGCCCTCCGCCGGCGTTGTCGTCCGTCGGTGAAGCGGCCCAACCCTGCATCGTGTGAATGGTCATCACCAGCACCCGTTCGAACGGCTTGTTGTGATACTGCGGGAAGCGGCTAGCAAGCAGGTCGGCTAGGCCGTGTTCACGGGCGCCTTCGTCGGGTTCGTAAAGGAGATGGGCTCGGATCCACCAGAGTTTGGACCAGTCGAGTCGGTCCCACTCTTCGACCAGCAGAGTGGCCCGTGGATCGAGTTCCAGGTTTCGCTCCCGCTGAAGGAGCGTCGACGTCTTCGGTTTCACTCGATCGATGGGGACTCCGACGAATCCATCATCGTCGATCGCGTACACGACCGGAACCGAATCGATGCCGCGTTTGGGATGGAGGGTCGAGAGGACCCCGTGGTCATGGGCCCGCAGGCGGGTGAAGTTGGGCTCGAAGTTCACGCTTCAGGACCTTGCCATAGTTGTTCGTCGGCAGCGAGCTCAGGAATCGGTACTCCTTGGGGCGTTTGTACCGGGCGATGTGGTCGAGGCAAAGTTGGTCGAGTTCTTCGATCGGGGGTGTCGCGGAACCGTCCATCGGAACCACGAAGGCAACCACGGCCTCGCCCCACTCGGGGTCCGGACGACCGACGACTGACGCTGCCGCAACAGCCGCATGGCGGAGCAGAGTCTCCTCAACTTCGCGCGGGTAGATGTTCATCCCGCCGCTGATGATGAGGTCCTTGGAACGGTCCCGAAGCGTGAGAAACCCGTCCGAGTCAAAACTTCCGACGTCGCCGGTATGCAACCAGCCGTTCCGCAGAGTCTCCGCATTGGCATCAGGCTGGTTCCAGTAGCCAGCCATGACGACATCACCGCGTACGACGATCTCCCCGACCTCCTCTGCCGGTAGCGGACGATCGTCGTCATCCACGACCTGCACCTCCACATCGGTAAAAGCGGTGCCGACGCTCTGGACTCGCTCCAGCCACCGGCTGCCATCCCTCGCGGCGTGATCCGCCTTCGAAAGGGTGGTAATCGTCATCGGTGATTCGCCCTGTCCATAGATTTGTGCGAGCCGGGGACCGAACGTATCCAACGCGATTCTGAGATCTGCCAGATACATCGGAGCTCCCCCGTAGATGATCGTCTTCAGATGCGAGCGATCGATCTGGGCCATCGAGGGGTCGGTTGCTAGGCGGTTGACCATCACCGGTGCCGTGAAGAAAGACATCCCGGGCCAGCGATTCAGAAGGCCGGCGATCTCCTCTCCTTCAACACCGCCCGATGCCGGCAGGACACTGACTGCGCCTCGTGCGACGTGGGGTAACCCGTACATGCCCGAACCGTGTGAAAGCGGTGCGGCGTGAAGAATCGAATCCTGCGGCATCACCTGATCGATGTCGGCGAAGTAGCTGAGCGTCATCATCATCAGATTGCGATGCGTCAGCGTCGCCCCCTTTGGTTGTCCGGTAGTGCCGCTGGTGTAGAACAGCCAGGCCGGGTCTTCGGGACCGCACCCGAAGACCCGGCGCTGCGATGCCGCCGTGAGCCGGTCCCACCCTTGGCCCGGCGTCACTATGACCGACTCGAGTCGGCCTGCCGTGCCGATCAACGACTCGACGTCGGCCGCATGGGCCTCATCGGTCACGACGACCCTCGTGCCGCTGTGGTCGAGGATGTATCCGATCTCGTCCCGGTGCAGGCGGGCGTTGACCGGCACCGCCACCAGACCGGCGTGCCAGATGGCGTACAACGCCTCGAGATACTCGGGGCGATTGTTCATCACAATGGCGACGCGCTCACCCGGCAACACTCCCATGTTGGCGGTCAAGCCGGTCGCGGCCCGAGCTGCCCTGTCGGCGAACGTGGCCCAGTCAGCGTGGACCCGTTCGCCGTCGGCCAGCGCTGGTTGGTCGGGTCGGAGCAAACCCTGTCGCTCCACCCAGATTGCGGGATTCACGACGTTCCGGGCATCATCGAATTGGGCCGATCTCCGACGCCTGGATCAAACAGCAGTAATGCCGCCGTCGATCACCAACTCGGATCCTGTGACCCATGTGGACTCGTCCGAGGAGAGATAGAGAACCCCGTAGGCGACGTCCATCGGAACACCAGGGCGCCCGAGCGGGTGGGCCTCACTGAGTGCCTCGAAGAAGGCATCGCGGTCCCCGGTGTTGTCGCCGATGGCCTGAACCATCGGGGTCCACGTGTAGCTCGGATGCACGGTGTTGACTCGAATGTTGTAACCGTTACTAGCGCAGTGAAGCGCAGCCGACTTGCTGAAGAGTCGGACCGCGCCCTTCGACGCGTTATATGCGGCGAGGTTTTCGATGCCGACAAGGCCAGCGATCGAGGAGATGTTGACTATCGATCCGCCCTTCGGGTTCTGGTTCTTCATCGCCCTGATGGCGGCGCGGGTGCCCAGAAAGACCGCCTCGTTGTTGATCGCATTCACCCACCGGAATTCCTCAAGTGTGGTGTCTTCGACCGTCTTGTCGAGAGCGACACCAGCGTTGTTCACGACGATGTCCAGCCGGCCATGTCGCGAGACGATTCCCTTGACGACCTCATCCCAGGTGTCCTCGTCGGTCACGTCCTGGTGGATGTACTCGGCGGAACCTCCAGATGCGACGATCGAGTCGGCGGTCGCTTTTCCGTCGTCATCGAGAACGTCGCTCAGCACAACCGTTGCGCCTTCGTCGGCCATCAGGCGTCCGTTCGCTTCGCCCAGACCCCTGGCGCCTCCGGTGATCAGGGCGACCTTGCCATCTACTCTTCCCATTCGATTCCCCTTTGTGTGGTTTTCGATCTGTTTGGAGCGACCGTAGATCGGTGTGTTCAACCGTGGACACTGGCTCACGCGTCAAACGAGGGGATGCATTCGCATCAGTCGGCCAAGTGACACGGTTCGGCCGCAGTCCTAGTCTCGTGTTGGCAGGAGGCACGACGAGATGCGAGTCCTGGTTGTCGAAGATCACCAACCGACGATTGAGCTCATGGATCTCACGCTTACCGCGTTCGGGCACACGGTGCTCAGCGCCACGGGGATCGTGGAAGCGTTGGCACTGATCTCCCATGAGCATCCCGACATCGTGTTATCCGACCTGATCTTCGCCGATTCTGAGGACGTCGATCAGGATGGATATGCCCTAGCGCGGAGGGTGAAGGCGAATCCCGAATGGGCCAAAATCGTCCTGGTGGCCATCAGCGGCGTTACTTCTGAACGGGCCGTTCAGCGCGCGCTTCGGTCTGGTTTCGACGATGTGTTCATCAAACCCTTCGATGTCGAATCACTCCTCGGTCGAATCGAGGATCTCGTCGCTGTCTCTCGCCGCTGAACTCAGCCCGTCGGCGCCAGCAGTTCATCGATCGCCTGCAGGCAGGTCTCGATGTCGACGGGTTTGGCGAGAATCCGATCGGGGTCCGGCGTCCCCGATGGCGGCAGGTCGGGGCCGGCGGTGAGGACCACCACCGGGACCGCTGCGGTTGCGCTCGCATCCCGGAGGGAGCGGAGAACGTCCCAACCCGACCCATCGGGTAGGCCGATGTCGAGCAAGATTGCATCGAACGAGTGGGCGCGTGCCGCGGCGATTCCCTGAGCCGCAGTCGTCGCAGTTGTCAGGTCGATATCGGGTCGGAGGGCAAGTGTGGCTGCGATGACTTGAACCGCAGCGGGATCGTCCTCGACATATAGAACCGAACCGCTCGTCGGCTGATGGCCGAACGCATCGGTTGAGTGTTCCGATGGATCCTCGGACTGCTCGAGTGCTCGATTGTTCGTTCGCGTTCCTTCAGGGAGTTCCACCCAGAAACAGCTTCCGTCACCCTCACTGCTTTCGACCCCGATACTGCCTTGCATTTCGTCGACGAGTTGGGCCGCCACCGACAACCCGAGCCCGGTTCCTTCCGCGTGATGCGAACCTCGACTGAGTCGATGAAAGGGCTGAAACAGGTCATCGATTGCCGCCGGGGCAATTCCTGGTCCGGTATCCACGACACAGATACGCACCGAGTCGCTGGTCGTCTTCATCGTTGTGATACCGACCTCACCGCCCATAGGAGTGAACTTCAGCGCATTGCCGACCAGGTTGATCAACACCTGCCGGAGGCACTGGCGGTCGGCGTCAACGACGAGATGTTGGGTGTTCGAGTCCTCGAGCGACTGGGTTGCCGGAGTGTTCAGACCGGCCGAAGAATTGGGGCCGCGATGAAGCCTGATCTCCCGGCTGTCGGCGAGCGGCTGCAGGATTTGCACGGCTTCGTCGATCGCATCGACGGTGTCGATGTTCTCGATCACGGTCTTGAACTGGCATGCCTCTATCAGAGAGAGATCGAGAAGTTCACCGATTAGGCCGAGGAGATGCTGGCCTGCTGTCAGAATGTTGTCGATTGCGTCGGCTCGTTGCGTGGGATCAAGATCGACCAGTTTCATCACTTGGGCAAATCCCAGAATCGCATTGAGGGGTGTCCGCAGTTCGTGACTCACCAGCGCCAGGAAGTCGGTCTTGGCCTGACTGGCAGCTTCGGCTGCTTCTCTCGCTTGGCGTTCCATTGCGTGGCGGCGGCTGGCGGTGATGTCGCGAATCTCGGCGTAGAAGTACTGCGGCTGGTCGCCGGTCTCTGCGCTGACCAAAGAGGTTCGCATAGACGCCCACAGCGGATCCCCGCTCGACCGGTTCTGGAATGGAATCTCGAGCGATTCCGGTTCGCCCTCCTGATTACCGTCGCCGAGCACGTCTTCCCAGCTGCGGAGTATTCGGGCGCGGTGTGCTGGCTCTACGAGATCAAGGATGTTGCTTCGGCACAGATCGGTCGAGGTCGTGTCGAACATCGCGGAGAGGGCGGGATTGACCTTGAGGATCGACCCGTCCAGACCGACCAATGCCATGCCTGCCGTTGCGCCCTCGAACGCGTTTCTGAATCGAGACTCGCTCTCGGCGAGTGCATTGAATAACCAGTGATGACCGATGGCAACGGCGGCGAGGTGAGTGAAACGAGAGACCAGATGGGTGGCGGCTTCCTCCGGTTCCCAGGCTTCGGAGCGGTACACCGCAAAGGTTCCAAGTACCGCACCGCCATCGGCGGCCAGGATCGGTGTGGACCAGCAGGATCGCAGGTCATGGCTCAGCGCCAGGTCTATGAAGTTCACCCAGTGCGGGTTGTGTTCAACGTCGGCGGCGATCACGGGCTCTCCGAGGAAGGCTGCGGTGCCGCACGAACCCTGCCCGAATCCGATTGCTACGCCGTCGATTTCGTTCCTGTAGGCCTCCGGCAGGCTGGCCCCGGCACCGTGATGGAGGGTCTGTCCGTTGTGCAGTAGGAGAATGGAACATTTGGTGCCGGGAAGTTGCCACTCGATGGCTTCGACGATCGCCTCGAGTGACTCGGAAAGTGGAGCGTGGCGCAGCACCCCTTCCAGAATGTCAGCCTGTATCGCCATTCGATCTGGCGGAACTGCGATCAGGCCGGCCCGGTGGCCGCGGTAGGGCAGCAGCGGGAATGACAGTTGGATCCAGTGTGGTCCGGCGTCTTGTTTCCCCTCGACTATCCGGATGGACCCCCCGAGGTCGTTGACGATCTCTCCAACGGCCATGAGACCGAACTCGATGTCCCGTGCAGGCGCTGGCTGTTGGTGGGTGCCCGTGCCCTGAATGACTATTTCGATTCGACCAGTTGAGCTGATCTTCACCTCGATGCGCTGGCTGGTTGCCGCTTGCCGGCCGTACTGAATCAGTTCCTCCAGTAGGTGTTCGACGCGTCGAACGTCACCGAGAACCCACGCTGAACCGGATGAGTCATAAACCGAGACGTCCGGCTCCGACGTCGCCACTCGATGGAGCACTGCGGAGAGATCAACGGGGCCCAACGCCAACCCCGACGAGCGTCCTGCTCGACCGGCTCGCCAAGCGTGAACCCCGGCATCCTGGGCTTGCGCTTGGATCTGCTGCAGGAGCCTCTCGCTTTTCTGGCGGTCGCCTATGGCCAGTTCCGCGGCCAGATTGATGGCACTCAGCGCTTGGCCGAGATCATGACCGGAACGACGCGATGTGTCTCGGATCCCGTTGCGGCGTTCGGCCAGCGAGGTCGCCGCGCTCACGGCGACAGCCAGTCCGGGGGTGTCGTGGCGCCAACCAGTCGCCAGATCCGTCGTCGGGAGAACGACATCGGCACCAGCACACCGCGCGTAGACGGCCTGGTCGGGTTCTGAAGCCTCCACCAGCGCGACGATCGGTATGTCGGGCCAGGCTGCGCGGGCGGCCGCAGTTTCCTCGGGGCCAATCACGACTCGACAGTCGGCTTCTTTTCTGGCTTGGTGGCCCTCCACTAGGGTCTCCTCCATGTACCGGTGGCTGAATCCTCTCGCGTTCGGGCCGCTGCTGTCCACTGGACGATGACGCCGTTGACGTCGTCGGCGGCGATTAGGGTTTTGATCGTCGACGATCATCGAGTTCTTGCCGAGTTGCTTGCCGAAGCATTGTCGAAGGACGAGATGGTGGATGTTCTCGGCACGGTCGGTACCAGTTCCGAGGCGGTCGCGACGGCGCGGGCCTCGCGCCCCGATGTCATCGTTCTGGACTACGACCTGCCCGACTCACAGGGGACGGATGCTTTGACGGCGCTGAACGAGGCGGTCCCGACGGCCCGAATCCTGATGCTCACGTCGTACTCCAGTCCCGTCGTTCTGAACGAGGTGATGGATGCGGGGGCTGATGGGTTCATCACCAAGAGGAACGGATCAGCTGAGATCCTCGCCGCAATTAAAGCTGTAGCTTCGGACCACACCCCGGTCTCGGCAGACATGCTCAGGTCGGTGGTTGGGTCCGGCGCCGATCAACTTGGAACCGATCTCACTGACCGAGAGCTGCAGATATTGAGAATCGCTTCGCTGGGTCGCAGCAACAAGGCAATCGCCGAGGAGTTGCACCTGAGCGTCAACACCGTGCGAAACCACATGCAACATGTGCTGATCAAGCTCGGTGCTCACTCCAAACTCGAGGCGACCGCCATCGCGGCCCGACTCGGAATTCTTCGACGCTGACCACGGATTCGGTCTGGTGCATTGGCACTAGAGCGAATGAAACGTTCGTGTCTGTTGGCGATGCCTGGCAGCGCGCAAGGCTGGATTCAGCTGCGACCGGGCAGCCCAACTCTTGGAGGACACTCTCATGAAGCTCGCTCTGTACCTGCCGAACTTTCGCGACAAGGTGACGGTCAAGGAGCTCGAAGACCTCACCGCGCTCGCGGAGGAACTGGACTTCGACTCCGTGTGGACCCTCGACCGGATTGTCGTTCCCGAGTCATCGGATCGCGAAGAGATGACCAACGCGTTCGGAATGATGGATGGGTTCCCCAAGCAGCTGCCGGTATCGGCTCGCGGCCAGTGGTACCAAGGCTGGCCTCTGATCCCGTGGTTGGCGGCAAAGACGGAGAAGGTGCGAATCGGAATGAGCATCACCGATACGCCGTACCGCGCTCCCGGTGTCCTCGCCACCGAGCTGGCGACGGTCGATCATCTCAGTGGCGGGCGGCTCAACGTCGGCGTGGGAGCGGGTTGGATGCCCGAGGAGTTCGCGGCGGCGAGTGCGTCGCACATCTACCCGAAGCGACACAAGCACGTGCGGGAAACGATCGAGATCATGCAGGGGATCTGGACCAACGAGCTGTTCGAATATCACGGCGAGTTCGCCGACTTTGAGTCGTGTGGGTTTGGCGCCAAACCGGTGCAGGACCCCCATCCGCCAATTTTCATGAGCGGGTTGAAGGATCCGAAACGGTCGGCCAACCGCATCGCAAAGTACAACCTGTCCGGGTGGATAGGCATCCAGGACACACCCACCGAATTGCAGGAATGGCGAGGGCCCATCCAGGAGGAGTTGGAGAAGCTGGACAAACCCAAAGCGATGGATGAGCTGGAGGTCTGCAGCATGTACTGGACCGTGATCACCGATGAGAAGTCCGATCAGGGCGACATGGGCAAAGGCAGCAACATCCTGATCGGGACCGCCGATCAGGTGACAGACAACCTGAAGCGGCTGAAAGAGGCCGGACTCACGATGCCGTTGATCTGGCCCCCCTTCACCGACGTTCCGGTTTCGAAGACCCTGGACGACCTCAAGAGGCTGGCGCTCGACATCATGCCCGAGGTGAATGCCTCCTAGCCGCAATCAAGGAATTTGCGGACGACGGTTGGCGTTGGAACCACTATGGCTATTCCTGCTGTTCGTTTGAACCATGCCGTGCTGTATGTCAGCGATGTCGAACGGTCGAAGGCGTTCTGGACGAACGCGCTCGCCATGGACGTTGTCGCAGAGATGCCCGGCGCTGTCTTCCTCAAGTTGTCCAATGGAGCGAACGACCACGACCTTGGTTTGTTCCAGGTAGGACCTGCAACAACACCACCCGGGCGCGCGCCCGGCCTCTACCACCTCGCATGGCAGGTGAACACGATCGACGAATTGGTGCAGGCCCGAGCCACCCTCGAAGCACTCGGAGCCCTGGTTGGTCAATCGAGCCACGGCACCACCAAGAGTGTCTATGCCAAAGATCCCGACGGCATCGAGTTCGAGGTGATGTGGATGCTTCCGCAGAGCGAGTGGGCCAAGGTTGGCGGCGTCACCGTTGAACCGATCGATTTCGACGCAGAGCTGGAGCGGTGGAGTGGCGTTCAGACCGCAGCAGAGCTGTGACCCGCTGACGATCATTCGCCCATACCGACTGCAATGATGACGCCATGACCGTTCGCCACATTGGAATCACGTTGGACGTCGTCGATCTCGATAGCGCGGCCGACTTCTGGTCCGAGGCCCTCGGGTTCTCGGTCCAGTCCGAAGGTGACTACCGCCTGCTGCGGGCCACCGGTAAATGGACGGGGCTTCAGGCGTTCACGCTCCAACGGGTTCCCGAACCCAAGGCGGTGAAAAACCGGATGCACTTCGACGTTGTTGTCGACGTTGTGCCCGACGAGGTGGCCCGGCTCGAGTCGTTGGGTGCCACGGTCATCGCCCGGGAAGCAGAGCCGACACCGTACGAGACGGTTGTGATGGCCGATCCGACCGGCAACGAATTCTGCGTAATTCGGGCCCGCTAGGACCCCGCACTAGTCTCGCCGGATGGAGATTCGTCTGGACGGAAAGACTGCGATTGTGACCGGGGGTTCCCGGGGAATCGGCAAAGCGATCGCCACGGCGTTCTCGAACGCTGGCGCCAACGTCATGATCACCAGCCGCAAAGCCGAGCAGCTCGAAGAAGCGGCGGGTGAGATCGGGGGAGCCTGTGTCTGGATGCCGGGCAACGTCGGCGAACCCGAGTCGGCCGAGGCCGTCGTTGCGTCAACCGTCGAGCAGTTTGGTGGAGTCGACATCCTTGTGAACAACGCTGCGACCAATCCCTACGTGGGACCCATGATCGAGGCTGACCTCGGGCGCTGGAACAAGACGATCCAGGTAAACCTCACCGCCCCCGTCCTGTGGGCGCAGGCGGCATGGAACGCATCGATGAAAGAAAACGGCGGAGCCATTCTCAATGTCGCCTCGGTCGGCGGACTGGGTACCAGCGCAGAGCTTGCGGTCTACAACATGACCAAGTCAGCGCTGATCCACACCACGAAACAACTAGCGGCCGAACTCGCTCCGCGCGTACGCGTGAATGCGGTCGCTCCGGGCCTGATCAAGACCGACTTCGCCCGCCTTCTCTGGGAGGGCGAACGAGGCGAGCAGGCCGCCAAGGCCTACCCACTGAAACGACTCGGCGAAGTTGAGGACATCTCCAATGCGGCCATGTACCTCTGCTCGGAGGCGTCGGGTTGGGTGACCGGCCAGACCATCGTGCTGGACGGCGGTGCCACCAGCAACTACATGTCCGGCTAGTCGCTCGGCAGGCTTAACCCACCCACATCGGCCGCAGCCGCCGCCGTCAACAGTGACGCCGTGCGGCCGAGTGGGCGTAGTGTTCTGACGCCGAGAAGCCACCTCCGGTCGCGGCGAATTTCTCCGCTTCAATCGCTGGCATAAACGTGCGTCGTGGCGCATGCTCTTGTCGTGGCTGACAGCAGGGTGATACCAGACATGACGGTTCGGGACGCGGTCGGCGGCGACAGTTCCGACCTGGCGATCCTTGCCGATGCGGCAACCCGCCGCTTGGTCTCCTGGCTGTGGGAGGAACATGCCCAGGAGGGACAGTCGAGCTTCGAAGTTGGTCGGTCCGGCATTCTCGACAATGGCGACGCACTCACGCACCTGTCGAAGTGGGCGGTCGTCGAGGTCGAACAGAGAGTGGCCGGGGCTCTGAACAGCTATGTGCTTCCCCCGATGCCCGAGCCCACCGAGCGCACGGCGGCGGTGCTCCAACCATTGAACGAACTGAAGGCGCTGGCGGTGGGGACCTGGTACGTCTCGGTTGCGTCCGTGCACCCCGAGTTCCGGGGCCAGGGCGTGGGACACGAGTTGTTTGCTCTGGCAGACCGTAAAGCACGCAAGGCAGGGGTGGAACGTGTGACGCTGCTCGTCGGCAGTTTCAACGCTGGCGCACATCGGCTCTACCTGAGTCTCGGCTTTCGGGAGTGGCAGAGGCGGCCCTTCGCTCCCTTCCCGGGGTCTGATCAACCGGGCGAGTGGATCCTGATGGTTAAGGACCTGTAGTCGGTGGGTCGCCGGCAAGGAAGGACGGGCGGCGGCACGGCCACTCCCTTGCCGACGCCCATTCAGAACCTATCCCGTGCACAAAGAGTGCGCTGAAATTCTGAGCGAGATTGCTGGGGTTCTACTTACGTTGTTCGAACATCGTCTTGCGGATGATCTCGCTGGCGGTGAATCGGCCGATCGGTCCGGTCGAGTACACCGCATTTGAGATGATCCCCTCGGGGTTGACGAGGAAGGCCGTGGCATGGGTAAACGTCCGGTCCTCACCGATGTGCACCGACGCTCCGGTGGCCTCGGCCAGCGCAGCTGCGTCGACCTCGGCATACATCGGGTACCCGACGTGCAGACCCTCTCGGAGTTTGGCCACCGACTCGACAGAATCGACCGAGGCGGCAACAACCTTGACCCCCAGACTCATGAGCGGGAGTCCGTGGACGGCGAAGTCAACCAACTGTTGACGGCAGTAGGGTCACCAATCGCCTCGGTAGTACATGATCACGGCCCAGTTGCCGGCCACGCTGGCGGTCATGTCGACCTCGTTGCCGTCGAGATCTTTTGCCATCAGCGGCGGGAGTTGGTCACCTGTCACAAGATGTGGAGTCACGGCGTCAACGTAGCTCCGCCAGCATGTCGGAACCGAATCCGAATCGTTTCGTGCCCTCGTCTTCGAATCGGACTCTGCAGCTACTAGTCGGAACGATCGTCAACCCACGCTCGCCATGTTGCCTCGTCAACTTCCTGCAGACCCTCGGCGATCTCAACGAGTTCCTCGAGGCTTCGTGACCCCGAAACCGAGACCCACCGACCCTCGTCGGGATACCAACCAACCGATGTCCAGGTCACATCTTCATCGACTTCAACTACTGAACCGGTCCACGTCGGCAGTCCGTTGACCCGAAACTCAGACTCCGGCGGCCTGCCCGTTTCAGCCAGCGTCCAGAATTCTTCGCTCCGGATCGTGCCGTGGGCCAACATTCGGATGAACAGTCGGTCACCGGAGAACTCGTCCAGCGTCAGCCAGGTTGAAGCGCCACCGGAGATGTCGTCAATGCGTGACCTCTCCGCAAAGGCCGGGTTGTCGACGATGATCCTCCCATTGGTGAATCGCGTCGAAGCGATCAGGTCATCGAGTTCGGCGACCGGGCTGAGGTACTGCAGCCACGTTCCGTCTGCGAGCGGTTCGGCAGCCTGCCGGCGACCGTCTCGTATCACGTCCCGAGCGACCATGCGGTCCCCAACGGAATGGGTTAGAAAGACTGGATCTGAGAAGCTCGGAGCATCGATCTGACGGACCACGGAGAGGTCTTGACTGGTGTCGCTCGCAAGTAAGAGCGCCTGCCCGGCGTCAACGTTGGGAGTTTCCGGGCCGAACGCCGATTCGACGGTCGCTGCGGCTGCGATGTCGTTCGCCGGCAAAAGGAAGATTGGATCGGGGTCCGCTGGCACGGACGATCCAGTGACGAAGAGAACCCCAGGCATTCCATCGACGGTTCGACGAAGTTCGACGATGTCCTCGGTAACTACCCGTACCGAGGGCCGCAGGTCAGCGTCTTCGATCTGTGTGCGCAGCGCTGGATAGTCGTCGAAGAACTCAGCGAACTTTTCCAGGCTTCGGGCCGTGCTGACCGGATACGCCGAGCGGGTCGAGCTCAACTCTTCGACTGCAGCATGAACCCTCTGTAGGTACGCAAGCGAGACATCCGGATCGATCATCACCACCGATTCCAATGCCGCAGCCGGGAAGAGCCATCCGGGATCTGAGGTCTGGTCGGACCCGATATCAACCTGCCGGACGCCAGCGAGATCCTGCACGGCGTCTGTCACAGCCTTCGGATCGTTCGTCTCGACACGAAACGAGACGGGTAGGTCCTCAGGTTCGACCGCCAGAAGAACCTCGGGGGACTCAGCGAAGTACTCCTCGAACTCGGCGAAGGTCTGAGACCTGTCGACATAGGTGAAGCGAACGACGCTGGAGAGGCTCTCGAGCGTTGCCGCAACCTCGTCAATCTCACCCGGCGTCGCTGACTGTTCAATCCAGATCACCAACTCCGTCTCGAGCGCTGATGACGCTGCAGAGTCAACGAATCGAGAATCGTCGCGCTCAGACCAGCGGTTGAGACCGGCCAGACCCAACACGATCAGCAGGACTGCTGCGGCCGCCAAAATCCAGGGTCGCCGTGACGGGCTGTTCGTGTGAGCCGTTTCTCGAACAGGTGAGGACTCGACTCGGAGTCGACTGGCGCGCTCGTTCATCAGTTCGGCCAGTTCCTGTTCAAATTCGTCAGGTAGGAGTTCGATCATTCCAATTCCTTCAATTGCAGGCGTAGGGCCTTCAGGCCGCGATGGATGAGGGAGCCGACGGTGCCCGGGCGGCAGTCCAGATATTCGGCGATCGATGCTTCGGATTCGCCGCCGTAGTACCGCAAGACGACCGCCGCCCGCTGCCGAAACGGAAGTCCCATCAGGCAGTCGGCCATGTGATCGGCTCGATCATCATGTCCACAGTCGGGAAATCGATCGGTCGGCGTTTCCCGTCCGCGTCGTTTGGCGGCGTCCCGGCACGAGTTGATCACGACGACGTTCAGGTAGGGGCCGGGGTCTCGAATCTGGTCCCACCGGCGAAACACCTCTTCGAACGCCTCTGCAACAGCGTCGTGGGCGGCGGATGATGTGCCTAGGAGCAGAAACGCTCGCCGAACCTGTCCCTCGTGTTCCTGTGAATAGAACGTCGCAAAATCGATGCTGTCCGGTTCATCGACGAGAAGCTCGATCGCTTCGATGTCAGCCTTCACACCTACCCCACTTGCGGCGGGGTTGATTCCTTGCACCTGTTCTCGAGATTTGTGGGTCGGACCCCGCGGGACGGTCCGGGCGGCGCGCCATTCGCCCGCCCAGACCATGATCGCTCAGTTCGACAGGGCGTTCCGCCCGGCGGTGGTCAGCCGGAGCCGCTGAGGAGAATCAAACCGTTCGAGCAGACCGCGAGCCTCCAGATCCAATTTGACCGACGTGGTGTACCAACCGACCTTGCTCGAGGCCCACATCGCCGCCGGAGTTCTCGCCTCAACCTCGGCAGGCAGGTCGGAGAAGCGGACGCCATCGACATCGTTGAGCGCCTGCAGAATCGCGGTGCGCACGGGGTCGTACATCTTCCGGTCCATCGTGTTGTCGGTGCGACCGGTGTTGGGGTTCTGCATCGTGATTCGGTCAGCCTCGTTCTCCCGTCGACGACTCCGGGTCGGGGGTGACGGCCGGTCGATACCGGCCCCAAGGATCTCCAGCATCGTCGTTTCGTGTTCGATGATCTCGGAGAGCTCCTCTGCGATCTGGGTCCGAGTCGCTGCCGCGTGCTTGGCCGAGATCCGGCATGCCTCAACCGCCGTTTCCTGATCTCGATAGGCGGTGAGAAGTTTGTCGGGATCGGCCCCGTTGTCCAGCAACTCAGCTCGTTTGTCGATGGCGGCGGCGGCCCGGCGCACCGCCGGATCCGCACTCGAGGACAGATCCGCTATCGCAGCCCACCTCTCGCCCGATGCGTCGGCGGCTTCGGCGGCCTCTGCATACCTCGATTCGGTAGTGACATCGGCAGCCCACCGGAGGAACTCGGCGTAGAGGGGCCGGCCTGCATTTGCAGCTGTGTACGCATGCTCGACGCACTCGAACAATCTGCTGAACCCCAGGCCGGCGTCTGGCCCTTCCGGAAAGACCTTTGACCAGGACATGCGATCCCTGGAGTCGGTCAGGAGTCGGCGCCACTTGTCGAGTCCAGCAAGGCCGATGTTTGCGGCGAACTGTTTCACCGGCGGTGTGTTGTATCGGTCGGCGCCGTTTCGGACCGCGCTCACAATCACCTGCTCCCAGTCCGGTTCGCCGCCATCGATCGTGACCATCCGGTGTTTCGCCGATCGCACTACCGCTCGCGCCGCTGCGAATTGTTCGGCATCGATTCGGTGGGGGACCGGCGACCGGTCATCGATGAGGTAGTCACCGCCATCGTGAGAGATCACCCCGACGACGATCGGATACATGGCAGCTTCTTCCTCGGGGAGGCCGAGGTAGCCGAGGCGGCCGGCTCCCACAGAACACAGGGCCCGACGCCCATCGGCGACTGCGGTCTCCAAGTCGGTGCGAGCTTTCTTCACGCCTCCGGTTGTGGAGACCGAACACCTGAGACCCTCCGTCGACCACAGTTGGTCGAGGAAGGTGTCGGGCATCGACGTGTTGCGGGTGGTGATCGTCATCGTCGGTCCTCCGTCGTAGCGAAACACTCCGTAGAGGAACCCGATGCCACCGGCCAGGCCAAAGACCTGCGCTTCGGTAAGGGCTGTTCCATCGGGGCCGACGACGCCCGCAGCTGCGAGCGCATTCCTCACTGCGGCGATGTCGCCCTGTTGGCCGCCGACCATGAGTTGTTTCTGCGAACCGATGATGTGGCTGCGGGCGGTGGTGTACCGCTCGCCGGTTCGACCCATGCGATCGCGGATCTGCTTCTTGAGGGTGCGTTGGGTGGTCATGACATTCTCCATCCGGCCGACGACCCGACGCGTCCGCCCCCACCCACGAGTCTCAGCCAGGAAAATGAAATGGCATCAACAACGATCGAAGTGGAAGAGACAGGCTCTCCTTTGCCCCGAGGCGTGGGCCGGGCGGGGCCGCACATGGGGTTGGGCGCCACTCGACGCCGGAACTCCACAGTAGTGCGACTCGGTCAGGATTTCGAGCGCTTCTTCGGTCGGTTCATTCTGGCCTCGTCGGCGATCCGTTTCTTGGTGGCGGCCCACCCACAGATCGGGCATTGGCTGAGATCGTGGCCGCGGGCCGGGCAGTACTCGCGTCCGAAGTAGATGATCTGAAGATGGCGATCGCTCCACGTCTCCTCGGGGAAGACCGCCTTCAGGTCTCGTTCGGTTCGTTCGACCGTGGAGCCGTTGGACAGTCCCCAGCGGTCGGCCAGGCGGTGAATGTGGGTGTCCACTGCGAACGCCGGCACGCCGAAGACGCCACCCATCACCACGCTGGCTGTCTTGTGGCCAACGCCGGCCAAGCTTTCAAGGAACTCCCAGTCGGGAAGGATCTCGCCGCCTGCGTCCATGATCTGGAAAGCCATCTTGGACAGGTTCTTCGCCTTGGTGGGAGCCAGGCCGATCTCGCGGATCAATTCGAGGATCTCCTCTGGCGACAGTTCGCTCATCTTCTCCGGCGTATCGGCAACCGCGAACAGCTTGGGCGTGACCTCGTTGACCTTCTTGTCGGTCGTCTGAGCCGAGAGAGCCACCGCGACCAGCAGTGTGTACGGGTCCTTGTGGTGCAGTGGTACCGGCGGATTCGGATACAGCTCCTCGAGGATCGTCCCGATTCGTTCTGCCTTCTCCGCTCGCTTCATGACCGGAGTCTATGACCCCGCAGCTGTGGCTCAGGTTGCGATTGCCTCAGCAAGGACTCCGCCGAGTGTTGCTACAAGAAACACATATGCGAAGAAGATGACGATCAGCCGTCGTCGGGCCAGCCTCGTGAGGATCACGAACTCGGGCAGGTTGGCTCCGGCTCCTGCGATCGTGAGAGCGACGATGGCGCCGGTGCCAACCCCAGCGTCGCTTAGAGCATCCGCAATCGGGATGAAGAGTTCGGTGCTGAAGTAGAGCGGTGTGCCCAGAGCCGCAGCGATCGGGATCGACAGTGCACCGTTGTTTCCCGTGATCGCAGCAGCGGTGTCGGGCGATACGAACAGATCTATGGCCAGTCCGATGGCAACACCGGCGAGGAGCAGCGGGCCGAAGGAGCGGGCAAGGGCGGCCGTGCTCTTTGCCGCAGTCGCCGCCTCGATTCCGATGCCGTTCCACTCCTCGTGGCTATCGGCCGCCGTTTCGCATTGTGTGAACTCACCCGACGGTTGATCGCAGATCGGCGTGGATTGGCCGATTCCGGTCGCGACGAGTTCCCTCGAACGAACGGTCGGCAGCTCTTTGAGATGGTGATCGATGCCGATCCGTTCGGCCGCCAGCGCCAACGTGAGCGCAGCGGTGAACGCCACCACCAGATAGGCGATGGCAATATCGAGTCCGACGATGAGGGCGAGCGCCCCGAACAGAACCGGATCCAGAACCGGAGCCGCCACGATGAATGCAACAAAACCAGCCGTCGGAACTCCGGCCCGGCGGAGTCCTATCAGCAGCGGCACCGCCGAATAGGTGCAGAACGGCGTCACAAAGCCGACGGCGATTCCCTTCAGTGCTGCGGTGACTGGAGTGCCGCCCATCCATGCCTTCAGTCGTTCGGGGCCGAGTCGGCGCTGCAGTAGTTCGACGCCGAATGCAACTCCGACGAAGAGCACAGTCAGTTCGGCGATCAGAATCACCGTGGCGGTGATCACCGGCCCGAGCCGCTCTGGACACCCATGATGTGGCGGGCCGCGTGGGGGAGCGCTGACATGCAATCGTCGTTGACGGTGATGAGCGTTCGGATGCCGTCGGGCGTCGCAACGATGAAGTGCTCATCGGCCAGCAGTTTGAGGTGGCGGGACACGGTGGATTGAGACCGCCCGAGCTGATCGACAAGCTCACCGACCGTCATCGCACTGGAGTGCGTAGCGATCAGATGAAGAAGGCGAATGCGGGTCGGGTCCGAAAGGCAGCGGAACCAGCGGGCGTACTCTTCAGCCTCGGACTCTTTCAGATCATTCATCGTTCATCGACGATAAACGATTAATGAGCACTCGGCAACCTCTTCTTGCCTTCGAAGATGATTGCCAGATTCGGTCGCGGCTACGAGCTGAAAGGGTCCGGTTGATAACCGGGAGCGGCCGGCAGGGGTTGTGGCGGCGGGGCCGCCGGATCGGAACGGCCAGGTGCAGGTACGCCGGTCCAGCCGGCTGCAGCCATGCCGGCGGGTGCGAACTGGTAGGGCATTCCTGGTGGCACGGGGCCATTGCTCATCGAGTTGGTGAGGAAGACCCGGGTGGCGTCGGCGAACATCGGGTGCACATCTTTCAGGGTGACGGTCTGCTGATCCTTTGAGAGCTCGGCTCGGACTTTGATCGAGCTTGAGGCCCCGACGATGATGAAACCGGCCACGAAGATCCCGATGAATCCAAACAGGCTCAGCAATGCCACGTCCGAGTCGGCCGTAAGGGTCAGGAGAAAGAGGCCGCTGACGGCAGCGACGCCGAGACCGATGTAGCGGCGCTTGGCGACCTTGTCGGGGTCCGGTTCGCGGGGCACGGCACCGTCGAGGGTCTTGCGGGTTGCGTAGAGCGCGATGATCAAGCCCACGATCCCAAGCAGGAAAAACCCGAGAACGGCCCAGGGGTTATTGCGCACTGCGGTGACCGATTGCTTTTCGTCGGTCTGTAGGCCTGTCTTGGCGCAGATTGGCGGTAGGGCACCGGTCGTGAAATACGCAGCTGGGATCGAGATGTCTTGCTTCGCAGCCATGCAAAGCCAACGGCGTGATCGTAGTCGCCCTTTAGAATTCGAGCGGTCGGATGCACCCCTGTTCGGGGTACTGAGCAGGGTCGGCTACCTTCAGGTCGACAGGTCGAACAAAGGGGCAAAAAGGCACGTCAGATGTGGGCGCGCCTGGCAGAACAGTGATTGAACTTCTCGTTCTCGATTTCGATGGGGTCTGCACCTATTCGGCTGCAGAGTTGATTGGCCGCGGTGCGGCTCGAACCTTGGCCGATGCAGTGCGACCTGAAGTTGAAGATCTGGTACAGGCGATTCGACGTGGTGGCGTCGCGGTGGCGGTTCTCTCGAACGAGCTATCGCAAGACTGGATCGCGGACGTTCCACTGCTCGCTGCGGTCGACCACGTTGTGTGCTGTTCTGACAATGGCATCTTCAAACCCGACCGGCGTGCGTTCCAACGATGTGTGCTCCTGGCCGGAGTTTCGCCCGAGAGCACCGCAGTGGTCGATGATTCTCGCGACAACGTGACCGTGGCCGGGTCGCTCGGGATGACTGCCATTCTGTTCGACGCCAGTCTTGATGATCCATGGAAACCGGTGAAAGAACTGTTCGATGATTGACGCCGAAGCCGTAGCCGCCGAGCTCTTCGACGCGGCCCGCAGCGCCACACCAATTCCGTTACTGACCGAACGATTCCCTGACATGGACTGGGATGACGCCCGGCGGATTGCCCGGGCTACCGACCAGCTGCGCCTCGCCGCCGGCGATGGGCAGATCGGCTACAAGCTCGGGTGGACCTCGGCGGCCATGCGGGAGGCGTTGGGAATCGATCGACCGAACTGGGGGACGTTGTGGCAATCCCAGGAGCTCGATTCGGTGATCGAACTCGACGCGTTCATCCACCCGAAGGTGGAGCCGGAGCTGGTCTTCTGGCCCACCGAGAACGGTGACGGCGAATGGGCGCTTGGGCTTGAAATCGTCGACCCCCGATTCCCCAGCTTCAACTTCGATGCGCTCGATAACACGGCCGACAACTCCTCCAGCGCGGCGATCGTCGTCGGCGTCTTCTACGAGGTGGACGCACCCGAGGACATTGAGGTCACCTTCTCCAACGGCGTCGAACAGCGGGTAGGTCGCGGTTCGAACGCCATGGGTTCGCCGACCGGCGCCATCGACTGGTTCACGAGGCAGTTGGCCGTTGAAGGTGCCTACCTGCGTCCCGATGAGCTGGTGTTTACCGGCGGGCTCACCGCACCGTTCGATGTTGAGGCCGGGAGCGATTACACCCTCACTGCGCCCGGGTTCGAACCGGTGGAGTTGCGGGTGGGCGGAGCGGGCTAGTTCAGGCCGAGGCGGCGAGCAACGTCAGCCCACGATGATTCCGCATTGGCGATGTCAAACCACATCGCCTTCAACCCGGCGTACTCCGCACCGGCGACGCTGCGGGGTTGGTCATCGACGAACAGCATCCGGTCGGCCGCGACGCCGGTTATCTCCTCGGCTCGGGCAAAGGCTCGAGGGTCCGGCTTCAGGATGTTGGTGTCCGAACAATCCACGATGTGATCGACCAGCGAAAGGAACTCGACCCCGTGTTCCCACTGGCGGCCGTGGAACGCCCGCATGTCGTTGGTGAGGATCGAGACGCCGTATCCGGCGGCCAACGCAGCGGTCACGGTTGCGGTCGCGCCGGGTCGGATCAACTCCGGCGTCGGTGGTTCGTACAGGAGCTCCATGTATGCGGCCAGTTCCATCTCGCGGCCCGCGGCCGCTCCGACATCGCGGGCCCGCTGCGCCCAGTACTCCCGTTCAGTGACTCCCTCTCCGGCGATCATCGTGCGCCACAACTGGTCGGTGGAAGGATCGACCGGGCCCATCCAGGTGAAGGTCCCGGGCGGTAGACCCAGTTGGGCTTCGGCCCGTCCGTGAAGTTCCACCGGATTCAGCAGGCAGACGCCGCCGAAATCGAGAAGGAGTAGATCTACGTCGGCCGATCCCATCGTCCGATCGTAGAAGCCGCCTCAGATCACTACGGAGAACATCCCACGGAGCGGGACGACAGCAACGATGGTGCACAGACCCTCTCCAATGCTAGTGCATACTGGCCGCTCATGTTGTCAATCTTCCGTCGATGGTTCGTGCCGTTCATCGTTGCCGCCCTGGCCCTGAACTCGTCGGTTGTTTCTGCTCAGACGATCGATCCGCTCTCGGAGCGGGTCACGGTGGTGATGACCGAGTTCGAACCGTTCGTCTTCGACGACGATGGCCGGGCCGATGGTTTCTATGCCGAGATCTGGGATGTCGTCGCCGCGGAGTTGGGTGTGGACTACGACATCGTCTGGGTCGAGGCGTTCTCCGAATTGTCGGACTGGCTCAGGATTCTTCGTGGCGGGAGCCGATAAATCAGGTCCTTGCCAACCTGCAGTCGTCAGGCGAGATCGGCGAGATCGTCGATCGCTGGATCGACTGAGCGGTCACCCCATCTGCGAGGACACCCGGCGGGCCAGGGTTACTACCGCCTCGGCGTAGGCAAGGCGATGCGGGTCGATTCGTTCGGCTGAGCCCGCCATGCTGAGCGATGCCACGACACTGCCGCTGGCATCACGGATCGGCGCACCGATCGACACCACGCTGGCCTCGGACTCGCCGCGATTCTCCGCATAACCCCGACGGCGAATCTCGGCCAGCTCCTTCCGCAGGGCCTTGATGCTGGTGATCGTGTCAGGGGTTTGGCGGGGCAGGTCCCAACCCCGCAGCAGTTTGTCCAACTGGCGTCGCGGGGCAAAGGCCAGCAGGACCTTCCCGGATGCGGTGGAGTGAGCATGATTTCGCCGCCCGACCTGAGTGAAGACCTGTGACGTGTGGGGGCTGTCCAGGCGTTCCACGTACACAACCTGGCGGCCGTCAAGCACGCCGACCTGCACGGTTTCGCCCGTGTAGCTGCGTAGCTCGGTCATCGACACGAGCACGGCCTCGTGCAATGAACGTTGGGTGGGGAGTGCGCCGACCAGATCGAACACCGAAAGACCAAGCCGGTATCGGCCCGATTCGGCGTCCTGATCGAGGAGTCCCTCATCGGTGAGGGTGCTGAGCAACCGGTGAACCGTCGAGGTGGAGAGATCGAGGTGTCGGGCCAGCTCGCCAACACCCCAATCGGGATGGGATGGCGAGAACGACTTCAGCACCCGAGCTGCGTTGGCGACGGACGACAATCGATTGCGAGAGGTTGGAGTCGACGGAATCTCCGAACCGTACCGCAGTCAGAAGCTGTCCCGCTATGCGGAATGCCCCTTCCGCCCAGTGTGACGACTGGCATAGGTTCGGGAGGTGGGAATCCTTCGGTTGAGTCATGTTGACATCACGGTCACCGACCTCGAACTGGCGGCTGCGTATTACACCGAAGTGATGGGTCTGGACATCGTCGAGCGGACCGATGACCGCATCTTCTTCAAATGCTGGGATGAGCGGGATCACCACTGTCTCGCGGTTCGACACGACACACGGGTCGGACTGGATCGTTTCGCGTTCAAGGTGGAACATCCCGACGATCTCGATCACTTCGAGTCGCGCATCGAAGCCGCTGGTCATCCGGTCGAACGAATCGGCGACGGTGAGGAGATCGGCCAGGGGGAGTCGATTCGATTCGAGCTTCCCAGTGGCCAGCAGATGGAGTTGGTCGCCGACGTTCACAAAGTGGGCGGGCGCATGCCGTTGGTGAATCCTCCTCCGATGATTCCGGGGCTCAAGGGGATCGCTCCGCCCCGGATCGATCACATGCTGGTCCACGCCGAGGAGGTGCCGGTCGTGGCCCAGTTCTTCCAGGAGGTTCTGGATTTCCGTCTCACCGAGCAGTTGCTCGACGGGGGCGGCCACCAGATCATCGCCTTTCTGGAGCGGAGCGCCAAACCCCACGACATCGCATTCGTGCAGGGCCCAAACGGTGCGCTCCACCACTTCAGTTTCTGGCTGGACGACTGGGATCACGTTCGGCGCGCTGCGGACATCCTGGCCTACAACGGCGTGACGATCGACGTTGGCCCCACCCGGCACGGCCTGACCCGAGGCAACACGATTTACTTCTTCGACCCGATGGGTACCCGCAACGAGGTGTTCACCGGCGGTTACCGACCCGACCCCGACTTTCCCACGATCACCTGGACCAAGGAGGAAGAGGGCCGAGCCGTCTTCTACTACGAGGGTGTCCTCAACCAGCGATTCGCAACGGTGCACACCTGATGTCGGGCATTCTGCGACTGTCCCACGCCGAGGTCCGGGTTCCGGATCTCCAACTGGCCACCGCCTACTACGCCGAAGTTGTTGGGCTCGTCGTCACCCACACCGAACCCGGCCAAGCGTTTCTCAAAGGATGGGACGAGCAGCAACACCATTCGTTGATCCTCAGTGAGGAGGCCACCTACGGGCTGAATTCCCTGGCGTTCAAAGTGATGGAACCCAGCGAACTCGATCGGTTGGCTGCACGGGTCGAGGATGCGGGAATCACGGTCGAACGGTTCGAACCCCGCGAACGCAACGTCGCATCCGGATCGATCGCACGATTCGTGGCGCCGAGCGGCCACACCGTTGAGTTGGAGCAGGGACAGACCCAGGTGGGCAATGGCCTCACCCTCATCAACCCACCCCCGGCCCCGGATGGCCTCGTTGGTATGCATCCGCCCCGGATCGATCACATCTTCCTTCTGTGTGAAGACGTGGATGGCATCACCACCTTTTTCCGCGACGTACTCGAGTTCCGCCTGACCGAGCAGATCATGGCCGACGACGGTCACCAGCTCACCACGTTCCTCGAACGCACCCACAACCCTCACGACATCGCCTTTCTCACCGGGCCCGACGGGGGTTTCCATCACCTCGCCTACTGGGTGGACGAGTGGAACGATCTCCGCCACGCCGCCGACACCTGCGCCTACCACGGCGTCGAGATCGACGCCGGCCCCACCCGCCACGGCGCTACCCGCGGCTGTGGTCTGTACTTCTTCGATCCGGCCGGGAACCGAAACGAGGTCTATACCGGCGGCTACTGGTTCGATCCCGACGACGAACCCACCACCTGGACCGAAGCGGAAATGGGTCGAGCGGTGTTCACCTACAGAGGCCAGGTCGACCCAGCGTTCATGTCGGTGCACTCATGAGCGGCGGCAACGGCAACAGCCCCGACGCCGGGCGATTCGACGCACCGCTCTATCTCGCTCGATACCGGGATCGACAGAACGGCAGTAACGGAGCGGAACCCCCATCCCTCGAGGCCGATGAGACACCGCTCTACCTGCGCCGTTTCCGCGAACGCGAGCAGAACGCGCCAGGCGCCACCGAGGTGCCGTTGTGGCAGCGGGCGTCGCTGGCCTCCCAGCAGGCACTGACCGAGGACAATCGAAACAAAGAGATCTCCGCTCCGGCCGCATTCGCCCGAGCGTTGCGCAACGACGTGTTCCTGATCCGGCACGGGGAGACCCAGGGATACTCAACCGACAGCGGACTCACTCCACAGGGAGCATGGCAGGCCCACACCTACGGCCAGACCCTCGCCCGTCGGATCAAGAGCGGCGAGACGGTCGTGTTCCGCCACGCCGCAACCAATCGGGCCACCGAGACCGCCGAGCAGATTTACCGGGGACTGGTCGATGGGCTCGCCCAGTACGAAAAAGACATCACCATCGTTGAGCCCGACGTGGCTGACGAGTTCCGCAATTTCCAGTTCGTAGCGCCGGATGGTTTGAAGGATGTGACCGCCGCGTTCCGGCAGTACCAGAGCCTGCTGGAGAATTTCGAACGGTCGGCGGCGAGGGATCGGCCCCAGTGGGTGGTCGAGATGGATCGCTTCTGGCGCACCCAACAGGGTGGTGGCGATCCCATCCAGCACTGGTTGACCATTCCGCTGTTGCACTTCGAACCCCCGGCCATGTGTGTGCGCCGATTCTGGTCCGGCATCAACCGCCTTTCGGCGGAGTTCCCCGGCGCCCGGTTGGCGATCGCGACCCATTCCGGCTGCATTCGAGCCTTCGCCGTGAGCGCTTTGGGATATGACCCGGGCGAGCCCTACAACACCGAACACGTTCGGGTGAAGCTGCTGGCGGATGAGGACGACACCGTCAACGGACGGGACGCCACCGTGGCCTATCGAAATCGCGTGCAGGAGATAAAGGTGCCCGACATCAACCAGCTCCCCACCTGGCAAGTCGACGACCAATGGGCGGGTTTCCGATGAGCTACACAGCGAGGCAGCGGCGAGGGTTTTCGCGTCAGCATTTGCCGGAGGCCAGCGAAGCGACCCGACAGATTCAGTCAACAGATCCCTCAGTGAGCGGCGAGA
>CALGOA010000184.1 GCA_937958015.1 uncultured Acidimicrobiales bacterium | reverse complement strand
TCGGGAAACCAGCCCAACGGATAACACATCCCACCGCAGTCGACGCAGACGATTTCCGGATCGGGCATAGGCACGTGGAAGACGATACGGCCCCAGATGTAGATTGGCCCGGTGACCTCCGCCATCGCTGACGCCGATCCGGCTCACGATCGCAAACGCCTGATCAAGGCCATCGTGATTGGCGGCACCATCACGTCGTTGGCTCTCGGCACCCGAGCAACCTTTGGGCTCTTCCTCGAGCCCGTGGTTGAAACGGTCGGCACCGGCAAGGGCCCGTTCTCGTTGGCCATCGCCGTGCAGGCAATCGTCTGGGGTGCCACGCAACCGATCGCCGGAGCGCTGGCCGATCGGTACGGAACCGGTCGGGTGTTGGCCGCCGGTGGGTTTGCGTTCACCGGCGCGATGTTGCTGCTGTCCACTGCGTCGACCGACGGCATGGTCCTGTTGTCGGCCGGTTTTCTCGCCGGGGTTGCGGTGGCTGCCGCCAGTTTCGCCGTGGTGCTGTCGGCGGTCGGTCGAATGGCGCCGCCCGCTCGTCGATCCCTGGCGCTGGGGGTGGTGAGCGCCGCTGGTTCGATCGGCCAATTCGCGCTCATCCCCATCACCCAGGGAATCATCGATGCCCGGGACTGGCAGACCGCTGCCGTGGTGCTCGGCATCGGTTGCATCACGATCGCCTTCCTCGCCCCTGCGTTGCGGGGCCGAGCCGTGGATCAACAGTCGGCGGCCGAGACTGCGTCCGGCCGGCCGTTGCAGCAGGACTTGCGCCGGGCAGCAGCCAGTCGGTCCTACTGGCTGCTCAACATTGGATTTCTCGTTTGCGGTTTCCACGTGACGTTCATCGGCACCCATCTCCCCGCCTACGTGGGCGATATCAATCTTCCGAAGTCGGCTGCCACCACCGCACTCTCGCTCATTGGACTCTTCAATGTGTTCGGTTCGTTGCTGGCCGGTTGGCTGGGGGACCGGTTCTCCAAGGCCTACCTTCTCGCCGGTCTCTACGGACTACGCGCTATCACTATCACGTCATTCGTGTTGGCCCCATCGACCACGGTCAACACCGTGATCTTCGGCGCTGCGATCGGAACGTTGTGGTTGTCGACGGTGCCGCTTACGTCCGGAGTCGTCAATCAGATGTTCGGCACCACCAACGCCGGCGCCCTGTTCGGCATCGTGTTCTTCAGTCATCAAATCGGCGCCTTTATCGGGGCATGGTCCGGTGGCTACTTCTCCGACACCACCGGCTCGTATCGTCCCGTCTGGTGGGCTGCCGTTGCGCTCGGTGTGATGGCCACGATCGCCAACCTGTTGATCGACGACGGTCCGGCACCCGAGGCACCCGAACGGATTGCAACCCGGGTCGCCCCTGCGGCCGGCGCGGCAGCGGTGCTCGTGGTTGTCGGCGTCTCCGGAGCGCTCACTACGGCCGCAGCCGCAGATTCAAACCAGACCGCCCTTCCGGCGTACGTGTGTGCGATCGGTGGCCATGTCCCGGACAACTGACGCACGACCGCAGCTCACCACCGAGTTGTCGGAAGCTGAGTTTCGACGCTGGTATTGGCTGAAGTCGGAACTGATCGGCTTCGCCCGCAGCGAGGGGTTCTCGACCTCGGGGTCCAAGCCCGAACTGGCCGACCGCATAGCGGCCTTCCTCGACGGCAAGCCGCTCCCGCCACCGAAACGGGCCCGCAACGCCTCGCGACATATCGAGGGGCCCATCGGTCGATCCACCGTGATTCCTCCCAATCAGACCGCAAGTCAGCAGCTGCGACCGTTCTTCGTGGAAGAGATCGGCTCGTCGTTCCGGTACGACCACTTCATGCGCACCTTCCTGGCCGAGAACGCAGGACGGACGCTTGGCGATGCGGTCGATCACTGGTACGAGACGAGGGGTGTTGAGCCACCCGAGACGTTGGAGCAACTGGAGTTGATCCGATTCACCAAGGCGTGGCATCTGGCCCACCACGACGGCACCGCCGCCGAATGCCGGGCGGCGTGGAGGACACACCGATCCCTACCAGTAGATCGTCGCCCCGGACCCGAGAACATGCCGCCTTCAGAGGCTAACTTCGGCACATGTACACGTACGACGAGTTGGAGGTGCTGGGCGCCGAGGCCCACCGGTTGGTCGTAGGCCTCGCAGGCAAAGTCCGAGGCATCGCCTACGTCCTGTTTCTCGCGGTAGCTATCGCCACCGCCTGCGGTTTCATTCTGGGTCTCATCGCCACGTCGGGCGGCTGGCGAATCGCCTGGCTCGTCATAGGCGGTTGGTTCGCGTTTGTCGGCGTGGGTGCTGGGTTTCGGTCGTGGCGGGGCCTCAACGCCGTTCTCGATCAAGCCGGCGAACTGAAGTCCAGTTTCGTTGGCTTCCTCGGATCGGTAGACGAGGCCGTGGGTGACAAGTTGAAAGGTGAGGACGTCGAGGGGATGGGACTGTTGCAGCGGGCCAAGCTCACCCGCACGCTTCGCAAGTCGGCCAAGACCGCCCTCGGCCAGTACCGAGATGTCGCAGGTGCAATGACGACGGTTGGCAGTTTTCCGGCGATGGCGGGAACTGCCATCGTGGCGACGATCGGCTTCTCGATCATGGCCGTCGTGTTCTTCGTCTCGCTCGCCTTCTGAGGTTGATGCCGTAGCCTGCAGGCGAACTACGCTTCGGCCATGAAGTTCTCACCGTTCGGACGCACCGGTCATGAAAGCAGCCGCATCATCTTCGGCGCCGCAGCGCTCGCTGAGATGTCGCAGGAAACCACCGATCGAACGCTCGAGATGGCCACGGTGGCCGGCATCAACCACATCGATACCGCAGCGTCCTACGGCGAGTCCGAGGATCGACTCAAACCGTTTCTGGCCGATCACCGGAGCGAGGTCTTCCTGGCCACCAAAACCGGTGAACGATCCGGTGATGCGGCCCGAGCTGAACTGGAGAAGTCCTTCGAACGGATGGGCGTGGACGAGGTTGACCTCATCCAGCTGCACAACCTGGTCGACCCCGATGAATGGGAACAGGTCTTCGCAGCCGACGGTGCCCTCGCGGCTCTGGTGCAGGCCCGGGACGAAGGCCTCGTCAAACACATTGGTGTCACCGGACATGGCGTGACCGTCGCCGCGATGCATCTTCGTAGCCTCGCCGAGTTCGACTTCGATTCCGTCCTGTTCCCTTACAACCACACCATGCTGGCCGGTGCCGCATACCGGGCCGACGTTGAGCAGCTGTTGTCGGTGTGTGCGGAACGAAACGTTGCGGTGCAGACGATCAAGGCGATAGCGATCGGTCGTTGGCCCCAAGGGTACGAAGGTCGTCAATTCAGTTGGTATGAACCACTCACCGATCCCGACGCCATCGCTCGGGCTGTCGGCAGAGTGCTGAGCAACGACCAGTTGTTCCTCAACACCACCAGCGATGCCACACTCCTGCCCGAGCTCCTGATGAACGCCGACTACTACCCGACCCCGACCGACGAGGAGTTGGACGCCGACGTCGCCGCATTCGGTATGACACCACTCTTCGACGATGGAGAACTGGCCACCATCTAGCTCCAGCGTTCTGTGGGCTGGTCCACGGGGTGGGGCCGTGGTTCAGGCACGAGTTCGTTCGCGTGGGGTTGGTGGCGGGATTGAGGGTCAGATCTGACGCTGTATCCCGCCGATTGGCGAAATGAGTCTGGATCCCGCCACCAACCGCCGCAGGACGCGCGAATTACGCGGGCGGGAGGAAGGTTCGGATCATCGACTGTGCGTGTCGATTGACCGCCTCGGCATCGAACGGGCTTGCGCCATTCACCGCGTTGTACTCATACGCCATCTCATACGGCGCCGCGGCAGCACCGACGAACATATAGAACAGGTGCTGACGGTCCGGCGCCGCCCCATCAAACGGGGCATCGAGGTCGGCGATCAACGAATCGAAGACGCTGTGTAACGGCCTGATGTGGGTCTCCACCAGCCACTCCACCCGCGGGCCCGAGGTTTCGTCGGTCATGAATCGATGCAGCTCGGGATGTTGGGCGAAGAAACACACCGCCTCGGTGATCAGGCTTTCAGCCCGGGCGCGCGGTTCATCGTCACTGGACATCTCGAGGATCGTGCCGAAGCGGGTAAGGAACTCGCCAAAGATCTTCTCGGCGGCAGCCCGCCACAGTTCGTCCTTGGTGGTGAAGTGATAGGGAAGCGCCGACTGCGCAACTCCGGCGCGTGAAGCGATCGAGCGGGTGCTCGAGGCTTCGAATCCGTTGAGTCCGAACTCGTGAAGTCCTGCTGCTATCAGCTTCTGCCGGGTTCGGAGCGTACGTTCCTGAACCCGCACGTTGTTGATGTCGGCGGCGGTTGATGCTGCGGCGGACCTCATAGGAGACAAGAAAGTAGTTCATCCGTACGAAAAGGGGAAGGCCTTCGACGGGAACGAAAACCGAATTGCGCGAATGTGACAATCCATGGCGGCTCGCCCGCACCGGCGGTTACCCGGTGGTAGCCCGCATGTTCGGTTGGTAGCGTCTCATGTACGGCCTGTGACTGCGGTCATAGCGTCCACCATTTCCGTAACACGAAAGCACCCCGAATAAACATGAGCGCAACGTTTGAGACAATCATCCACAAGCTGGAAAAGCGGGCGGCCTCGCAGGGGTCCGATGTGGCCTACCGCGACAAGCTGACCGGCTCGTGGCGAGAAGCCACCTGGTCCCAGTACAACGACCGCTCCCGGCAGGTCGCCAAAGCCCTGTTGAACCTGGGACTCGGCAACGGCGATGTGGTGACCATCCTGGGGAACAACCGCCCCGAATGGACGCTGATGCTCGTTGGAGCCATGCGTATGGGCGGCATCGGTGCCGGCATCTACACCTCGAACGCCCCCGAGGAGGTCTCCTACATCGTCAACCACAGCGAATGCAAGGTGATCCTGCTGGAGGACAAGACCCAGTACGACAAGGTCCTCGCCGAATGGAACAACATGCCCACCCTGCAACGGGTTGTCATGATGGAAGGGGCCGAACGCCCCGATGATGATCGGGTGATGAGCTGGGAGGACTTCCTGGCCAGCGGATCCGATGTGGATGATGCTCGCTTGAATGAGATCCAGGACGGCCTCACCGGCGATCAGGTGTGTGACTTCATCTACACCAGTGGCACTACCGGACCGCCCAAGGCCGTGATGTTGACCCACGAGAACCTGTCGTGGACCGCAGAGATGTTGGCCAACGCGTCCGACATCACCAGTGGCGACGAGGTCCTCAGTTACCTGCCGCTGTCGCATATCGCCGAGCAGACCAGCACGGTGCACATCGCCATCACCAACGGCGTGATCGTGAACTACTGCCACGACGGCCTGCAGGTGGCGGACTACCTCAAAGAGGTGCGGCCGATGGTCTTCTTCGGCGTGCCCCGGGTCTGGGAGCGGTTCTATGCGGGCATCAGTGCCCGGATGGCCGAAGCCGAAGGCCCCAAGGCCAAGATCGCCGCTTGGGCCCGCGGTGTCGGTGCGAAGTCCACCGCGGTCCGCAATGCGGGCAAGGAACCCGGCGGTCTGCTGGGCATCCAGGAGAAGATCGCCGACAAGCTGGTGTTCAGCAAGCTGAAAGCGGCGCTCGGCCTCGATCGCTGCCGGGTGATGATTTCGGGCGCGGCGCCGGCATCGATTGAGATCCTCGAATTCCTCGGTTCGCTCGGCATGCCGATCAACGAGATCTACGGCCAGTCCGAAGGCACCGGGCCCACCAGCTCCAACTTGCCCGGCGCCGTCAAGTTCGGTACCGTCGGTCGCCCGCTGCCGGGTGTCGAAGTGAAGCTCGGACCCGACGACGAAATCATCTTCCGGGGCAAGAACGTGTTCGCCGGCTACTTCAAGGACCAGGCGGCCACCGACGAGTGCCTGATCGACGGGTGGCTGCACTCGGGCGATCTGGGCAGCCTCGATAGCGACAACTTCCTCACGATCACCGGTCGTAAGAAGGACATCATCATCACCTCGGGCGGCAAGAACATCGCCCCGAAGAACATCGAGGGTGCGCTCACGGCGCTCGAGTTGGTTGGCCATGCGGTCTGCATCGGCGAACAGCAGCGATATCTCACCGCTCTGATCACCCTCGAACCCGAAGCGGCCAAACGGTTCGCCGACGCCAACGGTGAAGATGTGGCAACCCTGCACGAGAGCAACGCACTGCGCAGTCACCTCGAGACTGAGATCGGCGCCAAGGTGAACAACCAGTTCGCCCGGGTGGAGCACGTTCGTAACTTCCGGATCCTGCCCCACGAGTTCTCCGTCGAAGGCGGCGAGCTCACCCCCACGTTCAAGATCAAGCGCAACGTGGTCAACGAAAAGTACGCCGGCGACATCGACAAGGTGTACGAGATGGGCCAGGCGATCTAACCCCGAGGGTGTGATCTTTAGAAGTTGATCGGTTCCGAACCGGAGGGGCGCGGTGTCATCCCCCGCCCCGCCGGTCGGTACGATCGCGGCGTGACCGAAGTCGAATCCCCACCCAGTCGAGCCCGGGCCGGATGTGCTCTGGTGCTCGGTGTGAACGTGGTGTTGGGGCTTCTTGTTCTGGCCGCGTTCTGGTTCATCGGCAACAGCCTCGACCAGACCCGGTCCGGCATCGAGCTTAGCGACGGCAACCTGCGGGTTGTCTCGGCCGTCTGCGATGGAGAACAACTGGAAGCCGTGCGATTGTTTCGAGTGGTCGACGACGCCGAAGTGCCGACCCAGGAAATCCTGTGGGAGGTTGAGGGCAGTACCGAACTGCCGGCCCAGTTCGTCATCGGTGCATTGTTGCCAGGAATGCAGACGCTCGTCCCGTTCTCCAACGACATCGAACCCAGCGATGAACTGGTGTTCCGACTGCGAACCTCGCAACTCCAATCGGTCGATGCATTCGGATTCACGTTGGCCGATCTGGAGAACGGGGCGGTTGCCTCGGTTCCAGAGTTGAGTTCAGACTCGGTCTCGGAGTTCCGAGACCGAGCCGCAAGCGAGACCGCTTGTAACTAGTGCCGTATCAAAGGTTACTTGGTACGGCACTAGCCGACCTCGATAACGATCTTGCCCTTGGCTCGTCGTTCCATCAGTTCGGTGATCGCCTCGCCAGCTTGGTCCAGTGTGTAGCGGCTGGAGATGAACGGCTTGATCTTTCCCTCGGCATACAGCGCGAAAAGTTCGGCCACATTCTCCTGGTGTCCGGCGGGATCGACGACGACCGATGCTCCCCAGAACACACCAACGACCTGACAGTTCTTCAAAAGGGTGAGGTTCAAAGGAAGTTTCGGAATGCCGGCCGGGAAACCGATCACGAGGAATCGACCCTCCCAGTTCATGGCCCGCACCGATGGCTCGGCGTAGTCGCCACCCACCGCGTCATAGATCACGTCGACGCCGCCACCCCCGGCGGCCTTGATCTGACCCGACAACTCCTTCTGCTGATCCCGGTCCAGGGGTTGGCGGGGATACACGATCCCTGACTCGGCGCCGTGGTCGAGGCACAGGTCGACCTTCTCCTGGCTCGAACAACCGGCGATGACCTTCATGCCCATCGCCTTCCCAAGCTGCACCGCAGCAAGACCAACACCACCGGCAGCACCGAGGATGAACAGGGACTCGCCTGCCTTGGCATGCGCCCGGTTCTTCAATGCGTAGTAGCTCGTGGCGTAGGTGAGCAGCAGACACGCCGCGTCGTCGAAGGGCATGTCGTCGGGAATCGAAATGCAGGATCCGGCATCGACCTCGATCTCCTCCACCATGGCGCCGTGTCCTGGCACCGCCAGCACTCGGTCACCGACGGCCAGGGAATCGACCCCGTCTCCAACCGCGGTGACCACACCGGCCAACTCGCCCCCGGGGGCGAACGGACGACTGGGCTTCACCTGGTACAGATCCTGAATGATGAGCGAGTCGGGGAAGTTGACGCCGATCGCCTTCACCCCGATGACCACCTTGCCGGGGCCCGCCGACGGGGACGGGACATCCTCGAGGGAGAGGGTTTCGGGACCGCCGGGACTGTGGGACAACACTGCTTTCATGCACAGACCATAGAGACTGTGAACGGGCGGTCCAAAGTGCTGGGACCAGCGTCAGAAACGGGCGGTGAGTACGGGAACCGATCCCGTCACCGGGATCGGGCGACCGACGCAGTCTTCCGCCAGCAGTTCTGCGATCGTGGCGTCGTCGGTTGAGGTGGCCCACGCCCGCGCCCCCCGGCTGTCGGACACGACCAGCATCGCTCGTTGTGCTTCGCCAGTTCGGGAATACCCGATGGTGTAGGCGTGGATCGTGACGTTCTCGGGCGCCTCGGTCATGGTGGGGCGCACCGGTTCGGCATCGATCTGGTCCTGGGGTCGTTCGTACCGAAACTCCACCTCGGGATCGGTCGACAGAACCGAGAACGAGTGTTTTGTGAGCCATCCGCCGTTTCCGGTGACCAGCGCTCGACCGCCTTGGTCCCTGAGCAGTTCGATGGCTCGAACCGCCGAATGCATGCTGTAACTGTTGAATGGGCCGCCTGCGAACGTCATGCCGCCGGTGATCGTGAACGGGCGATCCTCGGGCAAGCCAAGTTCGTTCATGCCAACCTGCACCGCCGACGGGAAGCAACTGTAGAGATCGATCCGATCGATCTCGTCGAGGCCCAGTCGGCTCATGGCGAGTGCCCGTCGACCTGCGATCCGCATCGTTGGACTCTCGGCGAATGACCATCTGGTCCTGGCGATCAGAGGGTCGTGCCCTCCGGTGCCGGCGAGCGGAAAAATCCACGTCGAGGGATCGATGCCGGCGGCTCTGGCGACTTCGGTGGAACAGATCACGAGGGCAGCTGCCTGATCGACGTTGATATTGCTGGTCATCAACTTCGTGTACGGGGCTGCGACCATCCGGTTGGATTCCGACGGTTCGGCGATCTCGGCAGCACTCTTGGGGTCGGGGAGCCAGGCATGGGGATTGGTGCCTGCGACCGCGCTGGCGTTGGCCCACAGTTCACTGATCTGGTCGGTGTATTCGGTGGGCGTCAGCGACCCCTGGTGCCGTACGGCGCTCGATGCCATCGCATAGAAATTGACCGCCTCGGTGGCCCAGACCGTCTCATCCGCTGCTTCCCAGAACTTTGCCGTGCTGCCGTAGGTAATGCCAGGGGCCGCACCATCCCGTTCGGTCAGGTATGGCGACTTGCGGCCGGCGCGGCGGTCCCGTCGTCGGGTTCGCATGGTCTCGGCTGAACAGATCAGGGCGGCGTCGAGGTGGCCATTGGAGATGTCCTGGGCGGTGGTGTTCACCAGGTCCAGCGCCTCGTTTCCTCCGAGTCGGGTCAGCGCAGTGGACGCGGTGATACCCAACCGTTCAGCGACCAGTGAGCCGGGATCCTGGTAGGGCCAGATTCCTCCGACGACGCGAACCGAGTCCAAGGGCACCGGGCCCTGTGCCAGCGCAGCCTTCGCAACGGTGGTCATCATCTCGATCGGTTCGTTGTCGCTGTCCCGGCCGCTCAGCTGGGCAGCTCCGACGATCACCGGAGTAGTGCTCTTCACGGTAAATGACCGTACTGGGCATATCGGCCCGCTGCCATAGTCGAAATTGGTCCCCTGGGTGGTGGGGCACGATCGATGCCCCACTACCCGGACTCACCAACCGCTCGACCGCTAGGGCAGTGGAGGGACGCTGAGTTCGTAGACCTCGGCGTCGATGCCGCACGAGCCGGCGTCGGAGTTGAAGTAGATCCGCGTGAGATCCCGGTTCGTCACGGCGTGGGTTTCGGTCCAGTAGTCCTCACCACAGTTCTGGGTATGAGCGAGGTTCACGATCGAGTGATCACCGCCGAGTTCGACGGCCATCACCTTGTGGCAGGCCCACCCGGCCGAAACCTTGCAGCTATAGGTGGAGACGACCACCCATCCCGGACGGTCATAGGCCTTGCCCGACACATGCACCGATGTGTTCGACTTGGTCCGGTACAGATCGAAGAGGCGGGTCCGCTCCAGAGTGTGAAGGTCGACCGAGACCAGCCATCCGCCATCCACGCCGCTAGAGAAGTCGATGTAGACGTAGCTGTCGACCCCATTGGAATCCAGAGCGATGTCTGAGTGGTCGGCCTTGCCGTTGACCTTTCGTTCATTGGTCAGATCAGCGTCGTAGACGTAGGTTCCGTTCCAATAGCCAGCCATCACGTAGTCACCGGTGGGGCTTGCGGACACCCAATCGAGCAGACCGGCGCCCGAACCGTCGACACCTCCCGCCTTTATCGGTGCAATCCCCAGAATAGTATCGTTTGCGAGGTCGTAGCTGACGATGCCGATCGGCTGCTCGTCGGGGTTGTAGACGATCCAGGCGTACCGATTGCCATCGGCGCTGGGCGACCCCTCGGCTCGATCCTTCATGTAAAGAGCGTCGGGCATCGTTGCCTGAACCCGTTCGGTGAGATCGGCGACGACGGTGGTCCCGCCGGTGGCAACCGAAGTCTCGCGCAGCGTGAGGTCCCCGACGTAGCTGTTGGGCCCGACGATGTGTCGAATGAGGTCCGAGTCGGTGGGATGCCATTGCGGCTCTGCATCGGGATGGATGTCGAGGGTGCGTAGCAGTTCGGTCGTGACCCGGTCATACACCCGGTACTCGGCATCGCCGTGATAGGTGAAGAAGCGGCTGCCGTCCGGACTTTCGGCCTGGCGGCGGCTGTAGGTGTTGCGATTGAAGCGAGTGCCTTCAGCGGAGGTGACCCGTCGAATCGTTGAGCCGTAGACCGCGTCCACGTAGGGCACGTTCAGTTCCGGTTTGGTCCATGGGGTTGGTGGTTGGGTCGAGTCCTGACCCAACACCAACCCGGTGTCAACCGGAATCGGTGGAGAGTCGACGGCGCCCGTGGTGGGTGGCACGACCGGGGTCTCGGGTGCGCGGTCCTCAGGATCGGGTTGTGGCTGCGGCGGTAGTGTTGGTCGGGTTGGTTCGGCCGGTTCCGATGGGTCAGGTGTGGCAGGTTCGACCTGTCCTGGGAAGAATGTCAGGGGCTCCGACGCGGCGCTCTCGGTCTGGCCGCTCCGGGCACGGACCGAGTGGGGGGTTTGAAATGATTCGACCACGAACCGCTGCTCGTACACCACGGCGACCTCTTCGCCGTCGATGAGGACGGCCCAGGAATCGGCTGCCCCGTTCTGATCCCACAGCAGCAGCGTCTCGGTTGCCGATCGTCGGAATCGAAGGTTGGTCGGCTGGGTCAGCTCGTCGTTCACGCTGCCGGCGATGCTCGGAATCGAGGTCAGCAGGAGAGCAAACCCTGCCAGCACGGCGGCGAGCCAGAGTGTTCTCGTATGTTTCTTCATGTGATGTGGTTCCTTTGTCGACCGCATGGTCACCCACTCGATCAGACGCCCCGGACCGTGATCACGGGGGACCCGTTATCCGAGTCGGGTCGGAGAAGCGCCAGAGTTGGGCGAGACTTGCCTACCTAACGAACGTTAGGTAGGGTGCATCGATGGCCGTGATCAGCCCACCCCGACAGCGACTGCTCGACGCGGCCGCCGAGCTGTTCGCCGAACGCGGCTATGCCGAAACCTCTTTGCGCGACATCGCCGGAAGGGTCGGTATCAAGGCCGGGTCGGTCTACTACCACTTCACATCGAAGGATCAGATCTACGCCGATGTGCTCATGGCCGGCATGGATCTCATGATCGACGGGTTCGATCAGGTCGATTCACCTCCGGGGCTGCGGGAAAAGCTGGGCGCCCACGTCCTGGGCCACCTTCGCGTGTTGCACTCCAACCTTCCGTACACATCGCTTCATGTGACGAGCTTCCGGACCGCCCCGCCCGAGGTGCGGGCCACGGTGGTGCCGAGGCGGGATGAATACGAAGCGCAGTGGACGAACCTGCTGACAACGAGCTTGCCCAACACCCCCACCGCCGAGATCTCGATTCTGAGATTGGCACTCTTCGGGGCTATGAATTCATCGATCGACTGGTTTGATGCCGGTCGCGGAAGTCTTGAGGAGTTTGCCGACGTGATCACCGACGCCTTCTGGGCCGGAGCCACCGAGAGACGAAAGAGGAGCGCCTGATGCGCACGATGCCCACCACGACCGACACCGGCTCGGCCGAGTTCGCCGCCAACCGCGAGGCCTTCGAAGGTTTGGTCGCAACACTTCGTGAGCGGCTGGAGTTTGCGATCCGAGGCGGCAAGGGCCGGGAACGAAGCATTGAGCGGCATTTGGGTCGCGGCAAGGTGATGGTCCGGGACCGGATCGATCTCGTCATCGATGACGACACCCCGTTCCTCGAATTCTCCACGCTGTCCGGTTTCGGCCAGTACGGCGACGCTGCGCCCGGCGGTGGGATTGTCACCGGCATCGGACTGGTGCATCAGATCCCGTTCGTCTTCATCGCCAACGACGCCACCGTGAAGGGTGGATCGCTCACGCCGATCGCAATCAAGAAACACGTCCGGGCCCAGGAGATCGCCGAGGAGAACCAGATCGGCGTCATCTATCTCGTCGACTCCGGCGGTGCATTCCTACCGCTGCAGGATGAGATCTTCCCCGACAAGGATCACTTCGGTGGTTCCTTCTATCGTCAAGCCCGCATGTCGGCCCAGGGGCTGCCGCAGATATCGGTGGTGCTCGGCGGCTGCACCGCCGGCGGTGCGTACGTGCCGGCACTTTCTGACGAGGTGATCATGGTCGAGGGGATCGGTCGAATCTTCCTCGGTGGGCCCCCGATCGTGAAAGCGGCCCTTGGGGAAGTCATAGATCCCGACGACCTGGGCGGTGCTGAGCTGCATACCAAAGTAAGTGGCGTAAGCGACTACATCGCCAGCAGTGAACAAGAGGCGTATGGACGCCTTCGCGAAATCGTCGAAACCACCAACCAGCGGCGAATCGATGATCGGCAGGGATGGATCGATTGGGTCGAACCCCGCCCTCCGCTTCATCCGCCCGAAGAGATCTACGGCATCATCAGCGCCGACGACCGAATCCCGTGGGACAGCGCCGAGGTAATCGCCCGCCTGGTTGATGGATCCGAGTTCGCACCGTTCAAACCCGACTGGGGGACGTCGATCCACTGCGGATTCGCCCGCGTTTGGGGCCATCGGGTCGGGGTGATTGCCAACAACGGCATCATCTTCGCCGAGTCAGCACTCAAGGCCGCTCACTTCATCGAACTCTGCGAGCAGCGACGGATCCCGCTGTTGTTCCTGCAGAACACCACCGGCTACATGGTTGGGAAGGACTCCGAGGAGGCGGGAATCGCCAAACACGGAGCGAAGATGGTTGCAGCTGTCGCAAATGCGACGGTGCCCAAGTACACGGTCCTGATCGGCGGATCCTACGGAGCTGGCAACTACGGCATGTGCGGCCGGGGGTTTGCGCCCCGCTTCCTCTTCGCGTGGCCCAACTCCCGAATCGCCACGATGGCGCCGAACACCGCCGAGACGGTGCTCAGCGATATTCGACTGGCAGGGATGAAAGGGGCCGACACGACCCCCGAGGAAATCGCCGACATCAAGGCCGAGATCCGCGGTCAGTTCGAAACCCAGTCCGACCCCTATCACGCCACCTCCCGGTTGTGGGACGACGGACTGATCGACCCGGTGCACACCCGGGATGCCCTCGGCCTCTGCCTTGCACTCGCCGCCCGCCAGAACGAGCCCGCACCCGGGCCCGGCATCGTCTACCGGATGTGATCTGACATGAAAATTCTCATTGCCAATCGGGGCGAGATCGCCCGCCGAGTGATCCGCACGGCGGAACGTCTGGGCCATCAGTCCGTCGCCGTTTATGCCGATCCGGACGCCCAGGCGCCATTCGTCGCTGAGGCCACCGAATCCGTAAACATCGGTCCCGCTGATCTGGCCCAGAGTTATCTGTCCATCGAACGTATTCTGGCCGCCGCCGCTGCCACCGGAGCCACAGCGGTTCATCCCGGCTACGGCTTTCTCTCGGAGAACACCGCCTTTGCCCGGGCCGTGAGCGACGCCGGGTTGGTGTGGATCGGCCCCAAGCCGGATGCGGTTGAATCGATGGGTTCCAAGATCCAGGCCCGGCAACTGGCCGATGGGGCCGGAGTCCCGATCATTCCCGGTTACGACAAGTCCCAGGCACGGGCCGACCTTGCCGCCGCAGCCCAAGACATCGGTTTCCCCGTTCTCGTTAAGGCGGCGGCCGGAGGCGGCGGCAAAGGAATTCGGATCGTCCACGAGCCCGCCGGCTTCGATCAGGCGCTGGACGAGGCGATCGGGGAAGCGCAACGTTCCTTCGGCGACAGCGCCATGATCGTGGAGCGATACATCCAGCGGCCGCGCCACGTGGAAGTGCAGATCGTGGGCGACAAACACGGCAACGTGATCGACCTCGGAACCCGCGAGTGCTCGGTACAGCGCCGGTACCAGAAGCTGCTCGAAGAGGCGCCGGCCCCGAACCTTCCCGACGCCACCCGTTCGGGCCTGCGCGAGAGCGCCCGGATGCTGGCCCAATCGATCGGCTACGACAGCGCTGGCACCGTCGAGTTCATCGTCGACGACGAGACCGGCGACTACTTCTTCCTCGAGATGAACACCCGGTTGCAGGTGGAACATCCGGTAACCGAGGCGGTCACCGGGTTCGATCTGGTCGAGTTGATGTTCGAGTCGGCCGAGGGCCAGCCGCTGAGGGTGGAACAGACCGATATCAAACTCACTGGCCATGCCATGGAGGTCCGGATCAATGCCGAGGACCCGGCTCAGGGGTTCGCCCCTCAGATCGGCACCGTCGAGGCGCTCGTGGTTCCCGACGGGGTTCGCTGGGATTCAGCCATCGTTGAGGGGTCGGTGATCTCGCCTCACTACGACGCCTTGATCGCCAAACTGATCGTTGAAGGGCCCGATCGCCAGACGGTTCTGGGATCGCTGGGCACTGCGCTTGACACGCTGATCGTTGGTGGTGTCGTGACCAACGCCGGCTTCCATCGCTGGCTGATTCAACAGTCGCCGGTTGTGGAAGGACGGGTCACCACGAGGTTCCTCGACGACACCGAGGTACCAACCGACAATGACCCTGCCGGTGCAGCCCAGGCGGCGGCCGCTGCGGTTCGATCCCAGCGTCGGGCGACAGCATCGGACGGACCCTGGACCTCGCTGCCATCGTTTGCGTTGACCCCCGGCCGACCCGACCGCCCCTACCTGCTGGTCGCTCTCGACGGTGAGGTGTACGAAGCCGTCCCGACCCCGGCCGGTGCTGGATCGTCCCGCGTGGTCGGTGACCACGTGGCGGTCAATGTAAACGGTCACTCTCACTTCTTCACCGTGATCGACCGGTCCGACCACTGGGGGCCCTCAGCCGACGACGTCGCGGGCGCGGCCGGTGCCATCGTTTCGCCGTTCCCCGCTGTGGTCGCTGAAGTTCACGCAGAACCGGGCCAGGTGGTCGAAGCCGGACAGGTACTGGTTGTGGTCGAAGCGATGAAGATGCTCCATTCGCTCAAAGCTGCCGGGTCCGGTGTCATCGCCGACGTTCGAGTCGCCGTGGGTGACCAGACCGAGTCCAAACAGATCCTCGTCACCTTCGAAGTCGCAGACGACTAGCTGAGTTGACTCCTAACAAGCCTGTGCATTCAGTGGGTGTTCAGGAAACCGTGAGAGTCTATGGAGGTGAGAATCCTGGTCGTCGAGGACGAACGAACCGTCGCCTCCGCCCTGCGGCGCGGACTGCGAGCCGAGGGTTACGACGTCGATGTCGCCGACAACGGTGAAGATGGGTTGTGGCGAGCCCGGGAGGGAAGTTACGACGCCATCATTCTCGATGTCATGCTTCCCAAACTCAACGGCTACAAGGTCTGCCGAACCTTACGGGACGAGGGCATCTGGACCCCGGTGCTGATGCTCACCGCCAAAGACGGCGAGTTCGACGTGGCCGAAGGGCTCGATACCGGCGCCGACGACTATCTCACCAAACCGTTTTCGTTCGTGGTGCTGGCGGCCCGACTTCGGGCACTCCTACGGCGGGGCGGCGAAAACACCGCCGAAGGGTCCAGCTTCGTGGCGGGCGACCTCTCGCTCGATCCAAAGAGTCACACATGCCGCCGCGGCGACACCGCGATCGAGTTGACGGCGAAGGAGTTCGCCATTCTGGCCTACATGGTCCGCCGCACCGGACAGATCACCACCAAGAGCGACATTCTCGACAATGTGTGGGACTACGAATTCGAGGGCGATCCCAACATCGTCGAGGTCTACATCCGTCGGCTCCGCAAGAAGATCGACGAACCCTTTGGTGCGCGCACGATCACCACGGTGCGCGGGGTCGGCTACCGCCTCGACCCCGAGTCCTAAGCTGCCGTCGTGAGCGGTCCCTGGTCCAGCCTGCGCAACCGGATTGCGATCGTCGCCTCGGCGGTCACTCTCGTCGTGCTCCTTCTGGTGTCGGGCCTGCTCTTCGCCGGGTACCAGCGGCAACTCGACGCAGCCGTCGATGTCGCCCTGCGGGAAGAGATCGGTGATGTGCAACGGGAGTTGGTAGTGACTTTCGGGGCCAACCGTCGTCCCCGGACCGGGCGAGGGGTCGATCCCGATGCTCTTCAGGGTTTCGTTCAGCGCTCGGGAAACAACTTTCAGCTGGTGCGGACCAACGGCGAGGTGCTCTTGGCGGCTGGGACGCTCAGCGAT
>CALGOA010000183.1 GCA_937958015.1 uncultured Acidimicrobiales bacterium | reverse complement strand
GGCCCTCGCGTGGGATCGACCCTACGTCGGCGTCAACCATCTGGAAGGGCATCTGTTCGCCGCCTTCCTCGAGCGGCCCGAACTTGAGGTCCCGATGATCACCATGCTCGTGAGCGGCGGTCATACGTCGATCGTGCATGTGCAGGATCGGGGAGACTACGAGGTTGTTGGGGCCACCATCGACGATGCGGCGGGCGAGGCGTTCGACAAGGTCGCTCGGTATCTCGGACTTGGATATCCCGGTGGGCCTGTGATCGATCGGATGGCCCAGGCGTTCGACGGAGAGCCGATCTCGTTTCCTCGGGGCCTGATGGACGGTGGTCTGGACTTCAGCTTCAGCGGGATGAAGACCTCGGTTATCAACTACGTCCGTAAACACCCTGACACCCCGAACGATGCGTTGGCGGCCGGGTTCCAGGAGGCGGTTGTCGACGTGTTGGTAACCAAGTGCATGCAGGCGGTCGAGCGGTATGGCGTTCGGTCGGCGTGTCTGGGCGGGGGAGTTGCTGCCAACTCGTTGCTGCGAGAGCGGTTCGCCGCGGCCTGTGCCGACCGTGGCGTCGAGGCGCTGGTGCCGGCTCGCCAGTTCTGTACCGATAACGCCGCGATGATCGCGGCGGCAGCCCACTGGCGATTCGCCTCCGACGGAGCGACCGCCCTCAACACCGGTGCCACCCCCAACCTCAAGCTCTAACCCTTCGGCAAATTCCTGATGGGGTCTACATCTGACGGTGTTTCCAGGGGGTAGAACGCGCCCGATGTAGTTGTGATCCGGAAGAACGATTGTGGCGGACGCGTCGTCTGATCACCGTGTCCGACTCGCTCGGGGCAGTTCTAGAGTCGAACCATGACGATTCCTACTGGCTACACCGACATGCTTTCCAAGGTGGCGTTTTGGCACGTCGCCACGATCGGCCCCGACGGCGACCCCCAGTCGACTCCGGTTTGGGCCGGTAGTGACGACGATGGCAACATGACGTTCTCGCTGACACGGGGACGCCAGAAGTTCCGCAATCTCGAGGCCAATCCGGCGATCGCCCTCAGTGCAACGGATCCGGAGAACCCGTACCGCTACCTGGAGGTTCGCGGGACGGTAGTGAGGATCGACGACGATCCGGACAACACCTTCATCAACGCCATGGCAAAGAAGTACATGGGAGTCGATGAGTACCCGTTCCATCAGCCCGGTGACCAGCGAGTTGTCGTCGTTGTGGCTCCTGAACATACGACCCAGATGGGCTAGGTCCAGGACGGACCCGACCCTGCCATAACGACAGGGCCGGGTCCATCTTGTGATGTTTTAGTGGTGGCCGCTCCGGTGGTGATGATCATCATCATCATCATCGTCATCGTCATCGTCATCGTCATCGTCATCGTCGTCATCGTCATCGTCGTCGTCGTCATCATCGACGTCGACATCTTCGGCATCCTCGGCGTCGAGGATGAAGACCCCCTCGTCCGAGCTTGTGACGATCACCTTGCCGTCGTCGAAGTAGGGGTACGTTCCCCAAGCTCCGAAGAATTCGGTGGCGTCACTTACGGGGAACACGTCGAAGGATCCCACCACGGTCAGGTCGGCCGAATCGGCGTTCTCAGTGTTGAGGATCGTCAATCCAGCGGTGTAGTTGGCCTGATAAAGCAGATCGTCGTCTACGAACATGTTGTGGTCGATAGACGTGTTGTTGCTGATCCACGGTGCGATCAATTCGACGTTGTCGAGGTCGCTCACGTCGAATACGTAGGTTCGACGGGGAAGGATTCCGCCGAAGAACTCGTCGAGTTCATCGCCGAGGAAGAACAGGCTCTGATCTTCCGAGAGCGCACCCTGGTGTGTGTAGTAGTTCGGCGGTCCACCCTCGGGCTGGAACTCCAGATCGAGGTAGGTGACCTTGTCGAGTACTACCGCAGGTCCGTCGCCTTCAATAAAGCTGGTGAGGTCGAGGAAGGTAAGGGTGTCTTCGTTGGAAGCTACGCAGATCTCGCTGTCTTTGTAGTCGCGGTCGGGGCCGTCGTATTCAACGCACTCGATGTCGTGGGTATACCCATCCTCTGGCACGCAGCCGATCAGCGTCGGATTCTGAGCGTCTGACACGTCGTAGGCGATGGGGCCACCGCCGCCGTTGTCGCACACGTCGTCGGTGCCGAAGGCGCCGACGACATAGAGGACTTCGGATTCTTCGTTCAGCGACAGGTTGTGGGAGCTGTAGTTGCCGAGCTTGTGGTCAGCAGTCCATGTTTGGGGGCCCTTGGCCTTCAGCAGCTTCGTGAGATCGAATACCTGCACGCCAAAGCCCACCCCTGTTTCGGGGTCAAAGGCTTCTGCGCCGATATAGGCCACGTCGTCGTGCACACGAATGTCACCCCAGATGTTGCCGATATTGCGAGCTGAGAACGTCTCGCCGTTCAGCGGATCGTAGGGAACGGTTGGTGCCACTTCCGATGGCAGGGTTCCCAGGTACTTGGGTTTCTTTCCCTTTGTTACCTCAACAAACGCGGTGCCTTCCCACGTTCCGACGATGGCGAACTCTCGCCCTTTGCGCTCCCAGCCCCAGACGTCGTTCACGAACGAGGCCTCGATGGATTGAAGCGGGAGGAATGCCATCAGGTCGACGTTGTCGCACGGGAAGATCCCCGCCATGCCGTTCTTACACTTGACGTTGGACAGCGGTTCCAGGGGCACGCCGCCGGGGCTGATGTTTCCCTCACGAAGGAAGGCGGTGCGCTGGGCTTTGGCCGACTCCTCCGTAGGATCATGCGCTGATGCGCTGGTGGACAATGTGGCCACCACGAGTAGGGCGGCAATACATGCCACCAGGGTCCGTCGCAAAGTCATTTTCAAACTCCTCTGTAGTTTTCCGCCTTCCGTTGTAACGGGAACGTAGCATTCGCCTGAGATCCGTGCTCACGAAACGAGAAGTTTGGTGACCCGTGGTGACTGAATCACACGCCCAAAGTGTTTGGCCGACTCGCTGGGTGTGTAGAAGTGGCGCGGCGCACCGAAACAGCAGCGCCCAGACCTTCCTGACAACAGAGGAGGGCCTGACAACAGATCGAGGTGCTCTGCCGCTCGGGGATTTCGTCAGATCCAGTTTCGCTCGTTCATGCCGAGAAATGCGGCAGTTGGCAGTCTCGGGGGGAGATTGCCAAAATCTGTGGTCCGGGCGTTGTGACGGCCTCACGCGATTTCTAGAATCAGCACTCGTCCTATGAGAGTGCTAATCGCCAATGGAGGCACGCACGAATGAATCTTCAACCACTTGAGGACCGGATCGTAATCCGGGCCAAGGAAGCCGAAAGCACCACCGCCAGCGGTCTGGTCATCCCCGAGACCGCCAAAGAGAAGCCCCAGCAGGGCGAGGTAGTGGCTGTTGGACAGGGTCGTCGCAACGATGCCGGCGAACTCGTCCCCATGGATATCGCCGTCGGCGACACCGTGGTCTACAGCAAGTACGGCGGCACCGAAATCTCGGTCGCAGGAGAGGACCTCCTCATCCTGAACGCCCGTGACGTGCTTGCGAAGATGGGTTAAGGAGTAACCACATGGCAAAAATGCTGAAGTTTGATGATGAAGCGCGCCGCTCCCTCGAGGCCGGCGTCAACAAGTTGGCCGACGCCGTCAAGGTGACCCTTGGGCCAAAGGGCCGCAACGTGGTCCTCGACAAGAAGTTCGGTGCCCCCACGATCACCAACGATGGTGTTTCCATCGCTCGTGAGATCGAACTCGAAGATCCCTTCGAGAACATGGGTGCCCAGCTGGTCAAAGAGGTCGCCACCAAGACCAACGACGTCGCTGGCGACGGAACCACCACCGCCACGGTCCTGGCTCAGGCCCTGATCAAAGAAGGCCTGAAGAACGTCGCCGCCGGCGCCAACCCGATGGTCCTCAAGAAGGGCATCGAGGCTGCGGTCGCTGCGGCTGTGGAGGAGATCGGCAACAACGCCGTCGCAATCGAGGACAAGAAGCAGATCGCTCAGGTCGCATCGATCTCCGCCGCTGACCCCAGCGTCGGCAAGGTTCTCGCCGACGCGATCGACAAGGTCGGCAAGGACGGTGTCGTCACGATCGAAGAGTCGAACACCTTCGGTATCGAACTCGACTTCACCGAGGGCATGCAGTTCGACAAGGGTTACATCAGCCCGTACTTCGTGACCGACGCCGAGCGACAGGAAGCGGTTCTCGAGAACCCCTACATCCTGTTCAACCAGGGCAAGATCAGCAACGTTCAGGATCTCCTGCCCGTGCTCGAGAAGGTCATGCAGAGCGGCAAGCCGCTAGTCATCATCGCCGAGGACATCGACGGTGAAGCCCTCGCCACCCTGGTCGTCAACAAGATCCGTGGCACCTTCGCCTCAGCATCGGTCAAGGCCCCCGGCTTTGGCGAGCGCCGCAAGGCAATGCTCCAGGACATGGCCATCCTTACCGGCGGTCAGGTCATCGCCGAAGAGGTAGGGCTCAAGCTCGACGGCGCCACCATGGACCTCCTCGGAACCGCCCGCAAGGTTGTCATCACCAAGGACAACACCACCATCGTTGAGGGTGGCGGTGACAAGGCCGACGTTGAAGGCCGTGTCGCTCAGATCCGTTCCGAGATCGAGAACACCGACAGCGACTGGGACCGTGAGAAGCTGCAGGAGCGTCTCGCCAAGCTGGCTGGCGGCGTTGCCGTCGTCCAGGTCGGCGCTGCTACCGAGGTTGAGCTCAAGGAAAAGAAGCACCGCATCGAAGATGCCCTCTCGGCAACCCGCGCTGCTCTTGAAGAGGGCGTGGTCGCCGGTGGCGGCACGGCGCTGCTCCGAGCCCGTCCTGCGGTCGAGAAGGCCATCAAGAAGCTCAAGGGCGATGAGAAGACCGGTGGCGAGAGCGTTTGGCGTGCACTTGCAGCTCCCAGCCGCTTGATCGCCGAGAATGCTGGTCTCGAAGGCGCCATCTGGGTGACCCGAGTGGAAGAGGCCGACGGCAACGTTGGTCTGAACGCTGCCAAGGGCGAGCTCGAGGACCTCATGAAGAACGGCATTACCGATCCGGCCAAGGTGACCCGTGCAGCACTGCAGAACGCAGCGTCCATCGCTGCGCTCGTGCTCACCACCGAGAGCCTCGTCGCCGACAAGCCAGAACCCGAAGGCGCTCCGGGCGGAATGCCCGACATGGGTGGCATGGGTGGCATGGGCGGCATGATGTAACCGCTTGCCGCCCGCAGCATGCCCAGCTAGTTCCTCATCGGGACGGCACGGGTCGCATGGGCGGTGGTCTGGGCACCTCAGCCCAGGTTTCGATTTGCACACGGCCGGACCTTCGGGTCCGGTCGTTTGCGTTTTGGTTGACCTGTTCTCCGACTCTCAGCCCGCAGCCTCTGACCGGTACGGTGCAACCCAGTGGAGGTCGAGCGAGAAGTAGTGCAGCACTCGAATCGTCCGATCGCCGTCTTGATCGGCGCGGTGGTTCTGGCTCTCGCGGGCTGGCTCATGGTGACTGCCTACGGGGGTGCGACGAACGAAGCGGTTCCCGTTCCCACGACGGTGCCTCAGACCACGGTGCCCCAACCGGTCGCCACTGCGACGGCGGATTCAACACCGTGGTGGAGCGGATTCGTCGGTCCCGACGAGGTGAATGTCGAAATCATCTACCTCGACTCACCGGTTCCGAGAAGTACGTTCCTCTTCATCAGTGAGTACGACGACGGGCGTTCTCCGCTGGTCCGTCGGGTTGATCGATCGGCGCCAAACGCTGCATGGGAATACGCCGGGTCTCCCAACACCCGATGGGCGGCCTCGCCACTGGTCACCGACCGGTTGATACTCGTGGTGGACACCGACGGTGCATTGCACAGGATCGAACCCGAAACCGGGCGAGGGGGCATCCGACCGAATGCGGTCGTTGACCTCGCGGCCTATCCGTTCCTATGGTCCTACAACTTTGGCGAGATCGGTCGGGTCGTGCTGCTGCAACTGGAGCAACGGGGACTCACCCGAATCGATCCCGAAACCACCGACATCCTCTGGTCCCGGCCGGAACTTCTTCGGGCGTCCCAGCCCGGACGGACGGCTGACGGCGATCGGAGTGTGGTGGTCGTGGGTGCTGACGGCATGGCACACCTGGACCCGGTCACCGGTGCGACGCTTGCACCAATTGACCGACCCAGCCCTCCGGTGGACTGCCTCACCGCCTACGGCGAGGAGCTTTCTTTGCAGCTTTCGCAACCGGATCCACCGACCGAGTGTGTGGTCGTTGCGCCCCGGCAGGCGATTTTCGTGCAGAACAAGGACCGAACCCCGCTCATTCTTGGACCCAGTCTGGGAATGCCGACGACGATCACACTGGGACCCGACGACAGGATCGACGTCAACAGCGTCGCCGATTTTGGACCGGGCCCGAACGAGTTCGCCGCAGACCCGTTCCGAATGCCGATCATCTGGGTGATGGAAGAGGTCGACAGCCCGACCTTCAGATTCCCGCTGCATCGGGGAAGGATGGGGCCGGTAGAACCCGGTATGACGCTGGCCGAGGCGTCCGATCTGCTGGGGTTGAGGGTGAGGCCCAGCCGCACCGCAATTCCGGGTTGTCTGGTTGCGGTCGTCGAAGGTGACCCGTACTCGCCCATCTTCATTCTGGATGTCGAGGATGCCGAGACGATCGACAGGATCGTGGACCGGTTCACGTCAACCGTTCCATCCTGCCTCTAGGAGCTGCCGCGGACGTCTATCGAGACCGTTCCGTTGTTGGTGAGTCATCGGCGGCGACCGCCTCTACTCAACCCGTGGAACGTACTCTTGGCCAATGGCGGAGGAGCCAGAACGTCTGTCGCATTCCAACCGTGGGATGGCCGCGCTCGTGGTAGTGGCCGTCGT